>NZ_BTPE01000002.1:0-481863 GCF_036245645.1 Algoriphagus taiwanensis | reverse complement strand
GAAACAAAACTCCTGAAGAAATCCATCAAACCAATCAAAAAACAGATCGATTGTGGAAAAACTATTACCCCAAAAACCGTACACTTGTAAACCAATAAAAGGACTAACAGAAATAGTCAATCAGTATCAGGATTTAAACAATAACCTGTAAACTATTTTTAGGACGAGTCAGGGTAATGAAGTGGAGGGGGGTACTTCCGAAGTACCCCCTCCCACTTGGAAAGTACCCCTACCGTCATTACGGGCGATAGCGAAGTAATCTTTAAAGTTCGACCCTGATAGGGTCGGGAAAACCGTATTCATGAACCTATTTATTCCACGGGTTGGGGCTCGACTTCGGTCACCCAACAACCCGTGCGTGGCTAATGAAAGGTTTGACCCTCCCGATATCCTTTCAGTAATCGGGACGGGCTTTGTCAGGGGTCTGTCATCCAAATCATCTGTTAATAATATATCCATGACCACGTAGTGGTCAAACCTCTGAATAGCCCCCGGTAGAACCGGGGGAAATGTGAATCCAAGATGTGGGCATCAACCCCGAATGGGGTTGAACTTGCTTGAATGGAATTACAAATTCTAAAGAATAATAGTGCGGAATTGCAAATCCCGCCCAGTCAAACGCTTATTCTACGCTCAGGTGGAGAATAGACCCGATACGGGTCTGAGGTAGGTAGCAACCATGGAGAGAACCAAAAAGTACGACCCCTATCGGGGTCGAATAAAGCTGGGTAGGGATCGATTTTTTCTACCAAAATAACCTCCCTACGGGAGGAAGGGGGATAGGGTGGAAGGAATTACAAATTCCTGAAAATATAGGGGCGGAATTGCAAATCCCGCCCAGTCAAAGGCTTTTTCTACGCTCAGTTGGGGTTACAAACTCCGCCCAGTCAAACGCCTATTCTACACTTAGAGGAGAGAAAGCGTAGATGCAATCTACGGTTAGTCCACGGCCAATATTCTACACCTAGATGGAGAAATCCGGCCTGGTCTTTCCCTTATTTTATAATCAGATGGAGAGGTTGCTTTAAAAAAAAATTGTTAATTTTGACAAATGAGCCATAGATTAAAATTTGCAGTTTATAAGTTTCACTGGATTTGGTGGTGTTTATTGGTCTTAAGTATTTCTATAACATTTATTATATCTTACTTTTCAGAAGTTCAAGAAATATTTACCTGGGGATACGAATTGGGTTTTTTTCTATTTCCTTTTTTTTCATCGGTATTTATTTCAATATTAATCTTTTTCTTTACCTCACACCTTATGGAATCTTCAGAGAAATATGAAGAATATGTAAGCTTTGATGAATTTATTTCCTTTGTTAGAGAATTTTTAAACAATGTTCATTTGGATTCCGGAATTAAAATGGAATCTCCTAATTTCAAATAAATTGATTTAGATGAAAAATATTCAATAGTATTTTCAAATGATTATTTATTGAACAAAAAAGTATCTTTTAATAATATTGAAATGAAATTTATTGATAAAATGAGATTAGGCTATGCTATATTTTACCTAATGAGAAATTCAGGCTCTCCAAAAAAAGGAATTTTAAGAAAAGAATATCATAAAGTTTTTTACTGGATAATTGACGCAACAGAAATGTTCCAAAAAGAGCCTGATATCAAATCCTTTTTTTCGAATATTATTAAAGCTCTAACTATAGCAAATAATGAATTCTACAAAGACAATGACTACCAAGTTTATCATAAAATAAGATATAAATCAGATTTTATGCCTCTTAAATTAAAAGAAGAAATAAGAATTAGGTGCTAAAAAATTTAAAAATTCATTAGATAGAAGGAATACCATTCCTTAAAAGTTTTTAAACTTCGTGAAATAAAATTTCAAATTCCAAAAAGAAAAGTGCAGATAGAATCTAGACTTAGTCCCAACTTTTTATTCTAGGCTCAGGCCGGGGTTATTTTAACCAATAAATATGCTTTGGGTTAGCTAGCATGGTGCTATTAAGTGATGCTAAAAAATCATTTTCAATAAGAAATTCAAAGCTAGGACTTTTTACAAAATAGAATTTATATAGATAAAAAATAATGGCTTTTTCTTCATCACTCAGTATATTCTCTAAAAACGGAATTAAATCTATGGATTTAGCTTCATAGATCCTATTAATTACATTATCCAAACTTCTTTTATATAGATTTAAACTACCTCCTTTTGTGAAACTACTTCCTTTAATTGCTTTTTCTAAAACCTTTTTTACTTCATCTGGATTTTCGGAGTTTAAAGTATGCTCATTTAAAAATATCAAAATATTTTTATGAAATTCAGCTAATGCCCTTTCTCCACTTAATCTTCCATATTGTATTTTGTTTCTAACATTTTCAAAGAGCTGAATAAACCTTTCTACGAATTCATCCCTTTTTCTCCGTTCACTTTCTTGTAATTCTTGTTGATGTTTTTTCTCTTGCTGTAGATATGCTAGAGTCAAAAGAATAAAGCCAATGAATGATCCGGCAGCTACAGAAAAATTCCCTATAAAGCTTAAATAAATATCAGATTTATAACAATCTGGAAGTATGTTTAAGATTCTAGGAAAAAACATAGGGACAATTCCCAAAATGAATAATGGAATTGAAATCAATATGAGAAAGTTTTTAAAAAAATTCTTCACCCCTCACCTCCTTCCACTATCCTAATCTCCTCCTCGGTCAAGCCATACAATTCATAGACTAGGGCGTCGATTTCGCGGTCGAGACGGTCGATGTCGGCTTGCTGGGCTTGGGACTGGCTGAATCTCCATCCAACCGAGCAGACTTGCCCTATTAAAGAATTTTGAAAAAGGAGTTGCTTCATTTTTTATCCGGTTTATCGGGTCATTTAAAAATCATTTCCTAAAGATAGGACTTCGCCGAAAACTAAAAAGTAGGATTTAGTAAAACCGTCAAAAAACTTGTGAATCCCTTGACGCTTTTTGTCCCTGCCGGGGATAATTTGCTATTTTTCTGCTCCTATCCTATCTCTTTGCCCATGCCCCGAAAAACTCTCCTCGTCCTCTCCGGTGCCGGTGTCTCTGCCGAAAGCGGCATCCGCACCTTTCGCGATTCCAATGGCCTTTGGGAAAATCATGACGTGATGGAAGTGGCCTCTCCCGAGGGCTGGAGGAGAAACCGGGCCCTGGTCCTGGACTTTTACAATCAGCGGAGAAAACAGGCCCGGGACTGCCAACCCAATGCCGCCCACCTCGCCCTAGCCCGACTGGAAGAGCACCTCGATGTCCAAATCATCACCCAAAATGTGGACGACCTCCACGAGCGGGCAGGTTCGACCCGGGTACTTCACCTCCACGGGGAGCTCAGCAAGGCCCAAAGCACCCTGGATCCCAAGCTGGTCTATCCCTTGGACCATTGGGAAATCAAGGAGGGGGATAAATGCGAAAAGGGAAGTCAGCTGAGGCCCTTTATCGTATGGTTTGGAGAGGCTGTGCCGATGATGTATCCCGCCATGGAGATGATGGAGAAGGCGGATTTTGTCCTGATTATCGGTACCTCCCTGCAAGTCTATCCCGCAGCAAGTCTGATCGACTATGCCCCTCCCCATGCCAAAAAATACCTGATCGACCCTAACCCTCCCGGGAACTATCTGCGATCCATTGAGGTGATCTCGCAACCTGCGACCCTTGGGATTAGGGTGTTTGAGGAGATGATTTTAAGGGAAATTGAATCTTAATTGACGATTCACGAGATTAAATCGAACTTCAGCCAATTAATCGGATAGCAAAGCTTTGCAATTCCGGGCTTCATCGGACATCGGACATCGGTCTTCCGTCATCTGACATCCGACATCCGACATTCGACATCCGACATCTGACATCCGACATCGGTCTTCGGTCTCCCGTCTCCCGTCTCCCGTCTCCCGTCTTCCGTCTTCCGTCCTCCGTCTTCCGTCTTCCCACATTTCAACCCCCCTAGCCCCCCTGTAGGGGGGAGTTGCCCAATCCAGCACCTCAACCCTATTCTTACAATTTTTCCACTTTCTCACCCCTCTCTTCGATCATCGGTCATCCGACATCGGTCATTTGACATAGTTCTTCCGACATCTGACATCGGTCATCCGACATCCGACATCGGTCTTCTGTCTTCTGTCTTCCGTCTCCTGTCTTCGGTCTTCCGTCTTCCCTCCTCAAAAAGATAGCTTCGTCGCTTCCTAAGATTCGCAAAAAAATTAAAATCCGCTCAGCTCCTCGCTATGACGTTCCATTACAACTTCCTTTTCCAATCGACATCGGACATCGGTCTTCGGTCTTCGGTCTTCGGTCCTCCGTCTTCCGTCTTCCCTACTCATAAAGATAGCTTCGTCGCTTCCTGCGATCCGCAAAAAATTAAAATCCGCTTAGCTCCTCGCTATGACGTTCCAATACAACTTCCCTTTCCGCTCTTCATCGGACATCGGACATCTGACATCCGACATCGGTCATCCGACATCCGACATCGGTCTTCGGTCTCCCGTCTTCCGTCTTCCGTCTTCCGTCTTCGGTCTTCCCTCCCCCAAATCTTCCCCTTTAAACTTTAAACTCTTTCAAGCTTTTTCCCTAGATTAAACCCCATAACCCAAATTAATCAAGAACACCCCAAGGAATGAAGCGGAAAGTAGCGGTAATCGGTACAGGGCCATCTGGAATCACGGCCCTGAAAAATCTACTGGATCAGGGCATTGAGGCAATTGCCTTTGACCGAAATCTGGATGTAGGAGGCAACTGGATCTATTCGGAAGACGAAAGTCACTCCAGCGTGTTTGAGACCACGCATATCATTTCCTCCAAAACCCTGTCCCAATACGAGGACTTTACCTTCGATGAATTTGACCCTGAGGCGGCGGATTACCCTTCCCACGACACGCTGAGAAGGTATTTTCAGGCTTACGCGGCCAAGTTTAACCTGTATCCCCATATCCGGTTTGGCACGATGGTCAAGCATTGCCAATGGATCGATGAAAACACCTGGGAAGTGACGACTGAGAAAGACGGAGTCATCAGCAAGGAACTCTTTACCGATCTTGCCGTAGCCAATGGGCACCACTGGAAACCCCGCTATCCGGAGTATCCCGGTGAGTTTACCGGGGAATTTCTCCACTCCCATCATTTCAAAAAAGCAGCTCCATTTGAAGGAAAGCGGGTTTTGGTCATCGGAGGGGGCAATTCTGCCTGTGATGTGGCCGTGGAGACAAGTCGGGTTTCCGAAAGTACGGCTATCAGCTGGAGAAGGGGATACTGGATTGCGCCGAAGTTCTTTTTTGGAAAGCCATCCGACAAAGTAGCTGAAGGCACCCGATGGCTACCCGTGCGGGTAAGGTCCTTTTTCAATGAGCTTCTGCTGAAGTTTTTCTGGGGAGATTACAAAAACTACGGCTTGAGGCCCATCACCGTGCCTTTTGGCGCCACCCATCCCACGATCAATGATGAGCTGATGCACAAAATCCGCCACGGGAAAGTCAAGCCCAGAATGGACATCAAAAGGTTTGAGGGGAAAAAGGTCATTTTCGAAGACGGAAAGGAAGAGGAATACGACTCGGTGATCGCCTGCACGGGTTATTGGCTGAGCCATCCTTTCTTTGATCCGGACTTTATCGACTATTCCAAAGGGCCTGTGCCGCTGTATCTGAAAATGTTCCACCCGACCATCACCAATCTGTATTTTATCGGGATGTTTCAGCCTTTGGGCTGTATCTGGCCTGGTGCAGAGCTGCAGAGCAAGCTGATGGCTCAGGAACTCATAGGCAAGTGGAAGCGACCTAAAAACATTCAGGAACTCTGTGAGCGGGAGGTCACTCACCCTCATTACCGGCAGATCGATACCCCAAGACATACGATCACGGTAGACTATCACCTGTTTGTCAAAGCCCTGAAAAAGCAGCTTCCGGGGAATTATGTTTCCAAAACTCCGGTTCCTGCCCGGGAAAAACTAGTTCAATCCTCCTAAACTCATGAACCAGAAGATCAAATACCTTGGTTACGGATTGGTTTTCTGGTTCCTGCTATTTTTGGTTTGGGAGTGGGGCAAAAGTCATCCTAAAGTCAGGCTGAATCCGGTGAGTTTTCCCCAAACTGAGGAGGAAAGACTGGATTCCCTCTTTTCCCAAAGTCTCACAGAATTCCTTATTCCCGGATTGGCAGTGGGAATTGTCCACGAGGGAAAAGTGGTGTATCTGAAGGCTTTTGGCTATGAAAATCTGGAAAGCAAAGACACGATGAACCTAAACAGTCGGATTCCCGTGGCTTCGATTTCCAAGATCTTTACTGCACTGGCCCTTGCCCAAGCCGGGAATGAAAGAGGATTTACCTTGGACACCCCGCTTCATGACCTTTTTTCTAAGGAAGAGGAGAAAGTGGACGAATTAGGCTCGATTACTCTTACCCAATTACTCACCCACACTTCCGGACTCAGAGACCCGGGAATATTGGCCCGGCTTTTCCAAAGAGAAAAAGACAGGCCGCTATCCCAAGTACTCCATCAAATCCCCAAGAAACGGGGTTCGATAGACTCTATGCACTATGCAGACATTAATTTTGACCTCTTGGGGTATGGATTGGAGAAGTACCAAAATCAGCCCTTTGAGATAATTCTGAGCGAGGGCACATTACAGAAAGCAGGGATGAAAAGCTCCGACTTTGTTCTGGAATGGCCCGAGTCAGCCAATCCCATGCAAGGTCACGGGAAGACCTTCCTCTGGAAACGCATCCAACCCAACAAAATCCGCTTTGAGCGAAGTCCCTCCCCTTCTTCAGGTTTGGTAAGCACTCCTGAGGATTTGGCTATGGTCTTGGTTCATTTGGGCAGGGGAAGGATGGGCGATTTTCAAAAAGAGTTGGACTGGTTGACACTTCCCTCGGGTAAATTGGCTGGATTCCAGCATTTACGTCTCAACGGACAGGAATTTACCGGACACTACGGAGGTCAGGCAGGATACAGCTCCCTGTTTGCCTTTTCCAACGAATTAAAAATGGGCTTTTTCCTACTTACCAACGCCAAAGACATCTCCGACCACAGAAAAATCATTGCCGAACGACTCCTTCAAACCCTTTCCTCCAATCCATGAAACTCTCTTTTCCAGATCCTCTTGTCATTCTTTTGTCTTTTATCCTTTTGGCCGGAGTGGCTACTTATCTGATTCCCTCGGGGAGTTTTGACCGGATTGTCAATGAGGAAACCGGAAGAGAGGTTGTCGTGCCAGGGAGTTTTCATTCGATTGAAGATATCAATCCCAGCATAGGAGACATCATTTTAGCCATACCTGAGGGAATGATTAACGGGGCGGATATCATTGTGCTGATCCTTTTCCTTGGAGGGGCTTTTTTCATCGTGGAGAAAACCGGTGCACTGCAGGCAGGGATCGAGTCCCTGATTTACTCCTTCCGCAATTCCCGATTCCTGCTATTTTATCTTCTGGGGCTGGTTTTCGCCTTTGGTGGAGCTTCTATTTCCATGCAGGAGGAGATTATTCCCATGGTTCCGATCCTGGTGGTATTGGCCCGAAAGCTAAATTATGATTTGAGATCCATTATCGCCTTGACTTTGGGATCTTCCCTTGTGGGTGCGGCCTTCTCACCGATCAATCCTTTTGTGGCTTTGCTCGCGCAAAAAATCGCAGAACTGGCTCCCTTTTCAGGATCCGTTTTCCGAATCGGTTTTTGGCTGATTGCAGTTTTGGGATGGATTACTTTCCATATGATCTCAGGGAAAAATAAGGGACAAATTCAAGAAGAAAGTGTCCTTAAGCCCAGTCCGATTTCGGGAAGCCATGCCCTGATTTTGTTTTTATCCTTCGGAGGGATTGGTGTAATGGCCTATGGAATCACTGTTTGGGACTGGGGATACAATGAGATGTCGGCTTTGTTTTTCGTGGTAGGAATAGCATGCGGGTTGATCGGAAAAATGGGCCTCAACGGTACTGCAAGAGCGTATGCGCAGGGATTTCGGGAAATGATTTTTGCGGGAATTATCGTTGGCTTTGCGAGGAGTATTTTCATCATTCTGGAAAAAGGGGCGATTATTGACCCGATTATCCAAGGCCTTTTCTCCCCACTGGAAAATCTTCCCAATTCGGTAGCAGTCATTGGCATGTACATCAGTCAGGCCCTGATTCACTTGCCTGTGCCGAGTACATCCGGTCAGGCTGCGCTGACTATTCCTTTGGCAGCCCCACTTACCGACCTTCTTCAGATCAGCCGGCAGGTTTCCGTGCTTACTTATCAGTATGCCGCAGCCCTGATGGATGTCATCACTCCGACCAATGGGGGAATGATGGCGATCATTGCCGCCGGTGGAATCAATTACAAGGATTGGATGGCTTACATTTGGAAAAGCTGGGTTTTTATAAGCATTTTCGCAATGGCCATCTGCCTTTTGGGCATCCTTTGGTTTGGCTGATTCAAGCAAAATAATTTATCTCATGCATATAAACGACCACGAACCTTTACTTCCTTATCTACCCCAAGCTGACCGCTACGATCAGATGAAATACCGCTTTTGCGGAAAAAGCGGACTGAGACTTCCAGAAATCAGTCTCGGACTTTGGCACAACTTCGGCCACAATGCCGACTTCACTCTTGGAAGAAAAATCCTGAGAAGAGCCTTTGACTTGGGAATTTGCCATTTTGATCTCGCCAATAATTACGGACCTCCATTTGGGTCTGCTGAGGAAAACTTTGGACGGATTCTTAAAAAAGACTTTCTCCCCTATCGGGATGAGCTGCTCATTTCTTCCAAAGCTGGTTGGGATATGTGGCCGGGTCCCTATGGAAACTTTGGCTCCAAGAAATACCTCATCGCCAGCTGTGACCAAAGCCTAAAGCGCATGGGATTGGACTATGTGGATATTTTCTACCATCACAGACCTGACCCGGATACGCCATTGGAAGAGACCATGGGGGCACTCGCCCAGCTTCATCGTCAGGGAAAGGCACTGTATGTGGGAATATCCCAGTACTCTGCCGAGGACACCGCCAAAGCCTATGATATCCTGGCTTCCATGGGCGTGCCTTTGCTGATCCATCAGCCAAGATACAGCATGCTGGATCGATGGGTGGAAAATGGCCTTCTGGATGTCCTTGGCCAAAAAGGAATCGGAAGCATTGCTTTTTCACCATTGGAACAAGGCCTTCTTACAGACAAATATCTCAAAGGAATCCCTGCCGACTCCCGCGCGGCAAAAGATGGCCGCTACCTGAAGCCTGAGCAAATCGCTCCGGAGAAGCTCAGCTTGATTTCCCAACTCAACGACATTGCCAAAAAGAGAGGACAAAGCCTAGCCCAGATGGCTATCGCCTGGCTGCTCAAAGATTCAAGAATCACTTCGGTATTGATCGGGGTATCCAAGCCCGAGCAGCTGGATGATAACGTGGCAGCAGTTGCCAATTCCAGCTTTTCTCCGGAGGAAATCAGTCAGATTCAATCCCTTCTGAAAGGTTGATGCCCAAAATTCTCTCACAAAGAAGTGCCCTGATTCTGATCGTCATTGCTCAGTTTTTGGGCACTTCACTTTGGTTTGCAGGCAATGCTGCCGCACCGGAATGGGAACTAATTCTGGGAAAAGAAGGCATTGTCCCTATGCTCACCTCGGTGGTCCAGTTGGGATTTATAACCGGAACATTCCTCTACGCCTTGGGATCCATTCCTGACCGGTATTCTCCGGTAGATGTTTTTTTCTTCAGTGCTGTTTTGGCCTCCCTATCCAATCTGCTGATTTTGGTTTTGCCTTTCTCTTATGCCTCCTTGTTGATTTTCCGGTTTCTGGTGGGGTTTTTCTTGGCGGGGATTTATCCCGTGGGGATGAAGATCGCGGCGGACTATTTTGAAAAAGGCTTGGGCGGAGCTTTGGGTTTCTTAGTCGGAGCTTTGGTCTTGGGCACTGCCTTTCCATTTTTGCTGAAAGGATTGGGAATTACCATTTCCTGGAAAATCATTCTGTTCTCCACCTCTTTTCTCGCCATTTTGGGAGGAGCATTGATTGGCTTTCTGGTTCCCAATGGCCCTTTTCGCAAAAGCAACCCCAAATTTGACCTTAGTCTTTTGCCCAAGCTGGCAAAGAACAATTCCCTCAAAGCCTCAGCAGGAGGATACTTTGGGCATATGTGGGAGCTATACACCTTTTGGGCATTTCTTCCTGCCCTGATTTTGGCTTTGACTCAGGATTCGGTTTCTGCATCTCAATCTTCTTTTTGGACCTTTTTGGTCATTGCCTCCGGAGGTGTTTCCTGCGCCTTAGGAGGTCAGATTGCACTTAGAAAAGGAAGTAAACAAGTCGCTCTTTTCAGTCTGATTGGTTCAGGCTTATGCGGGGTGATTCTTTTGATTTTCCCCGGGGTTTCAGGATTTTGGGTATTGCCCTTTTTATTATTTTGGGGCTTACTGGTGACTGCGGATTCTCCCCAATTTTCCACTTTGGTTGCCCAAAGTGTCTCCCCTGAACACCGAGGCACTGCCCTGACTCTGGTGAATTCATTGGGTTTTGGACTTACGATTGTCAGCATTTACCTGACCACTTGGCTGATTGCAGAGCTAGATGTGCGGACTGCTTTGGGCTTACTTGCTATTGGACCAGCGGTTGGTATTTCGATTTTCTTCTGGTTTAAAAACTCTAAAAACTAAACTAAAACGCATAAAAAAAGGCCTCAATTGAGGCCCTGTAGCGCACGTCGACCGGACTTGCTATCTAACTACATTTTCCAAAGTGGCAAGGTAAATCCATTTTTGATCACGGGAACTCAATCCCTCATTGACGGCCTTTCGTTGCTCATCGGTTTGATTCATATCCTCATAGGCCTGAGCGTTGAAAAACTGCATGTAATCCTTGTACAGATTTACGGTGAGATGGGTGGAAGAAGCTTCCGAACCCAAAGGTAGGGCAGATCTGAGAAAGCTCCAATGCCCCATCAGCCCACGATCAATTCTATTTTGGTGGATGGGTTTGAAAACTTCAATTTCAGCTTTTTCATAATCTCCATATCTGCCTTCTACTGCTTTCATCAGGTCAAAAGAGGCCAATACTCCCTGTTTAAACTGGAATTGGTCTTCGGTAGCAGCCAACACCTTCATGTAGAGCCTCATAGGCAATTCACGCATAGTTAAGGATTGCTGAAACAGCTGCCTAACTTGTGTATCCGAAAGATGAGGATAAGCGATTTTGGTGTATTGGATCATCTCTTCGTCGGCGATTCCATTCATCATTTTTACCGGGTCATTGTAATACGTCACCATGATATACTGGAAATCACCTCCATCAGCACCGTTTTGCAGAGACCAAAAATCCCAACCGTTGATTATTTTATCGTTGAAAGCCTGCCGGTAAACCTTTTCGAGAAGGTCTTTAAATTCGATGTAATCAAAGAGCTGGTCTTTTTCCACTTTGATAAAATCGAACACCATATATTGAGTTTGTTGGGCGCGAGTCATCCCCGCCCAGAGCAACCCAACAACCAAGAGCATGAGTATCTTTTTCATAATTCAAGGGGTTAAGGGTTTATTGTGCTTGAGATAATTTAAAAAATAATTCTGTATAAATGGAAATTTCAGAATAAAAATATTTTTTGGACGATTTTTTCAATAAAAATAGAATGTAAATAAAGTATTGCCAAAAATGTAATTTTTCTAACATCCTTGGCAAAAGCTTAGTATTTTGCCAATCAAAACCATAAAACCATGAAAGAAATATCAAGAAGAGCTTGGCTGAAATCAGCCTCTTTGGGAAGTGGATTGGCCCTCTTGGGAGCTTCAGGAATGGCCTCCTCTCTCAGTGCGGAGGAAATCCGCAAGTTTAACCCAAGACCTCTGGCCGGTCCTATCCGACTTGGCTCCAATGAAAATCCATATGGACCATCTGAAAAAATGAGGCAGGCCATGGTCAGCGCATTCGAAAATGGATGCCGCTATCCTTGGTCCTACAATGGCTCTTTGGTCAAGATGATCGCAGAAAAAGAAGGTGTCCCGGAGAATTATATAGTACCTGTCGCCGGATCTACCGAAGGGCTAAAAGTAGCTGGAATCACTTTTGGCCGCGGGGGAGAAATCATCTCCTGTGCTCCTACTTTCCTCTCTATGATGGAGTATGCCGAGCTTTGGGGAACAGAGATCAACTGGGTTCCTTTAAACAAGGATTTGGACTTTGATCTGGATGAAATCGAAAAAAGAGTATCTCACGAGACCCGATTGGTATTCCTTTGTAACCCCAACAATCCAACCGGAAAACTCCTTCCTGCCCAAAAAGTCATTGATTTCTGTGAGACTGTGAGCAAAAGGGCAGTTGTATTCAGCGATGAGGCTTACTATGACTACATCACCGAGCCCAATTACCCTTCCATGGTAGAACTGGTGAAAAAAGGACACGATGTGGTCGTGTCACGCACCCTTTCCAAAGTGTATGGACTGGCTGGTATCCGACTGGGGTATCTGATTGCCAAGCCCGAATTGGCAGATAAGTTGAAAGACCGAGTGGTAGCCAATACCAACATCATGGCAATTGAAGCAGGAAAAGCAGCCCTGATGGATAAGGAATTTTATCAGTTTTCTCTTCAAAAAAACAAAGAGGCAAAAGCATTGCTGACTCAGACCTTGGATGAGTTGAAGCTTCCCTATCTGGAATCTCATGCCAACTTTGTCTTTTTCCAATCAGGAAGAGACATCGTAGAGCTCAATAAGACCATGGCTCAGAAAGGATTTATTATTGGCCGTCCTTTCCCTCCATTGAATGATTGGTGTCGAATCTCCACAGGAACCATAGAGGAGGTAACCCTTTACAATCAAGCCATTAAGGAAGTATTGGGCTGATGGTACCCCGAGATTTGATTTTGGAAAATGAAAAAGTCCTGCTTCGTCCTATGACCAGGCAGGACTTTCCTTTGCTTCAGGAAATCACTTTACCTGCCAGCCTTTGGACCTATTTCACGCATGACCTCAGTATTCCTGAGGATTTTGAGGCTTGGGCAAAACCACATTTTTCTGAGGAAAGACTTCAGTTTGTGGTTTTCGATAAGGAAAAAAATCAAGTAGCCGGAGCCACTGCATTTGGGAATTTTTCACCAAGAGACAATAGGCTGGAGATCGGCTGGACCTGGTTGGGCAAAGACTTTCACCGCTCTGGAATCAATCGGGAAATGAAGGGACTTATGTTGGATTATTGCTTCAAGAGTCTGGATTTGCAAAGAGTGGAGTTTAAAACTGACGTGCTGAATCAGTCGGCAAGAAAGGCTTTGATTAAGCTGGGAGCCAAAGAAGAAGGGATTTTGCGCAGCCATACCCAAATGATTTTGGGAAGGAGACGAGATACCATTTATTACAGTTTTTTGAAAGGAGAATGGCCAGTAAAGGATCGATAAGGAAACAATTTATTTGGATTTTTGCTTTTGAAAAGTAAGAGGAAAAGAAGGATTAATCTTTTCTGAAAACATTGAAAAATGGAATTTTCCCTAACTTTGACCCGTACCTATTACCCCTATTTATGAAAATCGCTCTCATTGCCCATGATGGCAAAAAAGCTGACATGGTTCACTTTTTAAGCGGATTTCGCGATGCACTTCACAGTGCTGAAATTGACTTGGTAGCCACTGGCACTACAGGAAAGCATATCGAAAAGGCAGGATTTGAAGTAAATCGGCTCCTTTCCGGACCCATGGGCGGGGATGCCCAAATCGCAGCAATGGCGGCAGAAAAGCAATTGGCAGCAGTTATCTTTTTCCGTGACCCGCTGGACAAGCATCCACACGAACCCGATGTGCAAATGCTCATGCGGATCTGTGATGTTCACAATATTCCTTTGGCCACAAATCCAGCTTCTGCCGAACTGATGTTTAAAGCCTTAACACAAACCTATGGAACTTAAAAGTATAAAAAAGATAGGCGTTTTGACCTCAGGAGGTGATGCTCCGGGAATGAACGCCGCTATTCGTGCTGCCGTCAGGGCAGGATTTTATTACGGATTGGAAATGTACGGGATCTACCGAGGCTACGAAGGGATGATCCAAAACGATATCAAAAAGCTGGATTCCAAAAACATTACCCATGTTTTGGAGCGAGGTGGAACCTTTCTAAAATCTGCGCGGAGTGATGAATTCCGAACCAAAGAAGGAAGGAAAAAAGCTTACGATAATCTGAAAAGCCATGGTATTGATGCCTTGGTAGTGATCGGAGGCGACGGTTCCCTAACCGGTGCGCATTTGTTCTATCAGGAATACGGAATTCCTGCAGTTGGACTTCCCGGCACCATTGACAATGACCTTTCAGGAACAGACTCTACGATTGGTTTTGATACGGCTTGTAACACGGCCATTGAAGCCATTGATAAAATCCGTGATACCGCTACTTCCCACGACCGCCTCTTCTTTGTGGAGGTAATGGGCAGAGATGCCGGTTTCATTGCAATCAATGCCGGTATCGGTAGTGCTGCGGCTTCTATTTTGATTCCCGAGAGAAAAACTCCTGTGGAAACGCTGGTTGAAAAGCTAAAATCCCGAACTAAGGCCAGAAAAACCTCCAATATTGTAATCGTAGCTGAAGGGGGAAAAAGTGGTTCTGCACAGGAAATTGCCGATAAGGTCAAAAAACACCTTCCCTACTACGACATCAAAGTGACGATTTTAGGCCACTTGCAAAGAGGAGGTGCACCTACATCCTTTGACCGACTTCTTGCATCCAAGCTTGGTGTGGCTGCTGTGGAAGGCCTGATGCAGGGCAAATATGATGTGATGGCAGGCTTAATCAACAACAAATTGGTCTATACTCCGATTGTGAAAGCAGTCGTCGGCGACAAAGAAGTGGATGAGGAGGACTTGAGAGTCGCTAATATCCTATCAACATAAAAAAAAGAGGCAAAAGCCTCTTTTTTTTATGTTGATATTCTATTTCAAGTAGACCCGAGAAGCATTCGCACCAAGGGTTAGCTTGCCGGATGCATTTATTCCATCTCCTAATCCAAAAATCACTTCTTCGTATCCTTCAGGTAAGGTAATCTCTACTTCTTCCTTGCCCAAATTGTGCACGACAAAGATCTCCTGTCCGGCGGTTTTTCGGAAATAGGCCATCACACTGGGTGCAAAACTGGACTCCGGAAGTTCCAACTGACCCAAAGCCAAAGCCGGGTGGGAGTTCCGAAGCGCTATCAATTCCTTGTAGTGATTAAAATAGCTTTTGGAATCAGTCAGCTGTTGAGCCAATGGAGTGACTGTTTCATCGGTGGAATACTTGGACTCAATCCAAGAAGCTCGTCCTGTGTCTTTTTCCTTTGAATCCCAAAGGAAGGGCTCACGGATATGCTCATCCGGCTTCAATCCCAACATTCCGATTTCTTCTCCATAATAGAGGTAGGGTGCTCCAGGCATAGTCAAAAGGATGGCACTTGCCTGCTTGTATTTATTCGGATCAGATTTCAAGTCATTGAGCAAGCGTGGCTGATCATGATTGGAGGAGAAGGTAGCATCAATGAAGCTTGGAGTAATCCCTTGATAAAAGTCCAAAACCTCTTTCTGCTTTTCGGCCAAAAGCATCCCGTTTTCGGTATTCAAGGCCTCGATGAGCGTATAGTGAAAATCAAAATTGAACAAGGCAGGCAATCCAGGAAGGTAAGGCGCAACAATCTCCTTTTTGTCATACACCTCTCCTACCAAATACACATCCGGCTTAATAGCCTCCATTTTTGATCGAAACTCCTTCCAAAACTCGTGATTGTCCAAAGGGCGATCATCCGGGAAAATATGCTTTGCAGCATCCAGTCTGAATCCATCCACACCGACCTCTTCGAGCCAGAATCGTCCGATTTCATAGATTTCCTCCCTTACTTTTGGATTGTCAAAGTTCAAATCAGGCATTCCTCCCCAAAAGAACCCATAATAGAAGTCCTCTCCCTGTCCCGGGTCATGCCACTGACGGATGTTGTCCGAGTCGAGTGTGATGGTCTTTTTATTCAGAAAATCGGCAATAGTGTCCTTCTGAGCCCATACATAGTAATCTCGGTAAGGATTATCTCTACCCGACTTGCTTTCCTGAAACCAAGGGTGTTCAGTGGAGGTATGATTGATAATCATATCGATCACGATCTTGATATCCCGCTTATGGGCTTCTTCCAGGAGCTTTTTGAAATCCTCCATCGTACCATAATCCGGATGGACCGCTTTATAGTCCGTCACATCATACTTATGATAAGTCGGCGATGGCATAATTGGCATAAACCAAATGGCATTGGCTCCCAAGTCCTTCACATGATCCAACTTTTGGGTAACTCCATTGAAATCACCTATTCCGTCCCCATTGGAATCGTAAAAGGACTGAACAAAAATCTCATACGTCACTCCAGCCTGAGGCCAGTAATTTTTGACTTCGGGAGCTTCTTTTTTTTCGCAGGCAAAAAGAGCAGTTAGACTCAAAAGGGATAGGGTTAATAAGGGTTTTTTCATAGTAGGTTGGGGAAAAGAAAAAGTCACCCGCGGCACAAGTGACTTTTTCACAGAACTCTGAGATTAATTAATTTCTATTGATCGCATTGAGCATATCAAAAGCCAACTCCAGTCGCTTCACGAAGTTCTCTTCTCCTTTTCGCAACCAAGCTCTTGGATCATAATACTTCTTGTTTGGAGAATCTGGTCCTTCCGGATTGCCCAATTGGCTCTGAAGATAGCCTTCGTTTTTCTTGTAGTAATTGAGAATACCTTCCCAAGTAGCCCACTGCATATCGGTATCGATGTTCATCTTAATCGATCCGTAGCTATTGGCTTCCCGGATTTCTTCTACAGAAGAACCAGAACCACCATGGAACACAAAGTTCAATGGCTTACCTGTAGTGCCGAAGTTCTTGTTGATGTATTCTTGTGAGTTTTTCAGGATGATCGGCTTCAAGCTTACATTTCCTGGCTTGTAAACACCATGCACGTTTCCAAAAGCAGCCGCAATGGTGAACAAATCACTGATTTTCTTCAAATGCTCGTAAGCATAAGCCACTTCCTCAGGCTGAGTATAAAGCTTGGAAGAGTCTACATCAGAGTTGTCCACTCCATCCTCTTCTCCACCGGTTACTCCCAACTCGATTTCAATAGCCATTTCCAACTTGGCCAGTTTCTCGAAATACTTGCAGGAAATCTCCACGTTTTCGTGAAGAGGCTCTTCGGAAAGATCCAGCATGTGTGAACTGAACAACGGCTTCTTGTGAGCTGCATAGTAAGCTTGTCCGGCTTCCAAAAGTCCATCAATCCAAGGCAATAGTTTCAAAGCGGCATGGTCAGTATGCAAAATCACTGGTACTCCGTAGGCTTCTGCCATTTGATGCACGTGATGTGCGCCTGATATACCACCTGCAATACTTGCTTGTTGCTTGTCGTTGGGAAGGCTTTTTCCTGCAAAAAACTGAGCGCCTCCGTTAGAAAATTGAATAATGACGGGAGAGTTGACCTTTTTCGCAGTTTCCAAAACGGCATTGACCGAGTTGGTGCCGATTACATTGACTGCTGGAAAAGCGAATTCGTTCTCTTTTGCATAAGCATAAAGGTCTCTTAGCTCATTCCCGAACTTTACTCCAGGCTTAAATTTCATAATTTGAGATAGGTTAGGTTAATTTTTTATGAAGCGTTTGTGCAACACGCGTTTGGTATCAAACGCCTCAAAGATATAAATCCCTGCCTTAATTCCCTTTAGATCAAAGTCTAAAATACGCTCATCTGGGGAGGTTTGTCCATCAAAAAGTACCCTTCCTGCCATATCCACTACTCGATAATTAGCTTGAGTCATATCCTTTGGCAGCTCTACCGTAATTGAATTTTGAGATGGTACGGGATAGATTTTAAACTCCCCTTCCGTAGTGGGTTCAGGCACTGAAGTCACAAAATCAGCCTGCAAAATTCCATCCTCTGGCTTTGGAAGAGGCTGATCTGTAAAGAGATAAAACTCATTTGGTCTCAATCCCAAAGTAACCTGTGTAGAAGTCACATTGAATTCCTCACCTGTGAAATAGTTGTACCATTTGCCTTGTTTTGGAAACTGGATTTGAGCATTTCCTACCGTTACTCCATCAAAATTTCCGAAGAGGAAAACATCCATTTCAGGATGGTCCAGATAAATTTGCTTTAGCGTCGGACCAAGGTTTAGGGAAGCTTGTGTGGGATTATTAAAAACCGGGTAGTTCTTTTTAAGCTTGATCATTTCCCGGTATAATTTATAAAGGCGCTGTCTTTCCGGATCATCCAGGTAATTCCAGCGGGTGGGCTTGATTCCCAACCGGTCGTTATTCAACTCCAAGTCATAGCCAAACTCCCCAAACTGCCAAAGCATTTTTGGACCCGGGATGGCAAAATAGAACGCGGTCATGATCTGATTTCTGTTGACTGCATTCTCCAATACCCTGAGGTTGATCGGACTGGTACCTCCAAAATTGAGGGTTTCCCACATCACGCGCTCTTCGTCGTGGGATTCCTGATAGGCAATCAGATTACTTCTGTTCCAACCTCGGCGTTTGTAATAAGCCCATTCCATATTATCATTCGAGCCTTTGGCGAGGTTGCGGGAAGTACCGTTCATATTTCCCCAAAACATCATCCCATAATTTGCCAATTCTGTTTCCTCAGAATTGTCTGCCAAATGCTCCAGAATCACGTAAGCTTCCGGATGATTGGCCTTGATTCGGTCATAAATATTTTTCCAAATGGCCACACGGCTTGGGTCATACTGTGACCAAATACCCACATTACTTCCACTGTTGACTTGGGTAAATCCTTTGGAAAGGTCAAAACGGAACCCGTCAAATTTGTATTCAGTCAACCAATAATTATTTACAGAATCCACAAAAGCCTTGGTGTAGGTGCTTTCATGGTTGAAGTCATAGCCGACGTTGAAGGGGTGGGTAGCTTCTCTATTGAACCAAGGATTGTCCGGTGTCGGTGCGCCATAGTCCCCGTCATTGTAGAGTCTGACCATAGGATTTTGGCCAAAAGCATGGTTCAGTACCATATCCAGAATCACCACCATTCCTCTACCATGAGCCTCATCGATCAGGCGCTTGAGGTCATTTTTGGTCCCATAATATTTGTCCGGTGCAAAAAAGAAGGAAGGATTATATCCCCAAGAAAGATTTCCTTCAAACTCTCCGATCGGCATGAGTTCGATCGCATTGATTCCTAAATCTTCCAAGTAATCCAACCGATCGATAACTGCATTGTATGTCCTCTTTTCATCAAAATCCCTAACCAGCAACTCATAAACGACCAGTTCTTCAGGAGCTGGGCGCTCATAGTTTAGATTTTTCCAGGTGTAGGAATCTTGAGCTGTTTGAAGATAGGTAGCCTGAAACTCGGTCTTTCCAGCCGGATAAGGCATTAATCCCGGGTATCTGCCTTGGTCAATGATTTCCTGATCGTTGAATGGATCTGAAGTTTTATCAGCATAGGGATCTCCTATTCGGATACTTCCATCCACTAGGTATTGAAAAATGTATTCTTTTTTAGGCACCAGATTCTCGAGTTTGAGCCAAAAAATCTCTCCATCAGGAGTGACTTTCATTTGATAATCATTGAGAATCTGCCAATCATTGAAATCGCCAATTACGTGAACAATATTTTTTCCAGGAGCCTGCAGGGCAAGAATTACTTCGGTATCCGAAAGGTAATTGATTCCAAGTCGAGCCCCTGAAGGCAAAGGCGCAGTCTCAGATGGAGCAAAAACAACAATATTGACGGATTCGGTGTCGGATTGGTCTCCCTTTTCGGCCTTGGCGGTCAATTGATAATTACCGGAAGCTGTTGCGGAGAAGGTATAAGCTATCTCTTCAGCGTTTTTGGCTTCGGCCACTTTGACTCCATCCAGTTCAAAACTCAAATCAGCGACCTCAGTTGAGGCAGCCTTAAATTCAAACGTTTCACCTACATTCAGAGAAACATTGGAAGTATTTGGGGTAGTAAAAGCCACGGAGAATCCCTGTGCCAGATCCACGAAAATATCCCCATTGGCACTGTTTTTCCCTTCTTTGCTTCCATCAGCATTTCGGAATACCATCCCGAGTCTGTAGATGGTCAATCCGTTGGGATTATCAAAAAATTCATTGGGAGTGAGTTCATAGGTGTAAAGATTAGCCTGACCTTCTACCTTTTCCATTTTTGCATCCGGATTGGCCGTGCCCCATTGAAAGGGTACAATAGACCAAGTATTGGAAGTCGGTCCGGCTGTCACCGCACCAATATGGATGTACACATCACAATTGCAATCTCTAAGACCTGAAGTCCCTTTGGTGGCATCGTAAATTATTTTGACAGACGATCCAGCATTGGGCACAGCCGGTTCTGTAGTCACCTGAGCAAAAAGATTTCCGGTGAAAAACAGAAGAAAAGCGAGTCTAAAAGTGAAGGAATAGAGAGATTTCATGGTAGGCTTTGGAATAAATAACCGGCTTTCGGATTCTTGGATCCAAAAGCCGGTCATAAGTTAAAAGGAAGCGTAGTTAATACCTAAACTCAAATTAATTTTTAGTCAAAGTATAAGTAGCTACACCTTCAGGACCGAAGTAAAGGGTGATAGTATAATTCCCTGCCTCTGAGATCGCGATGTTGTCACCACCGGCATTCAATTCACCATTGGATCCACCATAGTTGAAATCCCAATTGTTGTTTGCTCTGAATTTGAAAGCACCTGCTTTGAGATCTGTTGTGATTTTCAATTGGTTAGTAGTTTTATCGAACACATTCATTGGAGTGTCTGTATCCCAACCACCTGCAGTAGCATCACCTACGATTCCCCATCTTCTAACTGGTCCGATAGTGTAAGTTTTAGCAGCTAGATCCACATTGAGCTCGTAAGTACCATCAGCAGTTACTTTGAGGTTAGCTCCATCTCTTTCCAGGGTACCGTCTGCGCCATCGTCACCATAGTTGATATCCCAGCTATTGGTTTCATTAACCTTAAATTCTCTCGATCCACCGATGATATGGACAAATCCTTTGAACTTGTTGTCGAAATTCTCTGCATACAAAACAGTCATCTCGTTAGAAGGATCCCATCCCTGATAATCTCCAGGGACATACATCACCGGGAAGGTAGTTGTAGCGTCAAAAGGAGTAACTGACAAAGTGGTCGTTTCACCGAAGATTGGACTTAATGGAAGGTTGATCGAGGAGCGGACTCTGAACTCCACATTAGCAGCAGCCTCTGCAGGCAGACCCTTTGCCAAAACAGCTTCATTGAGCTCGGCGACATTTACCTCGATGATGTTGCTTTTAGATTCTCCCAAATTAACTGGAGAAGCGAAATTTGCTCCGGGAAGATCCATTTGGAGTGTATTGGTGATTTCACCGGTTGTTCCAAAATCTGCAGCTGAAACCGTAAAAGAAATTACTGAAGTTTCTGCGTCTTCTTTGACAAGTACCAAGGATGAACCACCTACAGGATCGGTCAATTGTGCACCGGTCTGAGGAATCACGGGTGGCATTTCGTAATTGTCACATGCCCACAGCATAGGAATTGCTGCCACCACCCAACTTAAGCGTCTAGCTACTTTCATAATTCTGAGTTTGATTGTTTTACTTTGAATAATACCATTTTGTATTTCCAAAAGTCAAAGTCAAAATTAACCTAAGCTATATTTTCAACTCTGGTTTTGGAATCGATAGGAGAATTTAAAATCGTATACGAGAAGATGCAATAGGATAAAAATCATCTACTAATCTTTTTTTTATGCAGACGTTTGCGGTATCGTTTGCATTCATCAACTTTTTTGGAAACGATTCTTCAAATTTTTCTATTTTGAAAAAAATACCTCTAAATCGATTGCGAAAAGCGACCTTAGAGCTGTAATTCAGTTAACAAACCCAAAACACCAAAAAGTACAATTTTTTATGAAATTAGAACAAGCTACTATCAAGGACATAGCAAGGGAACTTAATGTCTCTTCTTCTACGGTGTCCAGAGCTCTGAAAGACTATCCGGGAATCAGCGATGAGACCAAAAGGAAAGTAAAGGAGTTGGCTGAAAAAATGAATTACAGGCCCAATGCAATCGCTCTTTCACTGAGAAAAAGCAGATCCTTTACTATAGGAGTAATCATTCCCGAAGTGGTACATTTCTTTTTCTCCACCGTGATAAGCGGAATTGAGGAAGTGGCCTACTCCAGAGGTTATAAAGTCATCCTTACCCAAACCAATGAAATGATAGCCCGGGAAAAATCCAGCGTTCAAACTATGATGGATAATCAGATTGACGGGATTTTGGTGAGTTTTTCAAAAGAAACCACCGACTTTGACCATTTCAAAAACCTTCTGGACAAAGGTTTTCCTATCGTTTTTTTTGACCGAATCCCAAACCTGGAAAACACAGTCAATGTCGTGGTGGACGACTATAGCGGAGCTTATGAAGCCACCCGTCATCTTTTGCAGCAGGGTTATCGGCGAATTGTCCATTTGGCTGGCCCATCCAACCTAAAAATCTCTCAGGAGAGACATAGGGGCTACAAAAATGCCCTGGAAGATCATGGGCTGGAATATAATCCTGATTGGGTAGTAGAGTGCACTCATGGGACGGACGACGAAGGCCAAAAAATCACAAGTGAAATCCTCAAAACATTCAAAGTCCAGCCGGATGCTTTCTTTGCCAATAACGATATGGCTGCTGTAGGTGCGATGCTGGCATGCAAAGCTGCCGGCAAGCGTGTCCCCGAGGACATAGGCATAGTAGGATTCAGCAATTGGCAATTTTGCTCCATGATAGACCCTACCCTATCCTCGGTAGCCCAACCGGGATTCAAGATGGGGGCAACGGCCACTGAGATCCTATTGGACCTGGTAGAAAAGAAAAAATCTGTGGACCAATTTCAGGATTCTGTGATGCTGGACACCGAACTTCTGGTAAGAAAATCCTCCGTAAGGTAAATGAATTGATTTTTTTTCAGGATTTTGAAGGAAAAGTTGCAAACGTTTGAATAGGCCAAATCTTTTCAATTTGGCCGTTTCCTTTGTTTAAATGGGGATTTACTGCCTAGCACTCTGATTTTTATCCTAGTTTTTACTTTCTATTTTAGCAAGGTTTCTTTAGGTATTTTAGGCTTTTACCCATGTCCAGCACCTTGCATTCAATCAGTACATCAAGAACATCAGTACGCAGTCAATCTTTCGGCTCTGTATTGGATTGGAATTTTGAAAATCCTCTTCTTGAGGGGAGAAATGATCGGGCTCAATTTAGACTGACATTTTTCCAACCAGGGATTGTCCGTATTCAAATCAGTCGATTTGAAGAGTTCCAATCCAACCCCTATTCGGTAATTTCCCAACCCGTAGAGACTGAGCTTAGCCTCATTGAACATGAAAATCACCTCGAAATTCATTCTTCTCTTCTCCAAGTCAAGGTAAGGCTAGATTCTTTTCAGCTAAGTTTTTTCACTTCGGAAGGTAGATTATTGAATTCAGATGATCCCTTGTCCGTCTCTTGGATTGGGTCGGAGATTAGCAACTACAAACAAGTTCAAAAAGGAGAGAAATTTATCGGCCTCGGGGAAAAAACAGGTAATCTGGATCGATCCGGAAAGGCTTACACGCATTGGAATACGGACTACTTTGCCTACGGTGTGGGTGACGATCCACTTTACATGAGTATCCCGTTTTACATGGGAGTGCATGAGAATGGAGCCTACGGAATTTTTCTGGACAATACACACAAGAGCGTATTCAATTTTGGAGCCTCGACCAACCGCTTCACTTATTTCAGTGCAGAAGATGGGGATTTGGATTACTACTTCATCTATCAGCCGGATATCAAAGGCATCATTCAATCCTACACAGAACTGACTGGCCGAATGCAGATGCCACCCAAGTGGGCTCTAGGATTTCAACAGTGTCGCTATTCTTATTATCCGGATTCGGAGGTTTACGCTGTGGCCCAAGGTTTCCGCGATAAAAAAATGCCTGCGGATGTGATCTACTTGGACATTCACCACATGGAGGCCTACAAGGTTTTCACCTTTGATGGGGAAAAATTCACCGACCCCAAAGCCATGATCTCAGCTTTGAAGGCCAAAGGATTTAAAGTGGTGGTCATCATGGACCCGGGAATTAAAACTGAAAAAGGATATTTCCCCTACGATGAAGGACTGGAAAAGGACCTTTTTGTCAAGTATCCTGACGGAAAAACCTACGAGGCCCAAGTATGGCCAGGCTGGTGTGCCTTCCCCGATTTCACTAGGGAAGAAACCCGCAAATGGTGGGCAGAAAAGATGGCTTTCTACACAGCCGCTGGAGTAGATGGCTTCTGGACCGACATGAACGAACCGGCCTCTTGGGGTCAGTTTACCCCCAATCTGATCGAGTTTCACATGGAAGGAAGAACCACCTCCCATCGTGAAGCAAGGAATGTCTACGGCATGCAGATGGCAAGAAGTGCACAAGAGGGAAGCTTTTATCAGAATCCGGATAAAAGACCTTTTGTCCTTACCCGATCGGGTTTTGCGGGGATTCAGAGATATGCAGCAGCTTGGACCGGGGATAATGTAGCCTCTGAAGAGCATATGATGGCTGGCATTCGACTGGTAAATAGCCTGGGATTGAGCGGAGTTTCCTTTGCCGGGTACGATGTAGGAGGATTTGCCGGGGAAGCTAGTCAATCTCTTTTTGCCAGATGGATGAGCATCGGAGCTTTTTCCCCTTTCTATCGAGCCCACTCCATGATCAACAGCAACGACGCGGAACCATGGGCATTTGGTGAAGAGACAGAGGAAATCAGCAGAAACTACATGAAGCTGAGATATAGGCTTCTACCCACTATTTACAGCAAGTTTTACTTGAGCTCAAAGACCGGTCTTCCTCTAGCTGAAAGCTTGGCGGTACAGTTTTCTCAAGACGAAAAAGTTTTCCAGTCGGCCTTCCAAAATCAATATTTATTCTGTGATTCCTTCCTAGTCGCCCCTGTGGAGAGCCATAAGGAAATTACCAAAGTCCACCTTCCCAAAGGGGATTGGTACTATCTATTCTCCGATCAGCGACATGCAGGTGATCAGACTATTTACCAGGATTGTCCACTGAATTACCTTCCAGTCTATGTGCAAGGAGGTAGCATTTTTGCCATGCAATCTCAAATAGAACATACCGGTGAAGCACATGATGGGATTCTGGAACTCCATGTTTACCAAGGGAAAAACGGCTCCACCTACTTGCATTATGAAGATGAAGGAGATGGATTTGCATATCAAGATGGAAAGTATTTTTCCAGAACCATTTCCTTTGAGCCAACAAAAGGTAAACTGAGCTTCACCTCCGGGGAAGGAGCATACACAAGTGATTTCAAAAGGCTCAGAATCTATTTCCATGGATTTAAGACCTCTCAAGTAGAAATTGCAGGTAGGTCTCACTCTCTTCAAAATACAGATTATGCCTTTTTGTCAAGATTGACAGAATTTGATCCACTTCCTGAGCATAACCACCCTTATTTTGAGATTGATCAGCTTCCTTATTTGGAAATCGACCACCTTTCAGACTCTTTCGAAATTAACGGACTCTCTTAACCTCAACCCTCACACCCGCCCAAATGACCGATCACAAAAAACGCCTGAGTTTTTGGCAAATCTGGAACATGAGTTTTGGATTTCTGGGAATTCAGTTTGGATTTGCCCTGCAGGGAGGCTTTATGTCCCGAATCTTTCAAACACTCGGTGCGGATAAGGATACCATTCCCTTCCTCTGGATTGCCGCCCCTTTGACCGGACTTTTGGTTCAGCCGATTGTTGGGTATTTGAGCGACCGCACTTGGCATCCCAAATTTGGAAGAAGAAAGCCTTTCTTCTTTATCGGGGCCGTATTGAGCACCATAGCTTTGTTCTTTGCCCCCTAC
The DNA here is from genome assembly GCF_036245645.1 of Algoriphagus taiwanensis. NCBI lineage: Bacteria > Pseudomonadati > Bacteroidota > Cytophagia > Cytophagales > Cyclobacteriaceae > Algoriphagus > Algoriphagus taiwanensis. Next base: position 456,081 of record NZ_BTPE01000002.1, on the reverse strand, counting down.
TCTTCTGCACTTTGGATGGCCGCAGGAGCCCTCTGGATTTTGGATGCTTCCATTAATATTTCGATGGAGCCCTTCAGAGCCTTGGTGGCAGATAAGCTACCTGACTCACAGCGTTCGTATGGCTTCGTAGTGCAAACTCTGATCATCGGGATCGGAACTTGGGTCGCCTCCAATTTACCTTGGCTTATGACCCAATTAGGCGTGCCCAATACAGCAGCTGCAGGAGTAGTTCCCGACTCGGTCAAGTACGCCTTTGGAATAGGAGCTTTGGTTTTGTTCACCTCCATTCTCTATACCATTTTGACTACAGAGGAATATCCACCGGAGGATTTGGAGGAGTTTGAAAAAGAAAAAGCGGCCAACCAAGGGATCCTTCATGGATTCAAGGAGATTTTCAGCAATATCTCCAGCATGCCCAAGGTAATGAAGCAGCTGGGATTGGTACAGTTTTTTTCTTGGTTTGCCTTTTTTACGATGTGGAGTTTTGCTACGCCTGCTATCACTGAGCATGTTTTTGGGGCAACAGATACCAGTTCGGCGGCCTACAATGATGCTGCAGACAGTGTCGGAAATTATTTGGGCACCTATGGTTTAGTATCCATGTTTTATGCTCTGATTTTGGCATTTGTCGCTTCCAAAGTAAAAATCAACAGACGTCTTCTTCACTTGCTCAGCCTTATTGCCGGTGGATGTGGATTCATTCTGATTTATTTTATTCAAGAGCCTTGGATGCTGCACATTTGTTTCTCTTTGGTGGGTATCGCCTGGGCAAGTATTCTATCCATGCCCTACGCTATGCTTTCCAGCTCAGTCAATCCCAAGAAAATGGGAGTTTACATGGGAATATTCAACATGTTCATTGTAATTCCCCAAATTGTAGCAGCATTGGGAGGGGTAAATTTCCTTTATAAGCTGATATTTGGAGAGGCTGTAATCAACACGATGCTTTTGGCAGGAACTCTGCTCATTTTGGCGGGGTTGAGCAACCTATTCATTACCGACCCGAAAGCAACACACGATTAAGTAATTTTAGCGAATTGTATTTTCCAAAAGCCAGTTTTTCGAGACTGGCTTTTTACATTTACTCCATGAAGACATACCGAATAGTCGGGGTACCCGAGCATTTCAATTTTCCTTTTCGACTATTGGCTCAAAGACAACCTTTGAAGTCAGAGGGTATTACCATTGAATGGACCGAAGAATCCAAAGGGTCTGGGCAGATGAGTAAATACCTTCGGGAAGGAGAAGTGGAAATGGCGATTTTGCTCACTGAGAGCTTCTTCAAGGAAGTGCAAGATGGCAATCCTATCCTTATGGCAGGGTTTCATGTCCTCAGTCCTTTGGTATGGGGCATCCATGTCAAACCTGACTTGGAGGCTGAATCTATTTCCGAAATCCATAACCCTCATTTTTTGGTGAGCAGAATGGGTTCTGGGTCTCACTTGATGGCCAAAGTGCTCGCTGAAAGTGCAAAATGGGATTCAAAAAGCCTGACCTTTGAGCAGATCGGAAATATGGACGGGGCCAAAGAAGCTTTTTCTAAAGGGAATGAGGGAATGTTTCTTTGGGAAAAATATACTACAGCCCCCGAGGTAAAAAAGCATGCCATGAAGCGAATGGGTGAGGTTAAAAGCCCCTGGCCCTGTTTTGTCATGGTAGTTTCCAAAAAGAGTTTGGATGAATTCCCCGGCATCGCTCAAAAAGTAAGAGATGGGATTTATAGTCTTATTAGGGAAGTTTTAGCCATGGAAAAAGTAAGCCAAGTCCTTTCTGAAGAATATCATTTGGATCAGAATGATGTGGATTCTTGGTTAGTCCAGACTGAATGGTGCCAAAAACCAGAAATAAGCCAATCCCAAATGGAATCCATTCAAGATAGATTAGTCCATTTTGACATTCTGGATAAAAAAATTCCTCTAGGCGAGTTTCTTCTTGGTGACGGAATCAGTCTCCGGAGATAATGGGGCCAAAGGCAGTTTGATACATACTTTCGTTCCATGTCCCAATTGGCTTTCGATGGATATTTCTCCATTGTTTCTCTTCACAAATTCCTTGACCAATTGAAGCCCTAGTCCTGACCCTTTTTCTTTTAAAGTACCGGGTTGAGATTTGGTCAAGATATAATTTTCTGAGAGCAGTTTTTCAAGTTGTTTCTTTTCCATACCTACGCCTTGATCAAGAATAAAAAGGCTAACCCAACCCTTATCTTTCTCTGTGTAGATGGTAATGGCATCTCCGGGATTTGAAAACTTGACGGCGTTGTTGATAATATTTCGGATCGAAACTTCCATTGACTCTGGTTCTCCAAAGACAAAAATATTGGAACCCGTCTGATTGAAAATGACCAGGTTTTTCTTCTTGATAGAATGCTGCAAAAGTGCTAGTACATTTTCAATGACCTTGCTCAAATCAAATTGGACAGAATTGATCTCGAAGCCCTCCATCTGGGCAACAGACCATTTTAGCGTGTTATTTAGTGTGAAATCTACTGTGTCTATATCATTTTTCAGATATTCCAGAAGCTCCATAAACTCATCCTGATCCAATTGTTCTTTCAACATCAAATCCATAACGGACTTGACCTGTCCAATCGGCCCTTTTAAATCATGGCCGAGGATAGAAAAAAGCTTATTCTTAGTTTCATTGATTTCAATCAGTTCCTTGGATTTAGACTCCAGCTCTAAATTTTGGGATTCAGATTTTTGCTGCTGAACTAATAAATCAGCGTGAGTTTTTTTCAGATTACGGTTAAGAACAAACATCCAAATTCCCAAAAGAAGAATCATCAAGGAAGCGATCCCTCCAATCAACATGTATCTATTATTGGCTTGAATTCTATACTTCTGACTTTCGTTTTGAGCCTTCAAAAGTTCGACTTGCTTGTTAGCCAAATCTTGGTCAAACATCCCCTGCATCAAAGCTAGTCTATCCTTACTTGCCTTGCTTTGCAGAGAGTCACTCAAAGTTTGGTAAGAAGAAAGATGGAAAAAGGCTTGATTGATATTCCCTTGAGACTTGTAGACCTCAGCCAAATATTTATGGCTCTTCGTCAATTCGTCCAAAAACTGGTTTTCCTCGCAAAAATCCACCGCATAATTCAGCAGTTCCTCCGCCTTACGGATTTCCCCATTCAAAAAATAAGCATTGCCTAATCGATGCAAAACTCCAGCTTCAAAGGATTTGACTTGTTGAGCTCTGGCCATTTCCAATGAAGTCTCATAGATGGTAGTTGCTGTGTCATATTGACCTTTTGCAAGAAATACATCTCCAATGACCCGATTGGCAAATGACAGCAAGTAGGGACTTCCAGCGCTTTCGTTGATCGCTATGGATTGGTTGGCATAGTACAAGGCTGAATCCTGCCGGCCACTTTGAGTAAAATTTAATGCAATATTATTCAGACTTCTGATCTGTGTGCTGATATCCCCTGCCTCAAGAGCCAATTCAAACCCTTTCCGAAACTGCTCAATAGCCTTGTCATAGTTTTGTTGCTCGTAGTAAAGCGCCCCAAGATTGTTCATAATTCGGGCTGCCTGCAGCTTATCTTCTGCTAAAAGTGCAAACTCGTAGGCCTTTGTAGAATTGTCAAAGGACTTTTGCCACTGCCCTCTCCTGTAGTAAATCCAGCCCAGATTCTCCAAAGCCCTGCTTTTGGCTGAATAATCATCATTCAAGCTAGCCAATGAGTCTGCTTCTAATGAATATTGAATCGCCAAATCCTGCTCCGATTCTCTTAACTGTGTCGCGTTGGCATTAAGAAAATCATACCGTTCCTTGCCTTTCAATTGCGCAAGTATAGATTCCCTGTCCCCACTTTGCGCACAAATGGACGCACTGAAGAAGGTCAGAACTGATAGAAAACAAAAGAAAACAAACTTCACAGAGGGGGGTAGAGACTTTTGCTGTCGCAAAATAGAAAGTTTCGGGTAAAATATACCCATGAGAAAGAAATGGCCTTTAGAAATTGGAGTTAAAATTGACTCCAGTCCCAATCCTTATTGATCTGAGAGATAGCATGATAGGCCGTCAAATCGTATTGGCATGGCACAATCGAGATGTAATTATTAGCAATGGCCCATTCGTCATTGTCTTCTCCCTTGTCGAAATTCACAAAATTGCCAGCCATCCAGAAATACTTTCTACCGGTTGGGTCAAATCGCTCAGAAAATTCCTCTTGCCATTTTGCATCAGCCTGCCTGCAAAGTTTGATCCCTTTGATTGGTTCATTTCTTTTTGGGGGAAAATTCACATTCAATGCCACACCTTTGGCTATTCCCTTTTCCAAAACTTGTCTTGCGATCTTTTCAACCCATTCTTCCACATGGGAAAAATCTGCCTTGGAAGAAAAATCACAGAGACTGAATCCTATAGAAGGATATCCCTCAAGTGCGCCTTCTATGGCTGCGGACATGGTTCCGGAATAAAGAACAGAAATAGACGTATTGGAACCGTGATTGATTCCACTCACTACCAAATCAGGGCTGCGGTCTTTCAAGACATAGTGCTTGGCCAATTTGACACAATCAGCCGGAGTACCGCTTGACTTGTAGGCCAAAACATCTTCAAAAATCTCCTCTTCGTACAATCTGAGCGTTTCTCCAATAGTGATGGCATGACCCATCCCTGACTGAGGACTATCCGGGGCAACTACAACGACGTCACCCAGTTTTTTCATTACTGAAACAAGCACACGGATCCCTTTCGAAGTGATCCCATCGTCATTGGAGACGAGTATAAGAGGTCTTGACATGAGTTTAATTCTGCAATTCGTTGTAATAGGCGGTAATTCTAAGCAAATCTCCGCGCTTGTCATGCTCTAGTCTGTTTTTTCGCATGAAAAGATTGATTTCATCATCATAGCCAGGTAGCATGGTAAATAAATCCTTCTTTTTCAGACTGTAGCGTTGGATTTGACCATTTTTCAAAAAATAGTAATTGAAAGCCAATCGGTAACCGGTCATCATAGGAGGTCCCCAAAAAGGGTTCATGGTCATAGGGCCCCAATTGTTCATCCCGCGATTATCGGTGGCAATGTATTCTCTGCAGAGTAAGGCGATGTTGTCTCCCTGCGTTAGCAACTCAAAGAAAATTGGCGTTTCGTATTCCCCATTTAAGGCATAGGGCAGGCTGTAAAACTTTCTGATTCCCCCATATACCTCATCATAAATTTCAAAATTGGAAACATTGGAAGCTGTGAAAGTACTTACCGCATCGGTTTGTAATTGTACCACGTTGTTATCCAAGTCATATTTGATCAAACCTGAATAACCTTGTCCGTCAGCTAAAAAAATGTTTCCCTTATGCCATATTTGAGACGGAAATTGATTTTGAGAGATCGCTTCACCGGATATGATGAACAAAAGCAATAATCCTGTAAGTGCCTTTTTCATACTATTATTCATTTGTAAGGGTAAACGTGTCAAAAAGGAATCAAGTTTCCCAGTCTGTTTCTTTGACGAATTTAAGAGAGCCTCCGTTACTTCATTTTAGGATGTTATGCCCTAATTTATCTCTTTTTGTTTTCAAATACTTTTCATTGTGAGGATTGGGCTTGATTTCAATTGGAACCTGCTCCACGATTTCCAATCCATACCCAATCAATCCCACCCTTTTTTGTGGGTTGTTGGAAATGAGTCGAATCTTACTGATTCCCAAGTCTCTCAAGATCTGAGCTCCAACTCCATAATCTCTGCTATCCATAGGGAAACCAAGGGCTAAGTTGGCCTGCACGGTATCCATGCCTTGCTCTTGAAGCTTATAGGCTTTCAGCTTGTTGATCAAACCGATGCCTCTTCCCTCCTGATTCATATAAAGAACCACTCCTTTGCCCTCTTCTTCCACTTGCTTCATCGCTGCATGGAGTTGTGGACCACAATCACATCGGCAAGAGCCAAATATATCTCCTGTGGCACAGGAAGAATGCACTCTAACTAAGACCGGCTCATCCTTTTCCCAAGTGCCCTTGATCAGAGCCATATGGATCTCATCCGTATTGGTTTGCTTGAAGGCAATCAAATCAAAATTTCCCCAAGCGGTAGGCATTTCTACACCGATTTCGCGCTTGATCAGCGACTCATGCTTTAGGCGATAGGCAATCAGGTCCTTGATGGAAACCAATTTAAGATTGAATCGCTTGGCCACTTCGATCAAATCAGGAAGTCTAGCCATGGATCCATCTTCGTTCATGATCTCTACCAAAACTCCTGCTGGAGCACATCCCGCCAAGCGAGCCAAATCAATAGCTGCTTCGGTATGTCCAGCTCGCCGGAGTACTCCTCCTCTTTTTGCCTTCAGGGGAAAAATATGTCCCGGCTTACCCAATTCACTCGGGTGGATAGAATTGTCGATCAAGGCGCGGATTGTCTTAGAACGATCAGAAGCGGAAATTCCTGTGGTACAACCGTGCCCAATCAAATCCACTGATACAGTAAATGGAGTCTCAAAAGCCGCAGTGTTATTTCCAACCATCAATTCCAGCCCCAATTGCTCACATCGGTCTTCAATCAGAGGGGCACAAATCAAACCACGGCCATGGGTAGCCATGAAATTGATGATTTCAGGGGTGACTTTCTCGGCAGCGCAGACGAAATCGCCTTCATTTTCCCGATCTTCATCATCCACTACAATGATTACCTCCCCGTTTTTGATGGCTTCGATTGCGTCTTCTATGGGGTCTAGTTGGAAGTTTTCCACTGGGTATTGGATTAAATTTTGAATAGTCAAAGGTAAAGCCTTTTCGTCCTTAAAACCGAAGCTAACCAAAGAAAGTTTGGTTTAGCCAATGACTATCCCCAATTCCCGGTCAATTTCAAACTGAACCTTTTTCAACTCCATGAAAACCTGAAGCAATTCCTGGATCTTTTCTATTTCCACACCGGATTCCTCACCTTCTTTGATTTTGGATTTAGCTTCTTCCAGCATTTTTTTCACCAGTCTTCTTTTGAGCCTGAGCACATTTTTGAAGGCGGTAGAGGCCAAATCATCAGATTCCGTAGTGATAAATATCTGAAATCGCTCGTGCCAGTGGGTGCTGATTTCATGCCGAGGGGTAATCAGGTCTATGACTTCCTTTTTCATCTCCTCATCGGGATGACTGGTAAAAAACTCGATCCCCGGCACTTGTTGCTTTGCTAAGGTTTTTCGGAATTCAGCCAGAATTTTTTGGTAGAGAGGAGTTTGAAAATCAATCCCTTCTGTCTCCGAAAGCAAGTAGGCGGAAAGGTTGGTTCCTTCCTCGTCTCCGAGTTTTTCTACTCCATAAAAAAGCAACAAACGAATCGTCTCTCGCTCCTGTAGGCTGAGCAAATCATCCACAGAAAGCGCCTGTTCCTTGGTAGGAATCAGCTCTTCCAATTTTTCCTCAGCCTCTTTTTCCTCTTTGGTCTTTTGGTAGAGTTCTTTTTGATGCTTGATTAAAGATTTGTTGAGCTCGGCAAAAATGATCTCTTCATCAATTTGCAAAAGTCCAGACGCTTCTTTGGCATAAACCGACCGGATGATGGGGTCCGGGATCTTACCAATACTCTGAACAACCTCGCGGATCACTTCTGCTTTGCGAATCGGGTCTTTGGCAATTTCATCCTTGTAGAGCCCTATTTTGAATCCGATAAAGTCCCTGCTATTCTCCTTCAAATAGTCCTGAAACTGCTGAGAGCCCACTTTCCGGGAGTAACTGTCCGGGTCCTCTCCTTCCGGAAAAACAACAGCTTTGACATTCAACCCACCCTCAAGCAATAAATCAATGCCTCGAAGGGAAGCCTTAATGCCTGCCGCATCTCCATCATAAAGCACCGTAACATGACTCGTAAACCGACGAATGAGCTTGATCTGACCGTCAGTAAGAGAGGTCCCCGAGGAAGCGACCACATTCTCAATACCCGAAAGGTGCATGGAGATGACATCGGTGTAGCCTTCGACCAAGTAGCAATTGTCCTGGTCTCGAATCGCTTTTTTGGCCTGAAAAATCCCATAAAGCACATCGCTTTTGTGATAAACAGGGGTCTCCGGGGAGTTGATGTATTTGGGTTGGTTTTTGTCTTTGGTGAGAATCCTTGCACCAAAAGCGATAGGCTTTCCGCTGATGTTGTGAATCGTAAAGGTCACACGTCCTCTGAAGCGGTCATAAAGCCGGCTCGGATCGCCTTCCTTTTGCAAAATCAATCCAGCTTTAAGCAGAATTTCTTCCTGAAAACCAGCCTTTTTTGCCTCACTGAGCAAATGATCCCAACCATTTAATGCGTAACCCAGATCAAATTTTTCGATGATCTGAGGTGTAAAACCTCTCTCTTTGAAGTAGCTGAGTCCGATAGACCTTCCTTCTTCAGATTGGAGGTTTTTGACAAAAAAGTCCTTCGCAAAATTCATGGCAATCAGGAGACTTTCTCTCTCGGTATGCTCTTGGTTTTGCTCAGGAGTCAGCTTCTCATCTTCCTCAACGGCAACCCCATACTTTCCTGCCAAATGCCGGATCGCCTCCTGAAATCCAATGCCCTCGATATCCATGACAAATTGGATTGGATCCCCGGCTTTTCCACATCCAAAGCATTTATAAATCTGCTTGGCGGGTGAAATAGAAAAAGAAGGGGTCTTTTCTCCATGAAAAGGACAGCAAGCCCAAAGATTCTGCCCTTTCTTTTTCAGCTGCACATAATCTCCCACCACTTCTTCGATATCGACGCGGTCTTTGACTAAATCTGTGGTGTGTTTGCTGATCATGAAAAAGGGGGATTCTATAAATTTAAAGGAATGCAAGACATTCAGCGGTGAAATTTAAGAACTATTCCTCGCCTTAGGTAGTTTGTCAGGTAATGTTTGCCCAGGTTTTTCAAAGCGGCTTTCTTGCTTTACCTTGCGGCACCAATTTGACTATTACATGCAATTGACCGAAGACGCAATAAAGAAAACGCTCTCAAGGGTAGAAGATCCGGATCTGAAAAGAGATTTGGTCTCCTTGGGAATGATTCAAAAGATCCATATCGAAGGAAAGAAAGTAAGCTTTCACGTAGTATTGACTACCCCTGCCTGTCCTCTTAAAGAAGTCATCAAAAACAACTGCATTGAAGCACTGGAAGAGGATTTTGGAAAGGATTGGGAATGGGATCTCTTTATGACCTCCCAAGTTACCACCGTGAGAGATGCCACTCCTATTTTACCTCAAGTAAAAAACATCATCGCTGTAGCTTCAGGAAAAGGAGGTGTGGGTAAATCCACCACGGCAGTCAACTTGGCTGTAGCCCTTGCCCAAACCGGTGCCAAAGTTGGTCTCATCGACGCAGATATATCCGGACCATCTGTCCCTACGATGTTCAATGTTGAGGGCGAACAACCCTCAGTGAAAAAAGTCGGAGATAAAAATATCATCGTACCGATCAGCCAATATGGAGTGAAGCTGATGTCTATTGGATTTCTGACTCCTACCGACAGTGCTGTAGTATGGAGAGGCCCAATGGCAAGTTCTGCTTTGAGGCAGTTTATTTCCGATGTGGAATGGGGTGCACTGGATTATTTATTGATTGATCTTCCTCCCGGGACCTCGGATATTCATCTCACCATGGTACAAACTGTACCCGTCACCGGAGCAGTGATTGTCACTACCCCACAGAAAGTCGCTCTAGCTGATGCCAATAAGGGAATTTCGATGTTCAAGCAGCCTCAAATTAATGTTCCCGTTTTAGGTGTTATTGAAAATATGGCTTATTTTACGCCGGAAGAATTGCCAGACAATAAATACTATCTGTTTGGCAAAGAAGGAGGAAAAAAGCTAGCCGAAAAATACAACGCTCCGTTTTTAGGTGAAATACCTATTGTACAGAGTATTCGGGAGAGTGGAGATACGGGATACCCGGCCGTATTGAAAAAAGGCCCCACTCAAACTGCATATATGGAATTGGCAGAGTCCGTTGCAAGACAAATTGCCATCCGTAATGCGTCAATTGAAAAAACATCCGTAGTAGAAGTAAAAGCATAACAATAAATGGAAACCGGACTTAGAGAAAAAATAGAATTTGCCTTGGATACAATCAGACCTTATCTGGAGGCAGATGGCGGTAATGTAAGAATAGTGGAGCTGACAGATGATCTGGTTTTGAAAATCGAAATGACCGGGAACTGTGGTTCTTGTCCGATGTCTTCCATGACGCTGAAAGCTGGAGTGGAAGAAGCCATAAAAAGAGCTATTCCTGAAATCACACGGGTAGAAGCTGTCAACCTTACCATTGCCTGATTAAAATATTCTGAATGAAAAAAGGCTTTCAGCTTCTGCGCATTGCATCATTTTTCCTTTTTGGTTTTTTGATGGCCAATTCCTCCTTTAGCCAAAAATTTGAGCTCAAGGCTATCGATTCTTTTCCTACCTCAAACGCCCAAGCACATACCCATTCAGAAAAATGCGGCCATGGCATCCTGGAAAGGCAATTGGAAAAGGACATGGGCTATTTCGGAAGCAAAGAATTTTTGGAGCAATGGTTTGAGCAGAAAATTACTGAAAGAAGGAATACACCTCAGGTATTTAGAATTCAGGAAGAGATCAGAACCATCCCTGTGGTGGTCCATGTAATTCATAACGGAACGGAAATAGGAGACGGGACAAACATACCCGATGAGCAGATATTCGAGCAGATCCGAATTCTAAATGAGGACTTCAGACGTTTAAATGCAGATGCCAATAGAACTCCTTTAGAATTCAGGCCGGTTGCAGCTGATTCCAAAATTGAGTTTGTACTGGCCAAGCAGGACCCAAATGGATTGCCAACCACCGGAATCGTCCGATTGCAAGGCCCTCAATCAACCTACAATCCCAACGATGCCACACTCATCGGTCAGCTTAGTCAGTGGAATCCTGAAGAATACATGAATATATGGGTGGTGCCCTTGGTATCTCCTTTTATCGGCTATGCCTCTTTTCCCATTTCTGACCTTCCTGGTCTTAACTTTCCGCCAACCTCCGCACTGACTGATGGAGTTACCATAGATTATCGGTTTTTTGGAATCGGAGGAAGTGCCATTTCTTTTTCCAGAGGTCGAACCGCCACTCATGAAGTGGGGCATTATTTCGGCCTAAGGCATATTTGGGGCGATGGAGGCTGTGGAGTGGATGATTTTGTATCTGATACACCTGAGCAAGACAACTCAAACAACATATGCAATGATAATCCCAGCCGGATTTCCTGTGGAACCAATGACATGATCCAAAACTACATGGACTATACGCCTGATGCCTGTATGAACCTATTTACCTTAGGTCAGGTAGAGCGATTCAATGTAGTACTGGCAAACAGTCCTCGAAGAGTAACTCTAGTTAACAACAGAGCCACTATAGAACCGGAACTCGCTTCTTTGGATTTGGCTATTCTGAAAGTGATCGAGCCAAATGTAGCCATCTGTGATTTGAATGTGGAGCCAAGATTGGAAATCGCCAATGCAGGTCAAAATCCGATCACTTCGGCAAGAATTGAAGTAAAAAGAAACGGTACTCTTTTAGAAAGCAGAGTTTTTTCACTCAATCTTCAAACCAGTGAAACCGCTATTGTTTCGTTCAATTCCATCTCTGTACCAGCTTCAGGGACAAATTTGTTTGAGTTTGAAATCAAGCAAGTAAATGGTCAGCAAGACGGAAATCCTTCTAATAATACAGCTAGCAGCAATCCTGTGATTCAAGGTGAGATTGATCTTCCCTACGCCTTCAACATCTCCTCCTTCCCGGGAGATTGGATTGTAACCAACCCTGATGAGTCCTTTACTTGGACTAAAATTAATGTGACGCTCTCCGGATCAACTGAAGAAGTCCTTTTCGTCAGAAATTATGAATATGATGCGACTGGTCAGTTGGACTTTTTTACTTCTCCTACCATCGATTTGAGAAAATACCCCAATGCACAATTGGTGTTTGAAGTCGCCCATGCACCTTACAATCAGGCAGGATTTCAGGATGAACTGATTGTGGCCATTTCATCGGATTGCGGAGACAACTATGACTTTGTCAATTCCAATTACAGAAAATCAGGAATAAGGCTTCAGACCTCAACGCCTACTTTGGACGAATTCACTCCTACTTCTTCAAATAGTTTCCGAACGGAGGTTGTAAATCTTGCCAAATACAGAGATTTAGAAAAAGTGAGGGTAGGTATTATCAACAGGAATTCTTTCGGAAACAATATCTACATCCGAAATATCCGGATTTTGCCTCAGGAAGAATTCAAATACGAAGTTCAGATTTCTGATGTGATTTCACCAAGCCCGATTAATAACGGAGAAACTGAAAGCGAGGAAATCCTTGTTAAAAACACCGGTAATCTTCCAGTTTCCGGATTTGTATTCAGCAGAAGTACCAATTCAGGAGGAGCACAGAATTTCATTGCCTCAGGTACCACGCTTGTCCCTGATCAGGAAATTATTCTGGAACTCAACAACTCCTCTACACCGGGTCAAAACAGATTACAATATCAGCTCAGAGAGCCAAACTTTGATCAGAATGCTGAGAATTACCCGCTATTTGTGCGGTTCAATCAGAATAATTCCGCCCGTCAGGAAGTGCCTTGGAGACAAAACTTTAATGTAAGTACGGAATTGTCGCCTTGGGTCACTATTAATCCGGAAAGCGGAAATACAGCTTGGAGAGTCAGTGCCGTGTCAGGCGGATCAGGTTCTAATAATTTGACAGTTCTCGAGAATGGAAGTAGAGGTCTCAGTTATTGGTTGGGTACTCCGATCTTTGATCTTTCTATTAGTCAACAAGCCAGTTTGTTCTTTGATTTAGCAGCCGGGCAGATCGATCCCAATACCACTTTGAGCGTCTTTGCAAGTGATAATGGAGGGGTAACTTATTCCCAAGTCTGGCAAGAACGCGGAGCGGACCTATCTACAGTTGACGTGGGTGCTGCGAATCCCAATTCCCCGGGTGATTTCCAGAGAAAATATGTCAATCTCACAGATTTTGCAGGTAGCGGCAAAAACAATGTCCGAGTAGCTTTTGCCCTGAATGTAGAGGGTGATAATGACACTCCTGTCTATCTTGACAACATGGAACTCTTCTTAAGTGCCAATCCTGACCCGGTGATTCCCGGTGAAGGCAGCAGTGTACTCTATCCAAACCCAGCTACAGACTACTTCAATGTTGCGTTTAATTTGCCAAGAAGGGAATCTGTGAGGATCACCATAATTTCTGCAACAGGCAGTGTGATCCAAGATATTTCCTATCCAGCTACTCTGAACCAAACCTACACTTTCTCCAGAGAGCTTTTTGCGCCAGGTTTATACATCCTTAGAATTAACTCTGATTCTCTACAGGAAATCAAAAGGTTAGTCATTAATTAAAGTTAAAAGCCGAAGGAAATTCACCTTCGGCTTATTTTTTGCGATTGAAAAAGCCAAATTGAACCTAATGAGGCAATTTCTTTGATATTCGCCTTATCTTGCAATGAATTGAAATCACCAGAAACCCCACGATGCATTCAATTAAAAAAATCCTTTTACACCTTTCGATAATTATCGGACTTTCGGTCCTTCTTGGATTCCTTTTTTTGAAAGTTTACCTGCCTGTTTATACCAATCATGGCGAAACAGTTTCTGTCCCTGATCTATCAGGATACACCTATGAGGAAGCAGTAGGATTATTGGAATCCACCGGGCTTCAATATGAGGTTTCTCCTGATTCACTTTACAGCACCGAATTTCCAGCTTTAGCTGTCCTGAAGCAAATACCAAAGTCCAGCTCTCAGGTGAAAAGCGGAAGAAAAGTTTATCTCACCCTCAACTCCAGGAATGCCCCGATGCTCAAGATGCCCAATCTGGTGAATGGGCTACTGAGAAACGCCCAAGAAATCCTTGCAAATATGGGTTTGGAACGGGGTGAAATCATCTATGTGCCGGATATTGGAATCAATGTGGTCCTTGAACAGCGCTACCGAGGCGTAAAGGTCCCTGAAGGATTTGAAGTGCCAAAAGGTGCCAAAATCGACTTAGTAGTAGGTGATGGCATGGGCAATCAATTTCTGCAAGTACCCAATTTGATCGGCTTAGATGAAGATGAGGCAGAATTCCTTATTTTAGGCTCTGGCTTGCGGGTAGGAAGTAAAAATTATGCACAAAACGATACTATTCCTGTCGGAAAAGTCTTTATGCAGATTCCCGGTTCCGGAAGCCAGGTAAAAACAGGCGAACCGATTGAGTTTTGGATTTCTAGAAATTAAATCCTTGAAAAAGAAATCATTCATCCATTTTTTAACTCTTCTTTTCCTTCTTCTTCTTTGGGGAAATACTTCTTCTTTTGCCCAGTTTGCCCAATTAGATCCTGTCGAAAAAATCAAAATTTCAGAGGCAAAATCAGGAACAGACAAAAGGGTTTTAAACCAAAACTCACTCCCTTTTTGGGATGATTTTTCTAAAGGAATCGACACCACCAAATGGTCCATTGACGGAATATCTTACACAGAAACAGTTGGCAACAACCCTCCCTCTTTGGGGATGATTCTGTTTAATGGTGTCGACGAAAACGGAAGACCCTATTCCCGACAAGACCGTGATCAGGGGGAAAGTGACATATTAACCAGCAGGCCTTTTGATTTAAGTGGATTATCAGAAAATGAGAGCAATAGTCTATTTATCAGCTTTTTCTGGCAGGCTGGAGGTAAATCAGAAGCGCCGGACTCCAATGACCAACTGATTCTTCAGCTACTCAATCCGGATGGGAATTGGGTGACGGTCTGGGCACAAAATGGAGGAGATGAAAGGGATCGGGAAAATTTTGCCCAGGAAATAATTGCTATTGATCCCAACCTATTGCATGAGGCCTTTCAATTCAGGTTCTTATCCTCAGGGAGACTAAGTGGACCATTTGATGCATGGCTACTAGACTACATATATCTTAATTCCGGAAGAAGCCTATCAGACCTTACCTACCCTGACCGAGCGATCACTCAGCCTAATTTTGTTCAACTAGGAGATTATAGGGCATATCCTTGGGAAATTCTGGATCGATTCCAACAAAATAATTGGAGTCTGGTATCCAATGAATTTCTGAATCTGGAAAACAGATTCCGAGCCATGGAATATACCATCACTGCCCAAGATTCCATCAGGCAGGCTGTTCTGCCGATCAATTCAGATTCGCCATTCAATCCAGTACCCAATGCTTTGGAAAGAAGGGCTTTTTCAAGCAGAGAATTTGAATCAATTCCCAATTTTGGTAAAGCTGCCGACCTCTACTTTGAGACTTATCTGACTACTGGGGATGACCCTCTTTTCACAATTAGTGCTGGTGATACCACATTTTTTGAGCAGGTCAATTTTGCAGATAATGATACGGTTTCCAGCGTTTTTCCGCTTCGTGACTTCTTTGCCTATGATGGAGGTTCTGCTGATTATTCTGCAGGAATCAATCAGCGCTCAGGACAATTGGCTGTCCAATTCCAAAGTCCTGAACCGGTGCTTTTGCATGGAATATCGATCAACTTCACCAATGCAAACCAAGCCAATCAAGCGATCGATTTGGTGATTTGGGAAGATTTGAGTCTAAGGCCAATTTTCTCCTTGGAAAGAGCCATCCCCGTTAAAGAACCTGGACAGGAGTTTATTTACTTTCCTTTGGATACTGCCATTTTGGTAGGACCTGAGTTTTTTGTTGGATTTACCCAGTTTACGAATGATTTTATCCATGTGGGATTGGATAAAACCAATAATCAGGCTGATAAAATTTTCTACAATGTCGGAGGCGGATGGGTTCAAAACGAGGAGGTATTAGGTTCCCTGATGATAAGACCCCACGTCACTGTCAATCAGGTACTTGAGGGAGGCGAAGCCCCTCAGGAGACCTTTCTACTCTATCCCAACCCTGTTAGAGACAGACTAACTATAAGGGGGAAATTTGCGGAAATTCAGATTTTTGATTCCTTCGGAAGGCAGATTTTATTACCAAGGGAATCCCTCGGGGAGGAGGAAATGATTAACTTTAGCGGTCAAAGACCCGGAATCTACATAGTTAACCTTGTTTCTGGGTCGAGTTTGGAATCATTTCGAATACAAGTCCTCAAATAAAATGGAAGATATCTCTGTAAAAGAATTAAAAAGCCGATTGGACAAAGGAGAAAAATTCGTTTTCATCGATGTCCGCGAAGAGTGGGAATATGAGGAGGATAACCTAGGTGCTCAAAATATCCCACTGGGAGAACTCCCCCACCGCTTGAATGAATTAGAAAAGCACAAAGACTCAGAAATCGTCGTTCATTGTCGATCCGGAGCCAGAAGCGGAAATGCCAAGAAATTTATGGAAGGCAAGGGCTTCACCCAAGTAAGAAATGTGCTAGGCGGAATTCTGGCTTATCGAGAACTTTAAAAAGAAAATTTTAACCCTGAGATTTCTTCTCAGGGTTTATTTTTTAGGTGAATATGAAAGGCCGGGGTGAGAAGCACAAAATAAAAATCACCACTGCCAACCAACCTATCCATGTTCTCTTGGTATCCAATGGAACGAACCCACTTACCTCGGGATGTCTCAATCCCATCAGCCTACCCAAAAGAAAAGCATAAAATAACCATCCCTGATATCCTTCCCATTCAGGTCTGATAAAGCTCAATGCGTATTGTCCTGCAGCAATAGAAAGCGCAAAAGTCCATTTCGATTGGGTAGAAAGTTCTGCTCTGGAATAGCAGATGTACAAAAACCCAACATACAAGGGAATTCTGATTATCAAATCCTCAAATGGTATCATCGGAGAGATCATTCCCATCCCAGAGTAGGATAAAAACAAGGTGAAGACCACTAAGGAGATCAGCTTATGATGATGCGGAAATAAGCCAAAAACTACGTGTCCGCCATCCAGTTGACCAATCGGTAAAAGATTCAACGCGGTGAAAAACAAAGCCAAATAACCTGCAAACAGGAAGGGAAAATGGATAACTTCTCCCATATCAGGCATCCGTTCAGGATCCGCAAGAATCTCTCCCATCAAATAAAACAGTAAGTTTTGTCCCAATTCGAAGTTAATCACATCCTCACCGTATCCTTGAAAATTAGGATCAGCATATTCTGGATGGATTTCGTAAATGTATTCTGCTGGTGGCAAGTGGGTAAAACCATAAAATAAAACCCCAAAAGCGATCACAAACCCAGCCAAAGGTCCAGCCACTCCAATGTCAAAAAACTTTTTTCGGCTGTTGACAAATCCTTTCATCCGGATAATAGCTCCAAAAGTTCCGATCGATGGGGCACCAATAAATCCTAGCCAAGCAGGAATAAAGAATGGAAGCGTACACTTCACCCGGTGATAAATAGAAGTGAATAGATGTCCCAATTCGTGGATCAAAAGAATCCCGATAAAAGGAATTGAAAAAGCCATCGACTTTACGAAATACTCCCAAGTCAATGCGGACTCGCCAGAACCAAGGATGGATTTGCTGTATACCCATTCACCTCCGGCAAGGGTGGTTGTCACCAAAGTCAGAACAAACAATAATCCGTGAATGAAATACTCTTTAGGCTTATACATTCCCGAAAAAATCAAAGATTACCCGAGGACCAGTCACTTGAACAGCTTCTATCCCAACAGCCTTAGCTCCCTCCACATTTGCTTTCAAATCATCAAAAAATAGAACTCGGTCTGGAGAGGTGTTAAGCTCAGCCAACATTTTTTCATAAATCTCCGCAGAGGGTTTCGCCAATCCCATCTCATGACTGTAAAACACCCAATCAAAAATCGGATCAAAACGGTCAAGCCCATGCTCAGATCTTAGCATTTCGTGAACGGCATCGATGTGAATTTCATTGGTATTACTAAGTACTCCAACCTGATATTTTTTACGCAGCTCTTTCACCAATTCCAGTCTCTGAGGTGGAATTTTTCCAAGCAGGCTATTCCATAATGTATCGATCTCCTGATCTGACCAAGATTGGCTGAAATAATCTCTCACCTCATCTCTAAACTGGACAGAGGAAATCAGCCCCTTTTCGTAAGACTTATGAAACTCAGTTTGGTAAAAAAAATCAACCCGATCATGAAGTGATTCTTCCAGCTTGCTTTTGATCAGATTCAGAGATCGCTGATAATCAATGTCAATGATTACGTTTCCCAAATCAAATATCAAAAAGTCAACATCCGGGCTATTTTTCATTCGAAAGTCAAGTTGTGTAATTGAACTCAAATATGTAACATTGCACTCCCAAAACCAAGATTTGAGGCTTGAAGAAGCGGATAATTGAGGTAGTGTGAGAGCCCATAGCTCAGTCGGTTAGAGCATTTGACTCTCCCGATCTATCGGGACAGGAGGTCGCTGAAATAAAAATTAATGGGCTCCCGATAAAGATCGGGAAAAGTTGGTAGACCTTCTGACTCTCCCGATCTATCGGAACAGGAGGTCGCTGAAATAAAAATTAATGGGCTCCCGATAAAGATCGGGACAAGTTGGTTAGAGCTTCTGACTCTCCCGACCTATCGGGACAGGAGGTCGCTGAAATAAAAATTAATGGGCTCCCGATAAAGATCGGGACAAGTTGGTTA
Organism: Algoriphagus taiwanensis; assembly: GCF_036245645.1. Lineage (NCBI taxonomy): Bacteria > Pseudomonadati > Bacteroidota > Cytophagia > Cytophagales > Cyclobacteriaceae > Algoriphagus > Algoriphagus taiwanensis. The sequence goes on along the minus strand of NZ_BTPE01000002.1, from coordinate 437,593 downwards.
GAGCTTCTGACTCTCCCCGACCTATCGGGACAGGAGGTCGCTGAAATAAAAATTAATGGGCTCCCGATAAAGATCGGGACAAGTTGGTTAGAGCTTCTGACTCTCCCCGACCTATCGGGACAGGAGGTCGCTGAAATAAAAATTAATGGGCCTATAGCTCAGTTGGTTAGAGCTTCTGACTCATAATCAGGAGGTCGCTGGTTCGAGCCCAGCTGGGCCCACAAAAGGCTGGATTTATTCCAGCCTTTATTTTTTATGCACCCATCTATTTTAAATACTATTTTCTTGAGAAAATTGAATATCCTATCGCTTCACCAAAAGCATATTGCCCGTGACATCAATATTCTCGGCAATTTTTGTAATCACTAAAGAAGGAACCTCTATTTGATAATCTTCGGGCATCACCTGGAATTTAAATTCTAACCTTAAGTCCTTCCCAGTTGAAGTGATTTTTCCTTTCACAGAAATTGGCTTGGTCACACCATGAATTGTAAGGCTCCCATCGGCCGTAACCGGATAGGTACCGGGTACAGTCAAGTCTACCTCCTCTTTGATTTTTCCTTTGAAAACGGCCGTTGGATATTTTTCACTTTCTAAGTAATTCTCATTGAAATGCTCCTGCATGAGCTTGTTGGGAAAAACAAAATCTGTGATTCTCATCTGAACAGCAATTTCTCTGGAATCCGAATTGATAATGGCTCCACTTTTCTTATTCAGAGCCTCGATTGTTTCTAAAGGAGTATCTGAGTAAAATGAAACCTCACCTACCGATGTACCATAAAGCGTTTGTGCCCAAGCATTCCCCACTTCGGTAAAGAAGAGAATTAGGGTTAGTTTTAGAACGGTTTTCATTTGTTTTTGTGTTTAGCAGCTTTGTCAAAGCTGAATGTCCTTGAAATATTGAATCCATAATAAATATCTCCGTCCTCCCAAGAACCCACCGTTTGTCCGATAAAATGCTTTTCTATCATTCCGCGGGAATTGGTAAAATGCAATTGAAAGACGTGCCCACCAGTCTCAATATCTACCCCGATCGAAATCGCATCGTGATAGGGATAGGTTTTTCCGGCACTTGCCTCGTAAGCGCCCGGATCAGAAAAGGAATGATAATATTCGCCGGACAGAGTAAACCGCTTAGTAAGCTTATACCTCCCTCCTATTCCCAGAGCCCACAAATCATTTGGAATTGACGGATCCTCCACCTTATTGTAATGCAGAAAAGTTGGCATTACTTGGAGGGAAAGTCTTTCATTGAATTTTCTAGCCATCAAGACTTGTCCCCAGTAAGAATACCTTTCCAGGTTGGAATTAAAGCGCATTTCTGAGCCAGATTCCATAGAATATCCTGTCTCCATGGTATTGATAGCCCAGCCAGCCAATCCTGTCACTGTTACGGGAAATTTATTGGATTGTCTTAGGACTTTATATTTGGTGTAGAAGTCATAGGTCTTTTCAAGAGAGCTTCTCCCGGCGCCTATCAACCAATTGTCTGTCAATCCATATTCTAAACCAAGTCTGATTTTCGCTTCATCCAAGCCAAAGAAATTGGCAAGAAAACCACTATTGACCGCACCAAAGCGATGAGATATCCAGAAATTGAGATGATTTTTGGAAATCGTCTCAATAGTCTGTCCATTGATCAGACGGGTAGCTTTGAAGGTCGCAAGAGTGTAGAATGGCTTTTTGGATTGTTCCTTTTCTAACATTTGCAAAAGATCATCCTGAGCCAAAGCAGGAGAAATCTGCCCAAGACCGAAAAGGACAAGTATGAAAGCCAAGCCAACTATGTAGTTTGAAATTCTTTCCATTATCAATACATCACTTTCAATGTGGTTCCAGTCAACTCTGTCGGGTAGGTTTTTAAGCCTTTAGATCCCTTGGAGTTAAGGCCATTTCCAGAAGTATCAAATCTGGCCCCATGCTCAGGGCAATAAAACTCTCCAGATCGGAAATACACTTTCCTTTTCCCTTCATGAGAACATACTTGAGTGACTGCAGCAAATGCAGTATCAGAAATCCGGGCAATCACAATCCTATTGACTATGACGTAATTCCCAACCGTATTCAATCCGGAATAGGCAGAGCTACTCAAGTCCAGACTCAACACATTAGGATCTCCACCTCCGGTACCCGGGTTTAAGTTGGGATCCATACTTTCGTTGATGCAGCTGGTCAGACCTGATGCTGCACAATACACGGCAAACAATGAAGCTCCTTTCAATCCAAGAGATTTTAGAAACTCCATACGGTTCATTTTTTCTTCCATGATTTTAGTAATTAGGGTGTTGTACAAATTTGAAATCTGTACGTCTCTAGTTTCCTTAGCAGACCCTTAAGATTCGCTTAAAAGAAATTGTGACGCTTTTCAATTTTTCTATTAGTCTCTTCTATTGGACTTTTTGTAATCAAAATCCATCCTTTTGTTTCGGATTTATCAAAAACTAAACTGATACTGCATGACCCACATTCCCTTTCTAGGGTTAGCAGAATCAAGGACTAGCTTTTCCCCTGTACCCTCTACCAAAATTGGCCTGCTTTGGTAATCAAGCGAAAGCTTGGATCGATGACCCGCTTGAAGCCAGTTGATTCCGATGGCGTAAGTGGAAATAGGTGTCTCTACCCTCTCGTAATCAGAAAGGGTAAACTGCCCATAGGGTTGAAGCGTACCCAGCTTACCCAATAGGTCCTTTTTCATCAGATACCCGAATTGAGTATAATAGACTTTTCCAGTGCCAATCAGTGGAATGTTATTCCCCGGACCGTTAAAGGTTCCTTGCTCATTTATCCCGTTTGCAGGGTTCATGGCACCTGCGGCCCTCAGGTAATTAGGCCCGAAATCATAATCAATCCATGCCGCATAAGCGGTCAAAGCGGTGCCTTTTTCCTTATCTATCGGGGTATCATAAAATACATCCAGCCCAAACTGACGACTCGCCTGCTGAATCACAGGTTCGCCTACACTTTCCCGGTATTCCACTGCATGATCTTGAGTGGAAAATCCACCTCCGATATTGAAAACTCTCTTTTTTCCCAAATAAGTCCCGGTCATATAGGGAAGCTGATTAGATTCTTTATCCAGAAACTGCCAAAAGAAATACCCCTGATAGTTGATAGCAGGGGCCGATTTACTGTAATAAGCGATTTGAGATACATCTTCAGGCAGAGTCGGCACGGGACTTAATGCAGTCTGAATCGGGAAGGGATTGGAAGCAGAGATTCTGTAATCAAGCTTACCCAGTTGACCTTTTGCAAACACCCCCAATTTTCTAACAAATTGATCAGTAAGGTCATTGGTTGACTCTTCAATGTAGGGCAAATCCAAGCCTAAAATCGAGCCCACAGAAGAAGAGGAATAACGGACCGTACCATTCCAGCCGTGCAGACCCGCACCCAAACTCAACTTGCCCGGAATCAAAGCATATTCTGCAGTAACGTCATGCAGAAAAAGTCCGGGTTTTCTACCTGACAGAGAGCCAAAACTATTGATGCCAAATTGCGTGTAGACAAAAACCTGATCGGTGATTTGTCCCATTACCTGATATCGAACACGCCGAAGTCCCACGTCAAACACCTCATCCTTGGGTGTACCAAAAACAGTGGACCCTGGATTTAAGTCGGTATATCGGACCCATATTTGTCCCAATCCTGTTCCTTTTACCCAGTGGGTTTTCTCAGAATTGAGATAAAGCTTAACCTCTTGATCTCCTTGAGCTTGCGAGGATAAAATCACCGCCCGAAAGAAAATCAGAGTAAGTATAAATCGAATGGAAAGAGATTGCATTTTTTTTAATTGAATTTGGAAAAGGGCTCTCCACCTCCTCCTTGGTGAAGGAGGTGAAGAGTGCATTTTCATTTTGAAATTGGAATGATCTTAAAGTGAAAAAGAGCGATTTAAGCCGGCTTGAGCTTACGCGCTGCCAAATGGTGATCGGATACCGGTTTGTGCTGGTCTAGACCGATTATCCTTACAGTTCCACCATTTTCCTCATACTCATGCTGGAAATGGTGTAGATTTTCCATAACGGAATGATCCACCATTACCGCATTTTTCAGGTCAATCGTCACTTGAAAACCAGCAGGTATTTCTTCCAGCTTCTTTTTGATTCCCAAAAAGTTTGAGAAAATAGCCGCCTTTTCGATCTCCACCAGGTATTCATTTCCAGAAAAAGAAATGGAAGTAGGCGCCTTCAAGAACGAACTAAGTGGAGCCCCATTGATCAGGTGCAAAATCACTTTGAGCAGAATCCCTGCTGCTATACCCACCAATAAGTCCTCTACCAAGGTAAATACAATCGTGACTAAGAAAATTGCCAATTGCTCCTTCCCGATTTTGAAGGTATTGACAAACTCCTTGGGATGGGCCAGTTTGATCCCAACCGTAATCAGCATAGCCGCCAAAGCAGCATTAGGGATCATTTCGATTACCGGAGTAGCTACCAAAACAAAAACCAGGATGAAAAACCCATGAAAGAAATTGGCCCAACGGGTTTTCGCTCCGTTGTTCACATTGGCTGAACTTCTTGCTACTTCGGAGATCATCGGTAAGCCCCCTACCAAAGCACTGATGGTATTTCCTATCCCCACTGCGATCAAGTCCTTGTCATTGTTGGATTTTCTTCGGAAAGGATCACTCAAATCAATAGCCTTGACTGTAAGAAGGGATTCCAAAGTCCCCACAAGAGCAAACATGATCACATATTTGATAAACACGCCGGTTTGGGCGATGCCGGAGAAATCGGCATTGTATTTTACATTATCTACCAGATTGCCGATATGTAGCAAGGCATATGCAGGCTCAGTGTGGGCAAAATCCATAGCCAACTCCGATGGTATAGCAACCAACAAAACCATTAAGGGAGCGGGGATTTTGCCCAATTTGAACTCCTTCAGATAAGGCCAACCCAACATAATCGCCAAACTGTAAACCCCAATAAGAGTAGCTCGAGGATCAAAATTGGCCAAAAACCGAGGAATGGAAGTAATCATTTCGATGATGCTCAGCCCCTTGTAAAGCTCAGGATTCACATCCAATAGCACGGGGATTTGCTTGACAATGATGATAATACCGATCGCAGCGAGCATTCCGTGAATTGCCGAAAGAGGAAAAATATCAGCCAGCTTACCCAGTTTCAGGAAGCCAAAACCTATCTGAACCAAGCCAGCTACAACCATGGCACCCAGTGCCAATTTCCAGCCGGCTTCTCCTCCGCCGAAATCAGCCACCGAACCAGCCACCACTACGATCAAACCTGCCGCAGGGCCTTTGATCGTGAGTCGTGAACCTGCAAAGAAACTGACAACCAAGCCACCGATGATTGCAGTAATCAAGCCCATGATGGGTGGAAAATCGGAAGCTTTGGCAATGCCCAAACTCAAGGGCATGGCTAATAAAAAGACAATAAATCCGGCAGTAGCATCTGAAAGAAAGTTCTCTTTCAAACCTGCCCAACCGTCTTTGGGTATACTAATTTTTGATGTGGTTTTCATATGAATAAGATTTTATCCTTGTTCCTGAATGATTCAGGATGAAATGGATGATTTGAAGGATGAATTATTGGAGTGATTTCTCTTTTTGGCAAAGAGATGGGGACCGAAACCAAATTCCTCAGCGGCATGGTTTATTTTAGTGCCAAGGAAGAGTCTTCCGAATATTCGAATGGCTGAAATCCCTTCCATCACAAAAGCCAAGGCGGCAAATGCAGCCAATAAATATTGGTCTTCATGGATATGACTGAAGAGCAAGTCTTCCCCAATGAAAGTTGGAGAAATCGGAAATCCCATCAACCCAAGCACACTCAGCAGGAATAGGAATGCCAATCCGGGGTATTTTCTGACATAACCTTGGTATTCATAAAGCCCAGACTGACCCAGTTTATTCTTCATCCAAGAGATGACAAGCAAACCTGATAGCCCAAAGACTATGACACCGCTCAGGTAAACCGTTATTTCCCGGAATGAAAAATTCTCATTTTCTGCAATAGCCAAAACCATCCAGAAATGACTCATTATCAACATTATCCAACTCAGCCTAGCTGATTTTCTCTCGGAAAAGGACTTCAGCACCTGCAAAAGGGCTATGAAGGCAAAAACCGAAGGTAGAACAGCGTGAAGCGATGGAGGTAGTTTATAACCCAATACCAACAAGGCAAAGCCGAGCAGATAGCTTGGCACAAAGTAGAACAGCACCGTCTTATAGCTTAGGAAGTCCAGTTTGTGACCCAATTTTTTCATGGGATTGAACAAAATCCGGTTGACTAGGCGATCCAGGTTCCATTCCTTAAGACTCCAGACATAGATGGATACCTTGGCTTTTTCCAGCCAGCTTGAAGTTGGCTTTTGGGCTTTGGGTTCGAATCCGTAAAACTGCTCCCGAATTAAATAACTCACGATAGAGGGCGATACCAACAATTGATAGGTCCTCAGGAATGCATTGCCGGAGAAGTGGATCAAAGCCAAAACTTCAAAACCAGCCGCTACTTCAATAAACATAATCCCGATTTGAGAAAGGGAAGCGTAGCCGATTTGTGTTTTGACGGAGGTTTGAACTCTGGCGATCAAATTGGAAATCACCGCCGTGGTCAATCCTATCAAGCCAATCAACACCCTAACCGCGTATTGATTCTCCCAAAAGGGGTAGGTTCTCAAGAGTAAGAACACCCCAAGGTGAACCGAAAGGGACCCATAGAAGATGGCTGAAGAAGGCGTAGGACCTTCCATAGCCCTGGGTAGCCAGGATGAGAAAGGAAACTGTGCCGATTTGGCGGCTGCTGCAAGCAAGAGCATCATGGCAATGAAAAACCCGATCCCTGAATTGCCCGCCAAACTTTCAGACACCAGTTCAGCATTGGACAGCTTCAGGAAGGTGATGTTTTCATTCCACAAATGATGGCTGGCCCACATAGCCAAAATCATCCCCACATCGCCTATTCGATAGATCGAAAAGACTTTGATGGAGTTTCTGGTAGGAAGCAGATTTTCCCGGTAAAAAGCCACCAAAAGAAAAGATGCCAAGCCCAGTATCTCCCATCCGATAAAGAGGGTTTCAAAATTTCCAGCCAAGACCGTAATGTTGAAGCCCAGGTAGAAGAAAAGAACAGTATTGAAAAACCGCTTGTATCCTCTCTCCCGATGGAGATAGTACCGGCTGTAAAAGGTAATCAGGAAAGTCAGCATTGACCCGATGACTACATACACTGCTCCAACCCGATCAAAGAAGAAGTCAACCAAAAACTCAAAATGTGAGGTTTTGAGCAAAACAAATTCCCGAAGATTCAAAGCCTGAAAACCGTCCCAAGCCCAGAAAACCAGAAATAAACACACGCTGAATAAATTCAGTCCTGCAGTGTAAAATGCCACTTTGGAAAGCAGGTTCTCTTTTGCCTCCGGCACTAACACACTGATTACAAAGCCCACTAAAGGAATCCCTATCATGAGCTGTATCCAAGCTGATAATTCCATTACAATGAGTCGATTAAGTACACGGGTAGATTTTCTTTAGAAAGGAGCAGCTTATCCTGGAGATGCTCAATATGATCTACATGGGATAGCGGTTCATAGACCTCAAACCCTTCCTCTCTGAATCTCAAAAAAGAGCCATCTTCTGGGTCTATGACTACCAAATGCAACCAAGAATTCGAAATCCATTCATAAGTAGCCGGATTGGATCGGATGACCTGAAGTACCACTTCAGGATACTGCTCCACCACAAGCAATAGGCGGATGGGATCATGGATTTCTACCATTTGATAAGGCAAGCCTGTTCTGAGATCTCCGTCCGCCCCATTGGCCACACCAATCAGGCCCATGACATTGTGAGGAAGCTTTGTCCCTGCACCAAGATTGTCCGGGTCCATTCGAGAGAAGTAGTATTCCAAATTGATTCCTCCACAGACTGGGGCAGCAGCTCCAAGGATTTTTGCCAGTGCTTTACCTTCCGGGTCTTTTCGATAATCGTAAGAATTCAAAAAGGCTCTCCGGTCAAAAAACAATCCCTTGATTGTGGACTTTCTGGACACAATACAAAGCGCATTGGTTGCGTGATTGTATTCCGGCCTAGGTTCAAAAAGAGAAAAAGCCCGCTTTTTTACTGCTTCATGAAGTCTTCCCAGAGACTTTCCCTTTTCCAGCGTATCAAACCTTCTGGATCTCTCCAACGCGTTGATTTCGAGAGCTCGGGCAAATTTCTTTTTGTTTTCTTCATGCTTGCGGAGATTCTGCGGATTAAGGAATTCTACGTCGTAGTATTCGATTTCATCCTTGGTGGTATCATGAAGTCCCCCAACAAATTGGGTAGAATCAGGTATCCAAATCCCTCTTTGCTCAAGAAGAAGTCTGACTTCAGGATGATTGGCCATGGCCGCTGCCACTCGGGCATTGACCGACCCAGGTCGTCCACAACAAGCCCCACAATCATAGCCTGCATAATGGGTATTGTTGATACTGGATGCACCATGACCGATCAGGTAGACAAGAGTGGAAAATCGATCCAAAAGACCAATGCTTCTTAGCAATCCTTCCACTCGGTCCGCCATTTCCTCCACCTTAAACCCTACCTGAAGCCCATTTTCCTCCAACCCTTGATATTCAATGGTAAGGCTTCCCTTGGGATCCATATGCTTGAAAGAAGAAACCTCCAAAGCCGAACTGGAAGGTGTCAGAATATTTCCAACCAAACGAAGTGCAGACCAAAAGCCCAAGGTTTGAGCATTGAACCAACCACGGATCAGTGAGTGACTGTTTTGATTGAAATGGGCATCCTTTGCCAGCTTTTTGTGGTTGGCAGTCTCCTTGATCAGGTATTTGGGGGTGACAGGTGCCGGACAGGATTTGGTATGGAACTTCCCAAACTCGGGCTGAAAGTAAAACTCTACATTGAAAAAACCCGGCGTCCCATAGGTGGCGCAGGAAGGATCTACAAACTCCAAATGCCTTCGCGTAGAACATTCCCGGTCATCTATACAAAATAAGGCTTGAAAGCCGGGAACATCCGGAGTGACCGGTTCCCTTTTCACAGCAGCTATTCCTGCCAAAACCTCATCGTAATAGCTCCATTCAAAGGCCTCCTGCCAACATTGCAAGGCCAAATCAACTTCTTCAAAAGGAGTGGTCTCAAAAAAGCTTGCCGTGGAATGAGGAAATCTCAAGCCGATTGGCGCCCAGTTTTCTCCAAACTTTTGATCCAAAGCATCGATCTCCAGGAGGCATTCAAACTTGATCATTTCTTCTAGGGAAATGCTCCTTGAATCCAGAAGACTTTCGGGTTGATTTTCCAAAACTGCAACCATCCCGGACCAGCCCGGATGAGCAAACTGCTGATCAAACAAATACCAGCCATAAGCTTCCGGCCTTTCTACCAAAATCTCAAGAAGGTCTTCCAATACAAGATCTTCCTTGTGCAAGAGCAGCTTGGCGCGCTTCGACTTCAGCAATGAAGAGGCACTACTTCTCTCCATCCATCGGATAGAATCCAAAAATCCGCCTGATTGAACAGGAAAGGACCAAATTGAAATCCCCTGATCCAGATAAGCAGAAAGGATTCTAAACAAAAAGGGATGGGTGATTTTATCCAGATTAAAGTGGTACTCACTTTTCCAAAGCCCTCTTAAGCGGCCAATCTTAGGAACGGAAACTTCTTCGAAATTCTGATCCAATAATTTGACTGCCCATTCTTGAGAATGAATCGGACCGAAATGGTCTTCCAAAACCTTTTTGAGGATTTCCCCTTTGATTTTTCCCTCCCGGTACATCTTCCGGTAGTCTTCGATTGGGAGATATCCCCGATATCCAAATTGGATTTTTGCCTGCTTTAGTCCCTGATTGAAAGGAAGGTTTTGGAAAGCATGCAGGGTATTATGATGGACAAAGTCCTTGAGCGGAGCCTGCGCCGGAAGAAAATGCTTCAATTCTTCCAAAAGCACACCCATTCGCAAGACTTCGCCTTGTTTGAAATGGTTCATGGTAAATTAGCTGAGTGAATAGAGTATTCCCGGTTTTCGGGAAGGATTTTGTCCGATGAGGACAGCATACAACGGTGCCTAAATGGCAATAATCAACTCAGCGCGATCTTCCAGGAATGATAAAAATCGTATAAATGAAGGCTGCCTTTTCCAGGCCTTTCTTCAGTAAAATCGTTGGATCTCCCAGAAAGCTTTACTATCTGAAAATGAATATAAAGACCCTGAAAGTTTTCAATTGGTCCTTCCTCCTCGCTTTCTTCTTTTTCTTCTCCATAATTTTCACAAAACCCAAATAGATTATGCAATTGGGCATTTTCCTGAAGGTATAGCTGCTGTTGATGGAGATGATTTTCTTGATTAGAAAATACTTGTGAATCAATGGCTAGTACATCTCCAAGAGGATTTTGAAAGACCAAAACCCAACGCAGAAGAAGGAAAAATGTGGAAAGGAAAGAAACCATCAAATTCAATTCACGAGGTAAAATTAAAGAAAATTGAATCCGCAATATTTTTTATTGAATTTATTTATGTTAAAAATTAAAAAAATTTATGAAAATGAAATTTCTGTTCAAGCCAACAAATGGTAAAGTCGGAATTGAAAGTAACTCTGAGGAAAATGGACCCCATTTTTTAGAAACAAAAAAACCTCGGGAATCCGAGGTTTTGGGGGTGATTGGAACAACTTTTCTCCTTGTCTTTAAGGACTCATAGAGAACCTGACTCAGAAAGGAATGTTTCATATGCCAAATAAAATTTCGATTCTTTGAATCAATTTATTCTGCATGCATACAAAATTAGGGCAAAAATCTAAACTAACCTACTCAGGCTCCACTATTTGACATATGTCAAAGCTTTTGAAAATGTAGGGTTAATTTTTGATCTCAATGTTTCCGCTGGAAACCTGACCATAAATCGTAAAAGGAGAACCATGATCGATCAGCAATGTGCCTGAAGAGCCTCTGTCCCCAACTTCCACTTTACCGCTTCCGGCTTTCAAATCAAAATTGAAAGAATTCAAATCAGAAAAAGTCTGAATCTTGAAATTACCCGATGAACCCGAAAGGAATGTCTTTGGCCCCAGGCCGACTTGTTGGGCATGGACAGAACCTGAGCTTATTTTGATCGTCTGAAGCTCCTTTACCTTTTCCATCATCACCCTACCCGAACTCATCTCCACATTTACAGCTCCTTCAATATTGAATAGGTCGATTTTTCCGCTGGATGCATCCCAATCCAAGTCTCCATTCATATTGCGGATTTTTATTTCCCCGGATCCTACTGACCCCAAGACAAAGCCTGAGATTTGATTGGCTACCAATGAACCCGATCCTACTTCTGCCTTGATTTCATCAGCTTGCACATCTTCAAGCAGGATCTTTCCGGAACCTACTGAGACTGCCAATTCTGGATAATTTATTCCAAGAACTTTAATCTCTCCGGAACCACCTTTGATTTGAAGTGCCATCGCTTTTGGTCCGGTAATGTAGAGGTAGCCCCGGTTTCTTCCGGTACTCCATCCAGACTTTTGATCCAGTTGGACCAATAAGCGGTTTTCATCCACGGAATAGTCGATCCTGAACTTCTCCCCTCGGGATGATTCCAACTGTCCGATTAACTTTACTTCCTCCATCCCTTCGATCCCCTGATAGTTTACCTCCAGAAATCCAGATTCAATTTCAATCATTTGGATACCGGTAAACTCCTCGTCGATTTGCTGCACGACATCCAATTCTTCAAAACAAGAGGTCATCAGGAACAAAGAACTACCCAGCAGAGCCCAATTTGCCAGAGATTTTATTTGCGTTTTCATTTTAGTGTGGGTAAATAATAATTGGTTTAGTATTTTTCAGAAAGGGGAAAATCCATTCCCTTTCCTCCAAGACAACCCAAAAACACTTTACCCCTACTTCCTCCCAAAAAATGATTGCAAAAACTCCCCCTCCTCCCTATTTCGCGGTGATTTTTACCAGTTTGAGAACTGAGATTGATGAAAATTATTCGGAAATGGCTACTTGGATGGTTCAGCTAGCCCAGGAACAGGAGGGATATTTGGGACACGAAAGTGCCCGGGAAGGAGTCGGTATCACGGTCAGCTATTGGAAAGATCTGGAATCGATCCGAAAGTGGAAAGCGCATACAGACCACCTTCTCGCCCAGAAACTAGGAAGAGAAAAGTGGTACAGGGGATACAAGACCCGAATCGCGGTAGTGGAAAGAGACTACGAGTTTGAAAAGTAGGACTTTCTACTTCTTTTCGATTTCAGCCTTCAGCTGCTTGACCCGGTCTTTGATTTGAATTTCACTGATATCCAATTGAAAGGAAGTCGCCTTTAGGAAGTCATTGACCGCTCCTGAATGATCGGTACTTTTCCCTTCTGCCAAAGTCACGTAGCGCATAGTGGACCAAAGCACGGTCTTTAACTGGGTCTTGGAGTCGTCGGTCATGTAGTACTCCACCAAAATCGTGTTGTGATTGTACCAAAGGATGCGACTCATGATTCTCACCCACTCTCCTACCATAGCTGGCTTGACGTAGCTGATGTTATGATTGTACACCACCCAAGCAGCTTTGTAAACTCGGATTAAGTCGATGATCTCCAAACCATAAAGCTTCGGCACCTGATCCTCCCGGGCATTGAAAAAGTAGTCGAAATACTTGGCGTTATTCAGGTGTCTGAGTGGGTCACAATCCTGAAATCGGATGACGACTCTACTTTCTGTTTCTTTTGGATAGTGCTTCTCTGGGTTAAATTCAAACATGATCAGATGTCTTGACTGTTAATGATTTTCACTCCGGCCTTTCGGAGTTCTTCTTTGGCTATTTTCCCGTCTTCAGGCTTCAAGTTTACAGCTCGGGTAGCGTCTTGAATCAAATAGGTTTCGAAGCCCAGATCATTGGAATCCAAAGCCGTGAACTTCACACAATAATCCAAAGCAAGTCCGCAAACATACACCTTTTGCACTCCATTTTCCTTCAGATAGCTCCCTAGACCAGTATCTCCTCTTCTGGCATTGTCAAAAAACCCCGAATAGGAATCCACCTGCTTGTTTTTCCCTTTTTGAAATATAGCTTTCCACTTTTCACGGGATAAGTCTGGATGAAATTCCGCTCCCTCTGATCCCTGCACACAATGCACAGGCCACAACGTCTGAGGCAGACCCTCCAAAATGATCTGCTCCCCGGGAGACTTCCCCGGGTGATGCACAGCAAAACTCCCGTGATCTGCAGGGTGAAAATCCTGCGTAGCGACCACATGCTCAAAATTTTCCTGAATCCGATTGATCAGCGGCACGATTTCATCCCCTCCACTTACTGCTAAGGCTCCTCCGGGAATAAAATCGTTTTGCACATCAACGATCAGCAGGACTAAATCTTTATTCTTGCTCATTCTTTTCATTTTCAAAATTCTGAGACTTCAGCACCAGTTCCATTCGGAGATGATGCAAATTTTCTTCCAAGCCTACGGGGTAGAGGTGGGGATTGACGAGGCGCTTGTGTGTCTTATCCAAGGATTCCAGCTGCTGAGCTGCCCGCTCCCTGATTTTTTCCAAACTGGGAATGGAATAAACCAACTTGCCAGCCTTGAAAATCGGTTTCAGCAACACCTCTTCTGAGTAAAAAGCAGGCATCAGCCTTTTCCGGCGGGTAGGATCGATCGGATCTATGATGACCACTCCCCGGGGATTGATTTCTTCTTCTTCCAAATAAATCATATCTGCCACAGCCTTGTCTTTGCTGTAATACCGCTTCACATTATGAAGACCCGGAATATTGATTTTCATGGACTGTTGGGAGACCTTGACCTTGGGTACCCATTTTCCATTCTCATCCTTGATAGCTGACAGTTTATAGACTGCACCTAGGGCAGGCTGGTCGTAGGCAGTTACCAGCTTGGTGCCTACCCCCCAGACATCTATGGCCGCTTCCTGAGTTTTAAGAGAGGTGATGATTTGCTCATCCAGGTCATTGGAAGCGACAATTTTAGCCTCTGGAAACCCTGCCTCATCCAGCATTTGCCTTGCCTGAATGGAAAAATAAGCCAAATCCCCGGAATCTATTCGGATTCCCACCATCTCCTTTCCTTTATCGCGTAGGATTTTCCCTACTTTGATTGCATTCTTGATCCCCTGAATAGTATCATAGGTATCCACCAAAAACACGCATTTTTCTGGAAATGCTTCCGCATAAGCCTCAAATGCCTCCAATTCTGTTTCAAAAGACATGATCCAACTGTGCGCGTGCGTACCGGAAACGGGAATTCCAAAAAGCTTCCCTGCCATGACATTGCTGGTCGAAGTGCAGCCTCCTATATAAGCTGCCCTGCTAGCCGCCAAGGCTCCGTCGATTCCCTGAGCTCTTCTCAAGCCAAACTCCAAAACAGGGGCTCCATTGGCCGCGACATTGATTCGTGCGGCTTTGGTAGCGATCAGGGTCTGGAAATTGATGATGTTGAGCAAAGGGGTCTCCAATAGTTGACACTGAATCAAGGGACCTCTCACCCGAATCAGAGGAGCATTGGGAAAAACCACCGTCCCCTCCTCCACTGCTTCGATATCACAGGAGAATTTTAGATTTTTCAGGTAATCCAAAAATTCCTCAGCGAATACAGGACTTCCATCCTGATTTTTCATTTGGGCCAAATAGTCCAGGTCTGTTCCGGAAAAGCGGAAGTTTTTGCAGTAATCGATCACATAATCCAAACCCGCAGCCAAGGAGAATCCACCCTGAAAGGGATGCTTTCGGAAGAATAGATTGAAAACAGCCTCCTGCTCCCCTTTACCTGCCTTCCAATACGCATAGGCCATGGTGAGCTGGTAAAAATCAGTGAGTAAAACCAGATTGCTTTGATAGAGATCCTTGGTGATTTTCATGAGATGAATAGCCTTTTATCCGCTTTGCTTCAGCAAGTACATTCAAAGGTACATTCTAAGCCCTTCCCCACCAAGTAAGCTTGAGTAATGGAAAGAATTGGAAAATATTTGGATATTGAGATTACATTTTTCCAATCACCGTCGACCAAGTAATGATTAGCCGATGAAGCTAAACCGAAATTTAACCGATCAGGAGCTCCTGGAGCAGATTAGATCCAAAACCAATCCCAATCAGGCGATCAATCAGCTTTATGAGCAGCATTATGGAGTACTGGAAAACTACATTCTCAGAAACTCCGGCAACCAAGACGATGCTGCAGACCTGATTCAGGAAGTGATGTTGGTCTTTGTCAAATTGGTTACTCAAGGCAAATTCAGGGGAGAGGCATCCATTAAGTCCTTTCTCTATAGCATTTGCAAAAATCTTTGGATTTCGGAATTGAGAAAAAGAAAAAGCATGAGTGCCAGAAACGAACGATACGAAATGGAAAAAGACGAAATGGACTTGGACATTTCGGAGGAAATCAGCCGAAATGAAAATCTCCGCTTTGTGATGGATCTTTTCGAGAAGCTGGGAGAAAAATGCAAGCAGGTGCTCACTCTCTTCTATTTCGAAGAATTGCCAATGAAAGAAATCTGTGAAAAACTGGAGTTCAGTTCGGAGCAGGTCTTGAGAAACAAAAAATACAAATGTCTCCAAAGCCTGACCGATCAGGTAAAATCCTCCCCTTCCTTACAAACCCATCTACAAAAAGCACTACGCCATGAATAACAGATACCTTATAGAAGACCTGGAAGCCTATTTGGACGGATTGATGGAAGCAGAAAAAGCTGAGCAATTAGTTGAAGACCTCAAAGTGGATTCTGCACTGAAATTGGAACTGGAAGCCTTGAAACTCGCCCGTGAAGGAGTCCAAATGGCTGCCTGGAAAGAAATGATCCGAAAATCTCAATCTGAATTCCTGAATGATCGTGACTTTTCTGCAATTGAGTCTGAGACCCCTACCCGCTCCATCTCCCCTTTCACTTGGGTAAGTAGAATCGCCGCATCCTTGACCTTGCTTCTGGCGGGAGTTTTTGCAGTCCTGTTTTTCAGCACCTCACCAGAAAGTATCACTTCCAAGCATTTGGATTACCAAATCCCCGTAATGAGATCCGGAGAATTTGAAATCAGTACGTTGGAGGAGGCTTATCAAAAGAAAGATTTCGAAACAGTCAAAAAATTGGCTTCTGAAATAGACATCTATAGCGCCAAGGATTATTTCATCTTGGCCATGTCAAATCTAGAACAAGGTCAACCCGAATCTTCAGAAACCTTATTGCTAGCGATTGAAAATAGAAATCAGCTCAATCAATCCCAAGACTTCGCTGATCAGATTGATTACTACCTGGTGAAAGCCTACTTGGAGCAGGGAAAAATCAGTGATGCCAAAGCAAGAATGGAAAAAATCCAAAATGATCCTCAGCACACCTATCACCAGAATTTCACTGCCTGGGACAAACTGAAAATGACTCTTTTGGAATGGAAATATTGAGCCAGAATGGCCGCAAACCAAAGAAAACTCCCACTCCCGGGAGTTTTTTTCATTTTTTTCTTTTGTAATGGTTACATCTTTTCCCTTGGCTGCGACTAAGAGAAAAATCAAAAGAAAACATGAAAAACTATCTTATTCTACCCGCACTGCTCCTATTTCTTGCATTCTCTTTTTCTTCCTGCTCGGAAGATAACAATCCCGATGTGCTCGGCACCGGTGAGGTGAAAATCGGAATGGGAATCAAACTTCAGAATTCAGTTAATCCGGGAGCCAGACTGACCAATGCCGGCTTGGAAATCAACTCAGGGTTCATTCAGGTAAAGGAAGTCGAGCTGGAAACCGAGGGAGTGGATGATTCCGGAAGGGAGTTTGAAAAAGAATTGGAATATAGATTCCCAGAAATCAAAAAGATCACTTTTGATGAGTTTGATTCCGGAGTGGACTTTTTCATTGCCATACCTGCCGGTAACTATGAAGAAATCGAAGTAGAATTGGACTTGATTGATAACCGAAATCAGCCTTCTCTTGAATTGAACGGCAATTTTAATAAGCAAGATGGAAGCGCTGTTCCCTTCAAGTTTCAGGTATTTGGAGATGACGACGACGATTGGGATTTTGAAGTGGAATTGGAAGCAGAAGATGACGATGACCTTTTCTTTTTGGATGCAGTCAATAATCCCCTTGCCTTATTTCAGATTAATGCTGAGGGTTGGTTCTCCGGAGTCAGCACATCTGAATTGGAAGCCGCTGAATTGACAGATGGCGTGCTTTTGATCACCAAGCAAATCAATGGTTCTATTTTCAGAAAGGTGGAGCAAAGAATCAAAGACTCCACTGAAATTGAATTGAAAATGAATTAATCTCATCAATTGATATTAGGCTAAAAAGCCTTTCCCATACTTAGAAAAGACACCTCAAGGGGGCGTCTTTTTTCTTTTAATGAAATGATTTAAAAAATTCAAAATCAATACTTTATACTCATTCTCAATTTTTAATCCTCCTCCTTTAAATACTATTTTCTTTATAGAAATTCTAAAAAAAAATTAATCCGGAGGATTACAATTCCAACCGCAGGATCGACCAAAAGGCAGATTAAATCATCAACCTTTTATGAAAGTCAACTTCCTGTCTTTTCTTTTCCTTCTGCTCTTACTGCTGATCGGAAGTCCTCAATCTGCACAAGGACAATATAAAACCCGACTTTGGAGCAGCTTCAATGTGGGTGCGCCTTTGACCGAAAAATTGGACATACGAGCCTCCTACATCAAATCACTAAATATTGACGAACCTGGTCTCGAAACTTCCTTCAATTGGTATGCAGCGGCCCTGACCTATCAAGTCTCAAAAGATTGGCGACTCCAGCTGGGGACAGCCTGGATGAATCTTCCGAGCTCCGGTCGGACTACCCACAGATGGAATATGGAGGGCAGCCATAGAATCAAGCTTGATCGCAGGTTTACCCTGAGAAACAGCCTGCAGCTGGAAGCTCACAATGACCAAGAGTCCAGATTCGACTACCGGGTGATTTTGGGTTCAAGAATTGGCCTAAGAAAAAGACTGGACTTCCTGAGAGTCGCCCCTTCACTGAACTATGCACTTTTCTTCAATATCGGTGGAGCCCCTATCCGGTACTTTTCCGAGAGTGGGGAGGAAATCGCCCGAAAACCATCCAATGGACTTCATAGGGGAAGGTTGATGGCCAATTTCAATTTCAAAATCTCCAAACCCATCCGACTTTCCCTGTACTATATCAATCAGCATGAATTCAATCTGGTCCTTTCAGAAACCAATAAAATCAATGTGCTCAACCCCAATACGGGCCGAATCCAAAGACCATTTAATAACCAACATATCATCGGACTTGCCTTGTCCTATCAAATCAAACCTCTCAATGGGGAAGGCTTTCTCCCAATCAACTTCTAATCACTATATCCTATGAACACAAGAATCAAAAAGGGAATGCTTTGCAATCATATCAATCCCACGCGCCTTATTTCTCCCGAATCCCTTCCTGCAGATACTGCCTTCCAAGCGGGTGACGTGGCAGTCTTTGAAGTCCTTGAAATCGGAAAACACACTCAACTCCAGTCCGCAGGACGCAATCTGAGCATACTTCCAGGTGACCAATTAATGTGCGTTTTTGGTACCCGCTATGCCACTAATCAGTTTGAGGGATATATTCCTGCCCAAATTCAGGATGAATATCACCTTCTCGGAGGAGGAGGAGTGGTGGGGATTCTGGAAAGCACCCATACTAAGTATGAAAAGGAAGGACCTACCCGACTAAAATTGATCGGGATCGCTGTGGACCTCAAAGGCCAAATCATCAATACCATACGGGAACGAAAGCATTCGATCAAAAAATTCACCGGAAAAGAAGCCTTCAAAACCAAAGTAATCCTGTCCCTTGGCTCTTCGATGGATAGTGGGAAAACAACCACAGCTGCCTTTTTGGGGCATGGCTTCGCCAAAAAAGGAATTTCTTCGGCCTATATCAAGCTTACCGGAACAGCCTATCCCAAGGACAAAAACCTAGCTTATGACTTAGGAGCCTGTGTTTCTGTGGATTTCTCCAAGTTGGGTTATCCTTCTACCTACCTCAGTTCGGAAGCAGAAATTCTCAATCTTTACGAGACCTTACTCGCTGAGGTGAATTCCAAAAACCCGGAATTTGTCATCGTAGAAATAGCCGATGGCTTATTTCAAAGGGAAACCCGGATGCTTCTCCAAAATCCAGTTTTTATGAGCACGGTACATCAGGTGGTATTTTCTGCCGGAGATAGTCTTTCTGCAGTGCATGGAATGGAAACCCTCATCAACTGGGGAATCATGCCTTCCGCACTTTCTGGACTTTTCACCGCCAGCACCTTACTTATCAAAGAAGTGAAAGAATATCTGTATGAAAAGCAAGACCTGCTCTTCATGCCTATTCTGAATCTGGAAGACTTAAGCCTGGGCAGATGGCCAGAAATCCAGCGTGGATACAATCTTCTTCAAGCTTAATAAAAAATAGATCAAAGCAAATCACATGGAGTGGATCAAAAATAAAACGCTGAATAGGCTTTGGTTTCGAAAAAACCCGCAATTGGCGGCTATTGGAATAGTGGGCTGGATTTCCAGCCTCTGCACCTTTCTCCTGAGCCTGATGGTCGGTTCCTTCTTTGACCTCAATTATCAGGAAGGAATCAGCAAAACCCTGCTTTTGGAAAAATTCGGAATCCGGATTCTGGACATCTCCCTCTTCTTCGGGGTTTTTCTGACCGTGATTCTTTTGAAGTTCACCTTGGATTTTGTCGAAAGAAAATCCATCAACTATTCCGCAGAGCGACTGATCAGCAGACTTACCACAGACCTTTTTTCGAAGCAGATCCATTGGTCCACTCAACTTTTTTCTGAAGTGCCCTTCGGAAAATATCTGCTCCGCTACAGCGGCGATATGCAATCCATCCGAAATATGCTCGTCAACGGAATCTTTCGGGGAATCCGGGATGCTCTATTTCTTCTGACTGGCTTTTTGGTCTTGCTTTGGCTCAATCCCGTTTGGACACTCACTGTCCTCGGAATGGCCCTGCTTCTGCTTCCGGTTTTTATTTTCTTGGATCGAAATCAGACTCCATTGATATTGGAGAAAAGAAACAGCAAAAGCAATCTGATCAATCTGGTCACAGAAAGCTTTGGAAGACATGAACAAATCCGGGAAAACAAGCTGATGGACCGGACCATCCGAAGATTCAAGCAAAAAAAATCCAGGGTTTTGACTGCCAATCTTCAGTATAGAAAGGCAGAATCATTGAGACAAAGCCTGATTACCTTACTCGGCCCTACTCTGATCTTTTCCCTGCTTCTGCTTATTTATTTTACTCCCGATTCAAGCACTCCGGGAGAATTGCTCGCCTTTATGCTCGTACTATCTGCTTTGACTCCGGCGATCCGAAATGTCATCAAAGCTCCAAATACCATCCAAAAAGGAATGCTTTCACTCAATAAAGTGGAAATTTTGCTTCGTAAAAAAGAAAGGAGGAAGTCCAAAACTACTTCCGAACCATTACTAATACCCCTACCAAGAGAAGCATAAGCCCGAAGCTGATTACTAAAGCTATTTGCCAAAGGGCCCATTCTTCATCGGAACTGGAATCAGGAAGTCCGACCACACGGAAATTTGCCCAATAAAAAGGATGATGAAACTGGGCCATTTTGGGATCAGAGATTAAGTCCAGCCTGGCTAGTCGCAAGGAATTGGAATAGCTTTCTCCCTTATCCAGATATCGGTAAAACCGCTGAGCGATAAAGGCCGCTACCTTATCCTCACTGATCCACTGAGAAAAAACCAACTGATCCACACCGGCTATGGAAAGACTTCGGGCCAAACTGATAATTCCTTCACTTTTACTTAAGACTCCTGACCCTGTCTCACAGGCACTCAAATAAACCAGTTGGGTATTTTGGAGATTCTGAAAAGCCAACTCCGGAGCAAAAACCCGGAACTCCTCCTCTTCTGGATAAAAGGCGATAAAGGCCTCATTGGGATCCTCTGAGGAAGCTACTGCATGAGTAGCCAAGTGCAAAATCCCAGCCTGATGGGCTCGACTGAGGAAAGCCTCTCTGCTCGCATCTTTTCCGATCAGGACTTGACCTTTCCTATCCTCCACCTCAGCAAAAGACATAGGAAGTCGGGCAAAACCACTCGAATTGGTCTCTACCTCCTCACCCAAAAAAGGAGCAAATGCCAGAAAACCACTTTGCTTTTTCGCCTTTGAGGCTTCCAAAATGGCCCAGGAAGAATATTGATAGGTGACTGGAAGTACTTCCAAAAGAAGCTTTTCCCCTTCAAAAGGCATGAGTTCAAAAGGAACAGAATTTAAAATATCATGAGGAACAATGAGCAATTCATCACCTCTTTTTAAGGTCCTTTGAAAATTCCCAAAAACAAGTTCAGAAAAGGCTTTGATCTCTTCAGGGGTCCCCCATCGGGAAGAGCTACCCGGATTTCTGATCCCTCTCAGCCAAGCTTCCAAGCCATCAAAAGGAACCCGATCGAGAGCAATAGCTTTAGATTCGAAAGAATCCTCTGAAATGACAAAAACAAAAAGATGAGCCTCACTTAAGAAAAAGGTCATCAGGGTGAGGTCTTCCCCCAACTTCTCCTGAATTGCTTCCAAATCAATTTCCCGGTTTTTCTGCTCTGTAAAACCATCGATTTTTCTAAAATCTTCACGCAATCTAGAAAGCCTTACCTGCAAGTCTGCCAATTCCGCCTCTACATCCTGAATTTGATCCTCCGAACTGGCATTGAGCTGCTGCTGATAGGTCCGGGAGATGGCATAAAGAATATTCCTTTCCTCTTGAATCAGCGATTTGGGAATTTGGGATTGGCGCTTTTTTGCTTCCTGATTTCTTCCAATTTTCAAAGCCTCAGCCTTGCTGCGTTCCGAAAGGGAGAAAATCCTTTTCATCGTCATTTCCCTATCCTGAGAAGATGAGAGAAAAAATAATCCATTTAGGTAGGTTTTGTATCCTTCCAAAACCCGATCCCCTAAAAATATCCGGGCTTCATCATTGTCATAGTTGGCGGAGATAAAACTGGAAAGTCTGAAAGCAGCCTCCCAAGTATCTATTCCAAGGTCAAACCACTGCTTGCTTTTGTCTCTTTGATAAAGCTTCCAAGAGGCCTCGGCCTTTTTGGTCAATACCTCAAAAAGGGAAAGAAAAGAAATCCCGAAAGGATACTCTTTGGGATTTTCCATGAATCCAGAGGAAGAATAGGTAGGCAATAGCTGCTCAATGGATCGTTGATACAAATCCAGAGCAGTTTTTTCATTTCCCCTTAATAAAGCCAAATCCCCTGAATTGGTATAAAAAATGGCTTTTTGGAGAATCTTTCTGTTAGCAAATTCATCCGAAATGAGTTTTTCGGCAGTTTCCAAGGTTTGTTCCAAAGAATCAAGCCTATTGACCTGCATCCAAGCTTTTGCCTTGAGATTCAGATACGAAAGGGATCGATTTCCAAAACCAGTATTGACTTGTCCAAGAACTTGCAGAGCCTCCTGTCCCTGATTTTGTTCTAAATAGGTATTGGCCAAATTGAGGAGAATTTGATCCTTATTGATTCCGAAATTCAGCAAGTCCGAATAAATGGCCTGAGCCTCATCAAACCTTCCCAGTCGGTACAAGGCCGAGGCCTTGTTGGACAAAAAACTGTATCGGGCGTAGAGTTGATTGGGGTCTTCAGCATCGAGGTAAGAATTGGCTTTGGTGAAATAGGAAATACTCCGATTGAAATTTCCGGTCTCGAAAAAATAAACGCCCAATGCATTGTAAAGCCGCTCGGGCTGCATTCCCTGATCGATTTTGGACTGAATTCGCTCAGCCGTTTCCAGATGGTAAAGGGAACTGTCAAATTGGTTCAATCCAAAATAGGACTCACCCAAGTAAAGGTGATGTGCATAGACTAAGGTATCCGAATGCCCAAATGCCCTTGCGAGTTCAATTCCTTTGGCATACCAAAACTTAGCCTTTTCAGGCATTCTGAAAGTCAAATACAAATTGCCTGCTCGTTCACAAGCCAAAACAAAGTCCATGGACTCCTCGGGTTCGGGAGTGAAAGACAAGACCTCTTCGTACAATTCCAAGGCCTTGCGATCCTGCTCCTCAGTAGGAGCATCCAAAAAATACAACTGATCTGCCTGCTCCAACTTTTCCCTGAAAGTTTGGGCTTGAAGGCAGGAAAAGCTGCCCAAAAATAGAAAGAGTAAACCAAGAGCTTTTTTTGAAGGCATTTTAGGGGAAAATCGTCCCCAAAGCCTTTACTGCAAAGTAGCTACTATCACTACATAGGGTGGTCTTGGCTTTCGGGGAGGCCTGACTGTATTTGCGATCCGCAAATTAGGATTTTTGTCTGAAGTCCTTTCGTTGATCAAATCCCTTTTTTCCTCGATATCATCCAATACTTCCTGAGGAACATCGGCCAAGGTTTCGTAATAAAAGAATCGAAGAGGTATTTTATTCAAAGCCAGTGCACTCAAATCATTGAGTTGATAAAACAACTCCACATCCAAAATTGTCCCATTGACCGGAGTGGATCCAAAGGTGCCGTTTTCTACTGTCTTTTGAAGATCGATATCTCCCTTACTGGAAATCTCAAAACCCAAATCTGCCAATAATTGCCCGGTGGGATTATCCGCGTCGAATTTACAGCTGCTATCGTCATCATCATCGTCGTCATCATCGTCATCGTCGTCGTCATCATCGTCATCATCGCAGGGAAGAAGCAAACCGGGAACCCCGTTGTATACAGGACTGGCCACGTTTTGATTTTGTCCTAAGACATAAATCCCATCCAGATAATTCACTCCGCCAACTGTCAAAAAAGTCTCACAGACCTGATCACTTCCCTCGGGTTCGAAAATAATTTTGTACTTCAGACCTGTCTCACTGGCATTGATATCAATTTGTCCGGTATCGGGATCAATCTCCAACCCATCCGGAGAAGCAGAAAAAGTCCCGTTCAGGGAATTAACTGGAGAAATCAATTGACTCGCGGCTCCATTGATGAAAAATAAAGTATCCGAGTAGGCCAATTGATTGCAGTCAAAATTCTCCAATTCGCCTCGTTCAGGATTTTCCACGCAGGAAAAAACAAGAATGGAAAACAGCAAGAAAAGGCCCTGAGGAACCCAAAGGTTGAAATTGCGCATTACAGTTCTTTTTCTTTTAAGTCGCAGTCAAGTCTGTTTTTGTAACCGCGTCCTGAAAATTATTTCACTCTTAAATTCAGCAATATCCCTACCAAAACCAAAGCCATCCCTACATAGGACATGACTTGGAAGGTCTCTCCGAAGAAAAAGAAGCCAAAAATCAAAGCATACACTATCCCCAGATAGCTCAGACTGGAGACTTTGGCCACATTGGCATTTTGATAAGCCAAAGTCATGAAATACTGGGCAGTCTGAGTGCAAATCCCTATCCAAAGCAACCAAAGCCAATCCCAGCCTTCAGGCTGTACCCATGTAAAGAAACTGACCACTCCAGCAACGGGAAGCGTTACCAGCGGAAAATAAAAGATTATGACCAGTGGATGCTCTGTATTCTTCAGCTTTCGGATCACATTGTAGGCCATCCCGGAAAACAAAGCCGAGGTAATTCCAATCCCTGCATAGAGCAAATTGACCCGGGTATCAAATCCCTGCAAGACCAATACTCCAGCGAAAGAAATCGCAAAAAAGAGAAACTGAATGGGTTTTACCCGCTCTTTTAAGAAGTAAACTCCCAAAATCGATATGAAAATCGGAGACAAGTATTGCATGGTCACCGCACTGGCAAGAGGGATTTTTTGGAGGGTGTAAAAAAAGGAAATCAACCCGATCGACCCCACCACTCCACGAAGGACCAGCATGGGTTTATTGTTTCCAAAAACATACACGCCCTGCTTTTTCAGCACCAGATAGCTAAAAATCAAACTGAAGACAGATCGGAAAAGGATAATCTCAATCGCAGGGATATGAGGGATAAATTTGACCGAGACATTCATCAAGGCAAAAAATATCCCGGCCAGAAGCATGGATTGGACACTGTTGATCTTCAAAACTTCATTCGGATAGGGTGACTTGCATAGACAAAGCTACGAGAAGGCAGAAAAGTTCTAGTCACAAAATTTTATTCGGCAAAAACCAAAGATGAATGAACGGGGTTAGATTTGAAAAAAGAAAAACCATGGCTTTGAAAAAAGGCGCTGCCGCCCCTGATTTTACTTTACCCGCTACCTCTGACCAAACCATCACGCTCTCCAAAGATTTGAAAGGAAAAGCGGTGGTCCTGTATTTTTATCCCAAAGATTTCACTCCGGGCTGCACCGCGGAGGCTTGCGAGTTCCGGGATCAGTTTGAAGGATTCAGAGATTTGGATATACCCATTTTTGGCATTAGCAGAGACGATATTCCCACGCATGAAAAGTTCAAAAAGGCCCATCGATTGCCTTTTGATTTGCTTTCTGACAGTTCCGGGAAAGTTTGTAAGGCTTATGATGCTTTAATTCCCTTGATCAAAATGCCGAAACGGGTTACTTACCTCTTGGATGAAAACCATCAGATTGTGGGGATCTTCGCAGGAATGTTTGAAAACAAGGCCCACGCCCAGTCCATGCTGAAGTTACTGGAAAAATAAGCCGCTCAGACAATCAGGCCGTCTTTCATCTGGACTTTGCGATCAGCCATTTCTGCCAATTCCTCATTGTGCGTCACGATCACAAAAGCCTGCTTCAATTCATCCCTGAGCTGGAAAAACAGCTGATGCAAACCTTTGGCATTGGCTGTGTCCAGATTCCCACTCGGTTCGTCCGCAAAGACTACCGCTGGACTATTGATCAAGGCTCTGGCCACGGCCACCCTTTGCTGCTCGCCTCCGGAAAGCTCAGAGGGTTTGTGGTCCAACCGAGCGCTGATTCCCAGGATTTCGGCGAGTTCTTTGGCTTTCTTCAGCAAATCCGACTCTTTGGCACCTAGAATAAATCCAGGAATTTGAATGTTTTCCAAGGCTGTGAATTCAGGCAGAAGATTATGAAACTGAAAAATAAAGCCAATCTTTTCATTCCTGAAGCGGGCGAGTTGATCTCCCTTTAAGCTTAGAAGATTCTTTCCGTCCATTTCAAGGACCCCTTGGTCTGGATGATCCAAGGTGCCCAGAATATGGAGCAAGGTACTTTTCCCGGCACCCGAAGAACCGACTATAGAAACAATCTCAGAGGAAGAAATTTCCAGACTTACTCCTTTCAGGACTTTCAGGCTTCCATAAGATTTATGGATTCCTTTGGCAATCAGCATAGTACTATTTTTTGTGCTTTTAAAAGTAAAACAAATCCCTCAAATCCAGTAGCTAACGGCCTTTTTTACCAAAAATTGAAAAAAGTCGGTTTGATTTATCGCATGCATCCCCTTATCTTCGGGCAAAAATTTTCAGAGGATGAACATTCACGAATATCAGGCAAAAGAAGTACTCAAAGGATATGGAGTGAGAATTCAGGAAGGCATTGTCGCTGACAGCCCTGAAGCCGCCCATGAAGCAGCAGTAAAACTCAACGCTCAGACAGGTACTTCCTGGTATGTGATCAAGGCTCAAATCCATGCCGGTGGCCGTGGAAAGGGCAAAGTGCAAGAGACCGGCTCCAACGGAGTGGTTTTGGCCAAGAAACTCGAAGATGTAAAAGAAAAGGCAGCGGCTATTTTGGGCGGTACATTGGTGACCATCCAGACCGGTGCTGAAGGCAAGAAAGTAAACAAGGTTTTGATCGCTGAGGATGTGTACTATCCCGGTGCTTCTGAGCCCAAAGAATATTACATGTCTATCCTTTTGGACAGAGCGACAGGATCCAATGTGATCATGGCCTCTACCGAAGGTGGGATGGACATCGAAGAGGTAGCTGAAAAGCACCCTGAAAAAATCATCAAAGAATGGATCGATCCTAAAGTGGGTCTTCAGGGTTTCCAGGCTAGAAAAGTTGCCTTCAAATTGGGGTTGAGCGGAACAGCTCACAAAGAAATGGTGAAATTCATCACTTCTCTGTACAATGCCTACGTAGGAACAGACTCCTCTCAGTTTGAGATCAATCCGGTATTGAAGACTTCCGACGACAAAATCTTAGCAGTAGACGCCAAAGTAAACTTGGACGACAACGCTCTTTACAGACATCCTAATTTGGCTGAATTAAGAGATTTGGCTGAAGAGGATCCTTTGGAGGTAGAAGCAGGCAAGTCTGGCTTGAACTACGTAAAACTGGACGGTAACGTAGGTTGTATGGTAAATGGAGCCGGTTTGGCGATGGCCACTATGGACATGATCAAGCTTTCCGGTGGTGAGCCTGCCAACTTCCTTGATGTAGGAGGAGGAGCAAATGCCACTACTGTAGAGGCTGGCTTCCGGATCATCCTTCAGGATCCAAACGTAAAAGCAATCCTGATCAACGTATTCGGCGGAATCGTAAGATGTGACAGAATTGCAAACGGAGTTGTTGAAGCTTACAAATCTATTGGCGATATTCGCGTGCCAATTATCGTAAGGCTTCAGGGAACCAATGCGGAAGAAGGTGCTAAAATCATCGACGAATCCGGATTGAAAGTATTCTCCGCAATCACCTTGAAAGAAGCAGCAGAGCGGGTAAAGGCCGCTTTGGAAAAATAAAGAAAGTACGCAGCCGTAGTTCAACTGGATAGAATATCGGATTTCGGCTCCGAGGGTTGAGGGTTCGAATCCTTCCGGCTGTACTTAGAAAGCTCAGATGAAAGTCTGGGCTTTTTTTGTTTTAGAAAATTGCCACGAAGACTTAGAGACAGGAAGGAAATGACTATTGGCTAAAAATTCACCTCATCCTTTTTAGAAACTAATCCGATTATCCTTTCATTTTTTTAGGATTTTGGCGGGAATCAAAAAAATCGGTGATGTAGATAAAATCACCCTCCACCCTATAAATAATCTTAAAAGTACCTTCAATTAATCTTCTATGGCCTTTTTCTAGGTGTTCCAAGTATTCCTCATATTGACCCAAATCAGGATTTTTTCCCAAGCTATCTACCTTATTCAAAAGTTGATTTTTAATCTCCAATACTTTCTCAAGAGGTATTCTTTGAACCTTTAACAAAAACTGCATGGAATCCTCAAGGCTTATTAAGGATTGTTCAGTATAGATTATCCTCATTGACCTAGCTTGGCCTCAAGAATTTTTTCTAACTCTTCTCTAGAATACAACCTGCCTGCTAGGATATCCTTTTCAGCTTTTAAAGCTCTTGAGGTAAGTTTCTCTTTAAGAACCGGATCAAAACTGGACTTCACCAACAAGGTTTTAATCGACTCTAAAAGCTGAAAGTCATCCTCTTTCTCAATCAGTGTTTTCAATTCTTCCTTTATTCCGGGCACTTTCATCTATTTTAAATTTTTTCAGTCAGATGAAATGCCCCTGATAATCATTCCCCTGCTTGAAAACTCTCCACATGGGCATTTCATGTAATTTTAAAGATAGGCAATTTAAATTTTGATTTTAGGCAAAAAATTAGAACTGAAAACTTAGACTTAATCAGTTTCAAAGGTGGAGGGTTCGAATCCTTCCGGCTGTACTTAGAAAGCTCAGACGAAAGTCTGGGCTTTTTTTTGTTTTAGAAAATTGCCACGAAGACTTAAAGGCAGGATTAACCTTGATTTCCAATTTTTTTTCTCGACAAACCACAAAAAAAGGGGCCTCAAAAGCGAAGCCCCTTTTCTTGGATTACTTTCTTTTCCCCGGCTGATATCTCTCCTCTGCTCTTTTCTCTACATCTTCCCGATAGAAAGCTGCTTCTTTGAAATTGGTATCGGCATAGCGCTGGGCTTGATCAAAGAAGTGTGGGGAATTCGGATCGGAACTTTGACCTCCTGCTAGGATGGTCTTGGCACGAACCTTCTCACCAAACTCAACTACTGCCACAAAGCTATTTCCCCGGTAGCCATAGAGCCGTTTGGTTCCTTCGAAGGTTCTTGCTCCGTAGGCTGCCAAAGCTCCCCAGTTACCGGAAGCATAGGATACAGGGACATAGGGTTTGTTATCATCATACTTTAGCTCAATATCTCCACTGAGTCTCTGGAATCGGTTAACCTCACCCCAAGGGGTTTTCCAAGTACCAAAGTCAGCATCCATTTTCGTGATAGTTTCTTCCAATACTTCCAAAATCTCAACCGGTTTGGGTGCTGAAGCCTTGGAAGGATTGATAAATCGGTTCATGCTTCGGAATCTTCGCTGATAGTTTTCTCCATAGAAATGAGCCAAGGACATGGGAACTGAATTCAATCCCGTTCTGTAATCCCAGGCGGCCAAAAGATCAACCGCTTCCTTCAGGTTCTCTTTGCCCTTTCCGGCAGTCAAAAATGCCTGCTCCAACTCAGGAATCAGGTATTCAAATGCAGGTAAATAGGGATCATGAGCCAATGCCAAAAAGCTATCCAGATTCAGTTTTTGGACGTTTTGGAGTACTTTGACCGCATGGATTCCACGGAAATTCTCCTGATCAGGAGCCATGTAGTTTGGATAATTTTCAGCTTTTGGACTGAAGGGGCCCGCGGCGGTAAACGGAGTGGAATTGCAGTTTTGAATCCAACCATTTTCCGGATTGAGGATCAAAATACTTTCATCCACGGTATGCAATCCTTGCCAATCTGTAGCCGGGTCACTTCCGTCCACCGGTCTGGAAAAGTCAAATTCCGGATTTCTTTTTGGGATAAAATTCCCGTGGAAGTAAGCGATGTTTCCTTCCGCATCCGCAAAAACCGTGTTGTTCGAAGAATTGGTGCGGATATTCATCATTTCTTTGAATTCCGCATAGTTATTCAGCTTGGTTCGGGTATAGCTTTGAATCAAAGCATTGACCGGGTCCCAGTTAATTTTGGTGGCTACCCAGCCATTATCTCCCTTGTGGGTAATTGGTCCATGATGAGTTCGGTAAAGGGTGAAAGATTTGGACTTCAGCTCCTCTCCATCTTTGTACTTCAGCGTGATTTCCTGAGTCTTGATCTCCCGCTTTTCCCCTCCATAGTTGTACAAAAGCATCCCATCTTCCTCCAAAATCTCCTCTTCAAACTCATCGATAAAATCCACAAAAGTCGAGGTGTGAATCCAACCGGTCTTTTCATTGAAACCCTGATAGACAAAAAACTGTCCCCAAGTCACTGCACCATAGGCATTCAGGCCCTCTTCTGAAACTACATGGACTTCCGGACGGAAATAGAAAGAAGTATGCGGATTGATCAGCAGCATAGCATTTCCGGATTCGGAAAGACTTGGCGCAATGGCAATTCCGTTAGAGCCTTTGGGTTCTTCCCGCAGCATTTCCATCTCTTTTTCAGCATCCCATGAAGCCAGAGCTTTATCTTCCTCATAAAAGGCTTTCAATCGTTGGGTAGAAATCCGCTCGATATCTCCACCGATCGAACCTTCAAAAAAGAACATCGGCATCCAAGGCTCGTAGTAGGTAATCACTTGAGGAGTCACCTCCGGATGTGTATGCAGGTAATAATTGATTCCATCAGCAAAAGCCACGCAGAGGGTTTTCAGCCAATCCGGTGCCTTTTCGTAGGCTGCCTTGGCCTCGGCTTCGGTCATATACAAATTGGCCCGGACATCAGAGT
Source organism: Algoriphagus taiwanensis (assembly GCF_036245645.1). NCBI lineage: Bacteria > Pseudomonadati > Bacteroidota > Cytophagia > Cytophagales > Cyclobacteriaceae > Algoriphagus > Algoriphagus taiwanensis. The sequence goes on along the minus strand of NZ_BTPE01000002.1, from coordinate 407,091 downwards.
AGATCGCCTCCTCCCCTTCCAGTTCGGCCAAGCGACCTATCGCCCAAACGTAATTTCTTTCCACTCTTCGAAAATCATCCTCGCATTGAGCATACAAGAGGCCAAAAACAGCATCAGCATCTGTTTTTCCATAAATATGGGGCACACCAAAATCATCACGAATGATTTCGACTTGTTCAGCTTGTGCTTCCCAACGGGCGATTTCCGGGTCAGTTTCTTGGGTATTACAGGAAAAAAAGGCCAGGAAGGCCAAAAGCAAGAGTGAGTTTTTCATGGGTTTTCTATTCCTTTTCAAAAGACAAATAAGCTAAAAAGCGGCAATCTCAAAATGAATATCTTATCGATGGTCTTGGTATTGGTTGGGGGTAAACTTTCCCTTGAGATTCCAAATCAGTTCCTCCGGGATGTTTTGGCTTTCTTGATAAGCTTCCAAATTTCTTTTCAATTGCGCTGGACTGCTGGCTCCGATCACTAGCATTCCCACGGATTTTTCTACAAGAGAATATTTGATCAGTACCGATTCAGGAGAGAACCCCAAAGAATGAATTTCCTTTTTAATCTCTTCGACTTCCTGTGCAGAAAGGTCTAAAAAAGGACCCGCCGCCTTGTCAATCAGCATTCCTTTGGTCATTCCTCCTCTCACCAAAACCTTGGTATCCGTCTTTTCCAACACAGTAAAAACCTCTTCCTCAGGCCTTCTGTCCAATGGAGAATACTGCATCATGATCGTGGCAGGAGGATTCATGCGCATGACCTTTCGAATCACATTGGGTCGGATAGAAGAAATCCCAAAAGCCCGAATTTTACCCTGAGATTTGAGGATTTCAAAAGCTTCCAAAGTCTCTTCCCAAGGGTCTTCAATGGTACCTCCATGCAATTGGTATAGATCGATATAGTCCGTCCTGAGTCTTTCCAGCGATTTCTCTACGGCATCCAAAATGTGGGACTTGGAAGGATTCCAAGTCCAGGATTTTCCATCCGGATTCAGTTGATTTCCCACTTTGGTGGCCAAAATCACCTGATCCCTTTTTCCCTGAAGGAACTTTCCCAAATTGGATTCATTTCTTCCGGCCTGATAAAGATCTGCCGTATCAAAAAACCGGATTCCTCCTTGCCAAGCTTCTTCAAGTATTTTCTCTGCCTCCGAATATTGCTCAGGCAAAGACATACAACCTAGCCCGATTGGAAAATTGCCAAGTGAAAAAGAAAAGGATTCAGAATTCATAGACTTTTTAGAACAATTACCTCAAATACAAATTAAGGTAAGCAAGCTCTGAAAATCTGTCCATAAATTCCTCTTCAATTTTTCGATTTCTGGGATGATATGCTGGAAGATTGGCTATTTTTGGGGCGCTTAAAACCTATACCATGAAAAAAATTGCGGTTTTTACCTCAGGAGGAGATTCACCGGGAATGAACGCATGCATCCGTGCCGTTGTGCGCACGGGAATCTACAAAGGACTCGAAGTCTATGGAATTCAACGGGGCTACGAAGGGATGATTGAGGGGGATATCAAGAGGCTTTATTCTCATTCAGTAAGTAATATTGTTCAAAGAGGGGGCACTATGCTCAAATCTGCCCGTTCTGAGGAATTTCGTACTCCGGAAGGAAGAAAAAAGGCCTACGATAATTTGAAAATTTTGGGCATAGAAGGTCTGGTAGCCATAGGAGGTGACGGGACATTTACCGGAGCCAAGCTGTTTTTTGAGGAATTTGGAATACCGACTGTAGGATGTCCAGGGACGATAGACAATGACATCTATGGAACCGACTACACCATCGGATTTGATACTGCGGTCAACACTGCCTTGGAAGCCATTGATAAAATAAGGGATACTGCAGCAGCCCATGACCGGATCTTTTTCATCGAAGTGATGGGACGGGATGCTGGCTTTATCGCTGTAGAATCAGGAATCGGAGGGGGTGCCGAGTTTGTAATGGTACCAGAAACCCAAACCGATCTGAAATCGGTGGTCAAGTCTTTGAAAAATCTTCGCAAAACAAAAACCTCCAGTATCATTGTTGTAGCTGAAGGGGATGACTTGGGCAATGCCGAAGAAATCATGCAAAAGGTCAAAACGGCTATCAAAGATCCGGAGAAGGAATTTAAGGTAACCACCTTAGGTCATATTCAAAGAGGCGGCAAACCAACCGCCAGAGACCGGGTTTTGGCAAGCCGATGTGGAATGGCTGCTGTGGAAGGCTTACTCAGTGGCAAAACCAATTGTATGGCCGGAGTGATGAATCAACAAGTCGTTTACACCCCATTTGGAGACTGTATTGGCAAACCCAAGCCATTGATCGAAGACCATCTGAAACTAATTGACATCCTAAGTATCTGATATGGGATTTATTCCTCTATTTCTTACCATGGGCGGGGCTTGCCTGCTTTTTTTCCTGACGGTAAAAACTACCATGCAGCGAAAGCTCAATTTGCAGAAAGACCTGCTTGATCGATTGGCATCAGCCCATCCCAATTTGGAATTGGAAAAAGATCAAGTAACGGAACCATCCCAAATTATGGAGAAATTGAAAAAGGCGGGAACTGATACGAAGATTTCCGATTCCAGCCTCCAACTGATCCGAGAACTCAAAGTAAATCAGTTTCAGTACAATCAGCTGATCAAAAAAGCCCCTTACAATTGGGTGGCTAAGCTCAGCGGGTTTGGACCCATCTGATTGGCTATCCAGCTAAAAATATCCGATTCCTGATCAGGGTGAAACCATCGGATAGCTTCATCTCTTCTAAACCAGGTCAGTTGGCGCTTGGCGTATCTTCTGCTGTTTCTCTTCAATAAGCGGACAGCCTCTTCCCGATCGTATTTCCCTTCCAAAAAACCAAAAATCTCCGAATACCCCACTGTCTGCAAGGCATTCAGATTTCGGTACTCAAAAAGAGCTTGTGCCTCTTCAAAAAGACCTTCCCTGATCATTTGGTCCATGCGAAGATCAATTCGCTGATAGAGTTCCTCCCGGTCCCGATTCAGTCCGATCTTTATTGTTTGAAAGGGGCGGTCGGCTTTAGCTTTTTTTCTAAAACTACTAAACCTCGCTCCTGTTCCTCGAATTACTTCCAGAGCCCGCATCAGCCGTTGGGGATTTTGCCTGTCTACTTGGGAATAATAATCTGGGTCTAGATTTGCAATTTGCTCCTGCAGCCATTCCAAGCCATTCTTTTCGTATTCGCCGATGATTTGCTCCCTGATTTCCGGATCGACGGTGGGAATTTCATCCATTCCCTCAGTCAGTGCGTCCGCAAATAGGCCTGAACCACCAGTGACAATGACTACATTTTTTCTTTGAAAAAGATCCTCGGAAATCTTTAGTGCATCTGTTTCAAACTTCCTCACATCGTACTCCTCATGGATAGAAAGGCTATTAACAAGATGATGTGGCACTTCACTGAGTTCCTCTTGTGAAGGCTTTGCTGTCCCCAAGTTCATTTCCCTGTAAAATTGCCTGCTATCGCAAGAAATAATTTCGGTCTCAAATTTTTTGGCTAGTTTTATACAAAGAGCGGTTTTGCCCACTGCTGTAGGACCGACTACTAGGATAAGGAATTTTTTGTCAGACAAACCGAGGAAAAGAAGTAACGCTGTCAAAAATCCAAACTTAAGCTATGAAAAGCAAAAAGATATTAATCGTAGAAGACAACGATCTCAACAGGAAGCTTTTCGAAAATCTAATCGGTCAGCTTCATGCCTATGAATCTGCAAAAAACGGATTGGAGGCTCTGGAAAAGTCCATTCGTTCCGAGTTTGACCTTATTTTGATGGACATTCAAATGCCTCAAATGGATGGGTTTACGGCATTGAAAGAATTAAAATCCCAAGCTCATCAGTCCTGCCCGATAGTGGCCGTGACGGCCTATGCAGAAGAGAGCGAGCGGGGAAATTTCCTGGAGCAAGGATTTGATGATCTGATTACCAAGCCCATTCGTCCGAGGGAATTTCTGGAGACCATTCAAATGCATTTAACCAAAGAAGTCACCTCCAAACCTCTCAAATCAAATCCGGGAATTGAGCAAGTTTTGGATTTAGGAGTCATTGAGCAACTATTTAAGTACAATTCAAAAAGTACTTTAAAGAAAGTATTTGAAGATTTTCTTCAAGAATGCAATCAAACCTTACAACTCTTGCAGAATCAGGAGTCCGATCCCGAGGAGATTTTGGCGAGCTTGCACACGCTAAAAGGTAACTCAGGGACTCTGGGCGCTCAGCGTATTTTCTCGGTATGTCAAACCGGAGAAGCAGAATTAAAGTCCAATCCCGCCTTTCAGACCAATGAACTCGGCAAAAACCTGGAAAATGAAATCAAAGAATTCAATCGATTTTTAAATCAACAAACTATTTTTGAATCATGAGTAAAAACAAAAAAGTACTCGTAGGGGAAGACAGCTCCATCATCATCAACCTGACCAAGAATGTTCTGGCTTTTGAAAATTATGAAATGAAGGCAGCTCGAAATGGTCAATTGGTCTTGGATTTACTGGATAAGGAAGAGTTTGACCTTATTCTGCTGGATATCACAATGCCCGTAATGGATGGAGTGGAATGCATCCGCAAAATCCGCACCTTGGATGACCCCCAGAAAAAATCCCTTCCCGTAATTGCCATTAGCGGAAATGTGAACAATCTTTCCCCTGAGCAGTTCCGAAAATTGGGTTTTGATGATTTCATCCAAAAGCCGCTGGATTATGATCAGGTTTTGGCCACGGTAAAAAAACACCTGAGTTAAGCTTCATGGCAGTCAAATACACCAAACACTTTTTGGACAAACTGGAAAACCTGTTTTCCTCTTCAGAATATATCCTGAGGTACGAAAAGGGGAATTTCAAATCCGGTTATTGCCTGCTCAAAGACACCAAAATCGTCATCATCAATAAGTATTTTCCTCTGGAGGGAAAAATAAATGCCCTGATCGACATCCTCGGAGAGCTACAATTTGACCCCAAAGATTTTAAAGACAAGAGCAGTCAGGATTTTCTCACTGAATTACAACAAACTACCCTCAAGTTTTGAAAGTAACCTTTCTAGGAACAGGCACTTCCCAAGGTGTACCCGTGATTACCTGCGACTGCGCCGTGTGTACCTCGCTGGATTTTAGAGATAAGCGTTTCAGAACCTCCATTCACATTGAAACTGAAGGGACATCACTAGTGATCGATACCGGCCCGGATTTTCGGATGCAGATGATCCGGGAAGGGATCAAAAGCCTTGATGCGGTCCTTTTCACGCATGAGCACAAGGACCATACTGCCGGATTGGATGACATTCGCCCATACAACTTCCGACAACAGAAAAGTATGCCTGTCTTTGGGAGAAAAAATGTACTGGACCAAATCCAGCGTGAATACTCCTACATCTTCAGCGCCCAAAAATATCCCGGAGTTCCTCAGGTGGATTGCGTGGAAATCGATGAGAACCCTTTCCACTTCAACGGAACCGAAATCACTCCCATTCCCGTCCTTCACTATAAATTGCCTGTGCTGGGTTTCCGAATAGGAGACTTCTCCTACATCACCGATGCAAATTTTATCCCTGAGTCATCATTTAAACTTCTGGAAGGCACAGAAACTCTCGTGTTGAATGCCCTCCAAAAAGAGTCTCATATTTCCCATTTCACCCTGGAAGAGGCCATTATTCAAGCTCAAAGAATTGGTGCCAAAAACACCTATTTCACGCATATTTCTCATAAGCTTGGTCTGCATGCTGAAATCAACAAGCAGCTTCCTGAAGGAATCAAACTAGCTTATGACGGCTTGACGATTAATTTGCTCTGATGCATCTGAATTATCATTTTCTGAGATTTCTTTGTCCTGCTTTGGAAAGAGAATTCAAAGGAGGAATTATCGCTTCCTGCTTTTCCCAAAGCAAGGATGAATTGATTTTGGAAGTTACCATTGGAGACAGCATCCGATTTGTCCGAGCACACCTTTTACCACCGGACATTTATTTAAGCTTCCCTGGGCAGTTTCAGCGGGCAAAAAGAAACAGCATTGATCTCTTTCCAGAACTCTTGAATGACCAAATTCTGGAAGTTAAGGTCATGGACTACGAAAGGGCTTTCTATTTTCAATTGAATTCAGGGAAAAAGTTGGTATTCAAGCTTCATGGCAACAGGAGCAATGTACTCCTCTATTCTGAAGAGGGAAGTCCTCCCCTTCTTTTGTTTCGCAATGAAATTTCGGAAGACAAAGATCTACTCTTTGGCAAACTTTCTAATCCGCTGGATATCAGTTGGGAAAGATTTAAATCTCTGGAGGGAAATGCAAGTCAATTTCTCCCCACTTTAGGCCCTGAGCCAAGAAAATGGCTGAAAGAAAAAGGCTATCCGGAATTGAACTTGGAAGAAAAATGGAAATGGATGCAGGAGGTTTTGGACCTTTTGGACAGCCCTCTTTTCAGCTTGGTCGAGGAGCAAGACCAAGTCAAACTCACGCTTTTACCAACAGAAAACGCATTAAAAACCTTCTCTGACCCACTTGAAGCAGTCAATGAGCTATTTTATCTGGCACTGGTAAGGGGGAATTTTAATAAAGGCAAAAACCAATTGCTAAGAAGTCTTCAAGATCAAGTCAAGAGGACAGAAAACTACCTGCAAAAGTCCCGGCAGAAGCTTGGCGAACTCGTTGATTCACCGCCGCCCTCCCAATTGGCCGATGTCATCATGGCCAATCTGTACCAATTTTCAGCAGGGAAAACAGAAGCAGAACTGGAGAATTTTTATTCAGGGGAGAAAGTTTGGGTTAAACTAAAACCAAATCAAAAACCGCAAGACCTAGCAGAATCCCTCTATCGAAAATCAAAAAACCGGCAGCTTGAAATTGATCAGATCGAAAAAACCTTGGCCGCCAAGGAGAAGCTGTTGGAAGAATTGCTTCAGAAAATAGAGGATTTAGAATCCATTGAGGAATTCAGAGGATTGAAATCCTACAAAAAGGACCTGAACAAATCCGAGCAATCTAACCCGAAAAACACCGGGCTTCCCTTCAAAATTTTTGAATTTGAAGGATATACCATTTGGGTGGGAAAATCAGCCAAGGACAATGATGAAATGCTTCGCGGGTACATCCACAAAGATGATTTGTGGCTTCACGCTCGGCAGGCAGCGGGCTCGCATGTGATCGTGAGAACCAAGGGAATGCCGAAGGTTCCCAATCCGGTTTTGGAAAGAGCTGCAGGACTGGCAGCTTATTATTCCAAGCTTAAGAATGAAAGTCTGGCTCCAGTCATTTACACTGAAGCCAAGTATGTGAGAAAGGTAAAAGGCTCACCTGCTGGTGCAGTAATGGTAGACCGGGAAAAGGTAATCATGGTCAGTCCACAAGGACCTGATGCGGATGTAGCAAAGGAAAGTTGAGCCGCGCTACACTAATTTCTGGGCAAAGGCGGACCCAAGCTGATTTTTTTGAAGCCTTTAAAAAGAATAACCGTACCGACAATCCCTGTAGCACCTCCCACGTAAAGTAAAGCCTCCCCTATTTCAGGCTCTGTCCCCAAAAGCTGTCCACCGATGATCGTCACCGTGTACCCCAATGTAGCGACCAAAATCCCGGTTTTCAACTGACGCTGGGACTGATGTAGATTGAGCTGCACCTGATAAAGTTCTTGGTCCATTTTTATCATGGCCTGCTTGAGTGAATCATAGGAAACCTGGTCCAAAGTCTGGGAAAAAATCGGATGCATAAAAAGGAAACCGAGGATACCGATTAAAAAGAGTCGTTTTTTCATGGGCTATTATTGATTAATCCAAGATTTAAACTCATTGACTCGCTCACGAGCTACCACGATCGCATCCTCAGACCTAGCCTTGAGAGAAAGCACCAATCTTCCATTGTGGTAGGGCTTCATTTCTATCAGATTATCCAAGTTGATGATCATGGATCGATTGATCCGATAATATTTTTGGGGGTCAAGCAACTCACTTTCGAGCTCATTGAGAGAGTAATCGACCACAAATTTCTGGGAAGTACCTGTCTCAACCAAGAATGTAACCCCTCCATCTGCAAAGAAGTAGGCTATATCTTCCGCATTGACAAATACTAGCTTACTTCCCAATTTGGTCAAAAAACGCTTCTTGTAGGCTTTTGGAGCATAATGTGATATGAAATTATCAAAAAAGTTGGGAGGCAAAGTCTTTGGTTCGCCTGAAGTCACAAACTTTTCTGCTTTGTCAAAAGCTTTGAGCAAGCGATCCTCTTGAATTGGCTTTAAGACATAATCGATGCAATTATGCTCAAAGGACTGGAGGGCATATTCATCATATGCAGTGATGAAAATAATGGGGATGGTAATTTCTTTATTTTGAAAAGCCGTAAAACTCAATCCATCTGCCAAGTGAATATCACAGAGAATCAAATCAAATTCAAAAGGGCCTTCTAGTAGCTGTTTCAGCTCCGAAACACTTTGTACGGCCTCCTGTATTTTCCAATCTGGCCTTTCTTTCTGGATAATAGATACGATTCTAGCTTGTGCTAAGGGCTCGTCTTCTACTAGCAATATCTTTTTTGTCATCGATTAAGGGCAGTTCAACTTGAAAATGATCCGATTCATCCAGAATTCGGATTTCTTGATTTAGAAACCTATATCTGTCGGATATGTTTTGAAGTCCAATGCCTGTCGAAACCTCAACTGCCTTTTTGGGCTGTTTTTTATTAAAAATTTTAAGAATTCCCTCCTCACAAAACACCCTTACTTCCAGCGGCTCTTTTCTAGTGAAGTAATTGTGTTTCACCACATTCTCTACCAAAAGCTGAAGTACAGCAGGAGGAATCATGGTGTCCAAACACTCTTTTTTAATCTGAATGGAAAATTTTAAAGAATCTTCAAATCGAATACTCAATAGCTCCAGATATTTCTCGAGAAAGGCGATTTCTTCCTGAAGTGAAACGAGTTCACTGCTGCGATTCTTAAGAATGTATCGATAGATCTCGCTTAACTTTTGCAAATATTGATCGGCAAGTTTTACATCCTGGTGGATCAATACTGAGAGAGCGCTCAGATTATTGAAAAAGAAGTGAGGATTAAGTTGAGAATTGACTGATTCATACCGTGCCTCGGAGTTTAGCGTTTTGAGCTTTTCGGACTCCACCGCTTTTTCTTTGAGCTTTTCACTGAAATAATAGATGGCATTTAGGCAATTCAGGAAAAGGTTAATTCTGGAACTGAAGGCAGCCGTCAAAAGGAAATTTTGGAATGAAAAAGCGAAAGGCCCACCTAAAATTAATCCTGATATTTCGGATGAAATTAAAGAAAGTACCAAAACCAAAACCAGTGAGGCTGCGAATTGGATAACTAAGGGGTGAATTTTCTTGAACTTCTCCGAAAATCTATTCTGTACCCATCTGTTAATCAACCACACAGAGAGTGTCAAGGTAAGAATCAAAACAAAAAGTGGGAGAGCGTCCAGTTTGGCTGCGTAAAGTCGATCCCCATCGAGAAAATAAATGTTCAGAAAGGAATAGATTCCTAACAAACTGGCAAAGAAATAACTCAATCGGTGACTAAACATGGCTCTTTCCCTTCTTTTCCTTGAGCACTTTATTTTTTGAAACAAGGGGACAGAAAATCTGCCCCCTTGCTAAAGATTATTGATTTGGATATTCTGTTAGAGCGTTGGTAAAACCACTCCGTCGATGACATGAACCACCCCATTTTCAATAGCCACATCAGCAACTACTACATTGTAGGTGTTTCCAGAAGCATCGGTTACGGTCACATTGTTTCCGGATCTGGTTACAGTCAGGTTTTCACCGGCCAAGGTAGGCACTTGCTGCGCACCTTCTGCCAGGTCAAAGGAGAAGGCCGTGGCAGGTACTATGTGGAAGCCCAACACTTTGGTCACCGCATCTACACCCAAGGTGTTGATCAGTTCTTGCAAGGATCCCAAGTTAAGAGCTTCTAGCAAATCCAAAAATGCCTGATTGGTTGGAGCAAATACGGTCATTGCTTCTTGATCAAGGAGTGTGCCTCCAAGGCCTGCAGCAGTAACAGCGTCGAGCAAGACAGTCAAATTAGCAGCCTGCGCAGCTTCTACGACATTTGGAAGATCCAATTCAGGAAGCAATACACCGTCGATGACATGAACAACACCATTGGAAATAGCTACATCAGCAGCAACTACGTTTACAGTATTGCCCAATGCATCAGTCACAGTTACTCCGGATGCAGAACTTGCCACTGTCAGTTCCTGACCAGCAAGCGTAGTAAATGTGTTAGTCGCTGCCAAATCCGTTGAGAAAGCAACAGCAGGCACAACATGGAAGCCCAAAACAGCTTGAAGATTTTCCATGCCACCAATTCTCGCTACCAATTGATTGAGGTCAGCAGCATTAAATGCCTGAAGGGCAGCTACAAAAGCATCGTTGGTTGGTGCGAAGACAGTGATTGCATCAGCATTCAGTAGAGCTCCTCCCAAATCAGCAGCAGTCACTGCGTCCAACAAGACAGATAGGCCAGCGGCCTGAGCAGCTTCTACAATATTGGGCAGCATCAAATCAGGAAGCATCACTCCATTGATCACATGGACTACCCCATTGGCAATTTCCACATCAGCAGCTACCACTTGAGCAGTTCTACCTAATTGATCGGTGACAGTCACCGTACCGCCAGCGCGTTCCACTGTAATTTCCTGTCCGGAAAGGGTAGTGAAAGTATTTGTCGCTGCTAGGTCAGTGGAGAAAGCTACCGCTGGTACCACGTGGAAGCCAAGAACTTTTTCTAAGTTTTCAACGCCTCCGATTTTTACTACCAATTCGTTCAAGTCACTTGCTCCAAAAACTTGCAATGCAGCTGCAAAGGCCTCATTGGTAGGTGCAAAAACAGTGATCGCAGGAGCAGAAAGGAGGGCATTAGCCAAGCCATCTACTGCAGTGACAGCGGTCAACAAAGTAGTCAAACCAGCTTCGGTAGCAGCCTCTACGAGAGTTGGCTTAGGCAAATCAAGTTCAGGAAGCAAAACGCGGTCAATCACATGGACTACCCCATTTTCGATTTCCACGTCTGCCTGAACAACCTGAGCCACATTTCCGGCAGCATCAGTGACAGTGACAGAACCTGGAGTAGATCTTACGCGAAGGGTTTGTCCTGCTAGTGTGGTAAAGGTATTGTCCTCATTCAAGTTTCTTGAAAAGGCAACAGCAGGAACCACATGGAATCCCAAAACGGTCTGAAGATTTGCAGGACCTCCCAATTTTGCCACCAAGTCATTAAGATCAGTTGCTCCAAATGCAGTCAGAGCATTAGCAAAAGCATCGTTGGTTGGTGCAAAAACAGTAATTGCCTGCTGGTCTTGAAGAGTAGCCTCCAAACCAGGGATGGCACGTACAGCAGTTACCAAAGTGGTAAGACCTGCTTCATTAGCAGCCTCAATCAAGGTAGGATAAGGAATCGGTCCTTGATAGTCTTCGCTACAGGAAAGGATCGTGAAAAAGAAAGATCCTACTAATAGAAATCGCAAGAGTTTTGTCATAGGTAGTTAATTTTTGTTTAGCCTATGAACAAAAAGATTAAACATTTGTCCGCCCCCTTCCTTCGAATTGTATAAAAAAAGGGGTGAACTGATTAATTCACCCCTTGATCTGAAGATTAACTCGCTTAGTCTACCACATGGATTTTAAGCATATTGGTTTTGCCTTTTTGCTTGAGAGGCATACTTGCTGTATTGATGATCAGATCTCCCGATTTCACATGTCCATCCTGCTTCAGCGTATTCTCAATATCCTCAAAGGTGGCATCCGTCGAAATCTGATTGGTATAGTAGTATGCTCTTACTCCCCAAACCAAAGCCATTTGAGTCAGAAGCTTTTCATTTCTGGTGAAAACAAAAATATTGGCAAAGGGTCTGTGAGAAGCGATTTTGAATCCGGTGAAACCTGAGGAGGTAATTCCTACGATCGCCTTGGCTTTCACATTTCGGGAAAGTCTGGCTGCCATCAAAACCAAATTGCTGCTTTGGAATGTAGGATCCTCTTCCGGAATTTTATACAGATTGTGATAGATCTCTGCGTTTTGCTCCAAATAGGTGATAATACTGGTCATGGCTTTTACCGCATTGACCGGGTATTTTCCTGAAGCAGTCTCAGCAGAAAGCATTACCGCATCTGCTCCGTCCAATACCGCGTTGGCCACATCGTTAGTTTCTGCTCGTGTTGGTCTTGGATTTTGGATCATGCTCTCCATCATCTGGGTAGCAATGATGACCGGTTTGCAAGCTTGTTTACACTTTTGGACCATTTTCTTCTGCCATAGGGGTACAATTTCCATAGGCACTTCCACCCCGAGATCACCTCTAGCGACCATGATCGCGTCGGTGGCTTCTATGATGGCGTCGATATTTTCCAAGGCCTCAGGCTTTTCGATCTTTGCAACGATTTTACAGAATTTACCTGCTTTTTGAATTCTCTGTCTCAAATCCAAAATATCGTCTGCTGATCTCACGAAAGACAAGGCAATCCAATCCACATCCTGACTAAGTCCAAATTCCAAATCCTCCAAATCTTTTTCAGTCAAGGAAGGAGCCGAAACTTTGGTGTTGGGAAGATTGATTCCCTTTCTGGACTTGAGAATGCCTCCATGGACCACGGTACAATTCACATTTTTTCCGTCAGTGCTATTTACGAGCACCTCGAGGTTTCCATCATCGATCAAAATTCTATCTCCAGGAACCACGTCCTGAGGAAGATTTTGATAGACTGTAGATACCAAAGAAGAAGTACCGACCACAGGCTCATTGGTGATGGTAATCTGCTCACCGGGTTTGATTTCTACCCCGTTATTTTCGACTTCTCCGACGCGGATTTTAGGACCTTGGAGATCTTGAAGGATCCCAAGATGGCAATTGAGTTCTTTATTGACTCTGCGAATGATCTGAACGACCTCCTGATGGACTTCATGGCTTCCGTGAGAGAAATTGAGTCGAAAAACATTGGCACCGGCAGCAGCCAGGCTTTTGATCATTTCGTAATTATTGGAAGCGGGTCCTATGGTGGCTAGAATCTTTGTCTTTTTGAACGGAAGTGGGCTCATTGCGCTTTTTAATAAGTTAATAGGTTCTCTTTTGATTTAAGTTTGGACACATCAAGTTTGACTACACTTTGGATGAATGGGTTATCGGCAAGCTTTTTCAAATAATCTCCCAAATCAATCAGTCCTGTATCGTCCTGAATCAGCAGGAAATAATCCATATTTCTGAGTTCAGGGATCAAATATGCCAATTGCTGGGAAGAATTGAGTGATTTATTTTTCAAAAGTTGAATAAAACCATGAGGCAAAGAAAGAAAAAACTGAGAAATCTCCAGATTGGGATTGCTGAGGAATTCAATGAGAAGATCCTCCGATCTGACCAGATTGATTTGAAGGGTTCGATTGATCAGCCAGGCTAATTTATAGTCTTTTACAGGAGAGACAATCCCCAGTAAATTGAAGTCAAAAGTGGGTTCTATAAATAATTTGGCCTTCTTCATTCAGAAAAAAAACAGATCAAAGCAAAGTTAGGGATAAAAATCTAGAGCAAAGACCATGCATCAGACCATAAATTAACTTCAATCTTTTCTTTGTCAATTAGGCATTAAATATATTTCTTTGCGGAGTGTTATTAACTAAACTGATCACAAAATGTCTGAAATTGCACAAAAAGTAAAGGCCATCATTGTTGACAAACTTGGCGTAGAAGAGTCTGAAGTGACTATGGAAGCTAGCTTCACCAATGATTTGGGCGCTGATTCTCTGGACACTGTAGAATTGATCATGGAGTTTGAAAAGGAGTTCAACATTTCTATTCCAGATGATCAAGCTGAGCAGATTGGCACAGTAGGCCAGGCTATCACTTACCTTGAGGCTAACGTAAAATAATTCAATCCAGTAAATTCAGCACATGAATTTAAGACGAGTTGTTGTAACGGGTATAGGTGCTCTCACACCAATAGGCAATACCAAAGATGAATTTTGGAAAGGCTTGTCTAGTGGTGTGAGCGGCGCTGCGCCTATCACTCGGTTCGACGCTTCACTTTTCAAGACCCAATTTGCCTGCGAAGTAAAAAACCTCAATGTAGAGGATTTCATCGACAGGAAAGAGGCAAGAAAAATGGATCCCTTCACCCAATATGCCATGATCACGGTTGATGAAGCTATGGCAGATTCGGGTATCGATTTGGAAAGCATTGACAAAAGCCGTGCAGGCGTAATTTGGGGTTCCGGTATCGGAGGACTTCGCACCTTCCAGGAAGAGGTCACCGAGTTTGCCAAAGGAGACGGTACTCCACGATTCAATCCCTTCTTTATTCCCAAAATGATCGCTGACATTGCTGCGGGCTTCATTTCCATCAAGTATGGATTCAGAGGACCCAACTTTGTTACTGTATCAGCCTGTGCCTCTGCTACAAATGCTCTTATTGATGCTTTCAATTACATCCGCCTAGGAAAGGCCGACCTGTTTATCAGTGGAGGCTCCGAAGCAGCTGTAACAGAAGCTGGAATTGGAGGATTCAATGCCATGAAAGCACTATCCCAAAGAAACGAATCTCCAGAAACGGCCTCTCGTCCATTTGACAAGGATCGTGATGGATTTGTCCTTGGAGAAGGCGCTGGAGCATTGATCTTGGAAGAACTGGAGCATGCCAAAGCAAGAGGAGCCAAAATCTATGCGGAGCTGGTAGGTGGTGGAATGACTGCCGATGCCAACCATATCACTGCCCCTCACCCAGAAGGTCTGGGTGCCAGCAGTGTAATGGAAATCGCTCTGGAAGATGCTGGGTTAAAGCCTGAGCAGATTGATTACATCAACGTTCATGGCACATCTACTCCGCTCGGGGATGTAAGTGAAACCAAGGCTATTCAGAAGGTATTTGGAGAGCATGCTTACAAGCTCAACATCAGCAGTACCAAATCCATGACCGGACACCTACTCGGTGCGGCAGGTGCTATTGAAGCCATTGCCTCAATTTTGGCTATTCAAAATAGCCTAGTCCCTCCTACCATCAATCACTTCACGGATGATGAAGTTTTTGATCCAGGATTAAACTTGACTTTCAACAAAGCTCAGAAAAGAGATATCAATTTTGCCTTGAGCAATACCTTTGGATTCGGAGGTCACAACTGTTCCGTCATTTTCAAAAAATATAACTGAGCAGAGTGAAACTCTTTCAGAGACTCGGATTTCATACTCTTTTCTTCAATACCAAAGACAAAAGGCTTGCCTCCTCGATCAAAATGATCACTGGACGCAAGCCTTTGAATTTATCCCTTTTTCGACTAGCACTTACTCCAGCCGGACTCAATGAAGAAAGCTACAAGGGCCTCAAAATTTCCAATGAACGATTGGAATTCCTCGGAGATGCAGTCTTGGGCGCAGTCATTGCAGAGTATCTATTCAAAAAATATCCTTTCCGGGATGAGGGCTTTTTGACCGAAACCCGCTCCAAGCTGGTAAATAGAGAAACCCTCAATTCAATAGGCATCAAAATCGGCCTTAAAAACGCCCTACATCTGGTGATCGACAGTCGGCAGTTTACCGGAAATAAATCCCTTTATGGTGACATACTCGAAGCTTTTCTTGGGGCTGTTTATTTGGACAGGGGTTATCGGTTTACCAAAAAGTTGATCCTTACCCGTATTCTTATTCACATGGATTTGGATGAAATGGTCAGCACCATTTACAATTACAAAAGTAAAATCATTGAGTGGTCTCAGAAAGAGAACAAACAGGTAGATTTTGTGGTAATTCAAGTAAATGGCAACCAACAATTCAAAGAGTTTGTTGTAGAGCTTAGAGTAGAAAACAGTCAGGTGTTCCAAGGCAAAGGCGCTACAAAAAAGAAAGCCGAACAAGACGCCTCACGAATAGCCTGCGAACAACTCGATCTGCTAAATCCCTAACTTCCGATTTTTCAAAACCGAATGAATCCCTTAAGAATCGCCTGTGCTACGGTCAACCAAACCCCATTGGATTGGGAAGGCAACCTCAATCGTATCCTGAAAGCAATAGCAGCTGCCAAAGAACAGCGTGCAGATTTGGTATGTTTTCCGGAATTGGCCATTACGGGATACGGCTCAGAGGACCTCTTTTTAAGTTACTGGTACCCCCAGAAGGCACTTTCACAATTGGCGAAGTTGATTCCGTACTGTCAGGGAATTACCGTGGCTGTTGGCCTACCGGTGAGAATGGCTGACAAAGTCTATAATACCGTCGCTGTAATTGAAAATGGGATTTTAAAAGGTTTTGTCGCCAAGCAGTTCATGGCGATTGACGGGGTGCATTACGAGTTTCGATGGTTTACCCCTTGGCAAGCTCACGAAGTCATTCAATTGGAGTGGCAGGGAGAAAAAATCCCATTCGGTGATCTTACTTTCCATCTTCAGGGAATTCACTATGGCTTTGAAATCTGCGAAGATGCATGGAGAGGTCCAGTGCGACCGGGATATCGGCTGAGGGACCGAAAAGTTGATTTAATTTTCAATCCAAGCGCTTCACATTTTGCAATGAAGAAAACCTTGGAGCGAAAAGAATTAATTGAATTTAGCTCGAAGACTTTTGACTGCTATTATGCTTATGTCAATTTATTGGGCAATGAATCCGGCAGGATGATTTTTGATGGGGAAATCCTTTTGGCAAAAGATGGGAATATCCTTGGCAGAAATCAGCTGCTTTCTTTTCAGGACTTTCAGGTCCTGATATTCACCCTAGAAAATAAAGAACAAAATCCAGCCCCTATTCAAGCTAAGGAATGGGAATTTGTCCAAGCATCTTCTTTGGGCCTTTTTGATTACCTGAGAAAAAGCAAGAGCAAGGGGTTTGTGTTATCTCTTTCAGGCGGAGCCGATTCCTCCACCATTGCCGTGCTTGTCGCTGAAATGGTGAGTAGAGGAGTGGATGAATTGGGTCTGGAGAAGTTTTTGGAAAAAATCGGCTTGGTACACTCCTTTCAAACTGAAGATCCTAAAAAAGAACTGGTTGGACTCTTACTGACTACAGCCTATCAAGGGACTAGGAATTCATCAGAAGACACCTTCAATTCTGCCAAAACACTGGCTGAAAGCCTGGGTGCAAAATTTTATTCCTGGACTATAGACGAAGAAGTCAGCTCCTACACTGAAAAAATCGAGAAGGCCATTGGCAGAAAACTGACTTGGGAAAAGGACGACATCACTTTGCAAAATATCCAAGCTCGTACGCGCTCTCCAATCATCTGGATGTTGGCCAATCTCAACCAAGCCCTACTTCTCTCCACCTCCAACAGAAGTGAAGGGGATGTAGGATATACTACGATGGACGGGGATACCAGTGGAAGTATTTCCCCCATAGCTGCAGTGGACAAGCATTTCATCATCCACTGGCTCAAGTGGGCTGAAAAAGAATTGGACAGACCTGGACTTGCTGCTGTGAATAGCTTAACCCCGACCGCAGAGTTACGACCTCTCGAGAATACCCAAACGGATGAAACAGACTTGATGCCCTATTCCCTGCTGGTAGAAATTGAGCGATTGGCCATCCGTGACCGTAGATCTCCTATGGATACCTTTGAGCTACTCAAAACTGAAACTGACCTAGATCCTGAACAATTGAAGGGGTACATTAAAAAATTCTTCCGACTTTGGTCCCGTAATCAATGGAAAAGAGAGAGATTGGCTCCGTCTTTTCATTTGGACGAGTTCAATGTCGATCCCAAAACTTGGTATAGATTCCCAATTTTATCCGGTGGGTTTGAGGAAGAACTCCGGCAATTAGACCAACTTTAATAAAAATCTTATGCTTTCATTTATTCTTAGCTACATCGTATGGGACCCCAATCCGGCCGTTTTTTCAGGATTTGAAAGGCTCAGATGGTATAGTTTACTCTTTGCCTTGGGATTTATAATCTCCCAGCAAATCATGGTTTACTTTTTCAAAAAAGAAGGACAGGATGAAAGATTAGTGGACAAATTGACCATTTACATGGTTTTGGCTACCATCATAGGAGCTCGGTTGGGTCATGTACTCTTCTACGAACCGGACAAATATCTCAGCAATCCCCTTTCCATCTTGAAAGTGTGGGAAGGTGGACTTGCCTCCCATGGAGCTGCTGTGGCCATTTTATTTGCCCTTTGGCTTTATGCCAAGCGTACACCAGGTCAAAGCTACCTGTGGGTAGTAGACCGAATAGTTATTGTGACTGCCATGACCGGTGCTTTGATTCGGGTAGGAAACTTGATGAACTCTGAGATCGTGGGAAAAGACTCGGGAAGTGATTCTGGATTTGTTTTCGCAAGAGATACAGAAGAAATTCTTCAAAACCTGAAAGTACCCATTGAATCCATTGACGCCTACAAACCTGCTGACCGAGATTCGGAGCTGACCGGAAATGGTATCGTACCTGTGAATTTTGATTTGGTCATTTCCAAAGGGAATTTCTCCCAAGAAGAGCTCAGTCAGATTCTGGAGCAAGACATCAAGTATGCACTTACCCGCTTCAATTCCTCTCAGGAGTTTTTGGCGGAGCCTGCAGAAACTCCTCTGGATTATGAGATCAAAGAACAACCCGGAAATTATCTGGTGACCGTCCGTACCTTCGGAAAGGCAAAATATCCAACCCAGATCTATGAGGCAGCATCCTATTTCCTTATTTTCCTCGTACTTCTGGCGTTGTGGATCAAGTTCAAATCCAATCTCCCTGATGGACTCTTGTTAGGTCTATTCCTGATTTCAGTATTTGGAATGCGCTTTATCTGGGAGTTTTACAAAGAAGTCCAAGTCGATTTCGAGAGCGGAATGCAGTTCAATATGGGACAAATCCTAAGTGTTCCTCTCGTTCTTTTGGGCATTTTTCTGATTTTCAGAGCATTGAAAACAGGATTTAAAACCGAAAAAATCTAGGGAACCGGATCGTGACCATGCCCTCCCCAAGGATGGCATCGTCCGATTCTTTTGAACCCCAACCAACCACCTTTGATGGGGCCATGCTTCAGGATCGCCTCTTTCATGTATTGGCTGCAGGTAGGTGTATAGCGGCAAGAGGCAGGAAAAAGCGGAGAAATGACATACTGATACACCAGCACTGGAAATATCGCTATCTTTCTGATGTAGGTTTTGATCATCTTCTCGCTGGCCTTTTATCGTATAAAGGGAAAACCAAAATTAAAGAAAGAGAATTCCATTGTCGGCTTTTGTAAAATATTTATTCATTCTGTTGTTTTTGTTGGGTATCGGGACCGGAACTCCGGTCTTGGCACAGGATACCTCTTACGCACCGGTCAACCCAGGAGCACCGGAGCGAGTGAAGGTGAATAATATTTTTATCATAGGAAATCAGAAAACCCAAAAAAGTGTCATCCTGAGGGAGCTTGATTTTACTACAGATTACTATTACGATTGGGAGACTTTTGTTGGTATCATCCAAGCGGATCAGCAGAAAATCTATAACCTCAGACTTTTTACGGAAGTAGAAATCACTCCCCTGTTTACGGGAGAAGAGGAAGTAGAAATCCTCATTTCGGTCAAGGAGCGATGGTATATTCTACCCTCCATTATCTTCCAACTCGCAGATCGAAACTTTGCTGAATGGTGGACCAACCAAGGCAGAGATTGGTCAAGGGTAAACTACGGCCTCAGAGTCAGCCATTCCAACGTGGGTGGAAGAAATGAAAAACTTCGATTTTCCGGACAGTTGGGATTTACCAAGGCCTTGGATATGCTTTATTCCAAACCTTATATAGACAAAAAGCAGAAACACGGACTTGCATTTCAGCTGACCTACGCCGACCAGAAAACCATTCCCATCAAATCGGAATTTAATCGACAGGTCTTCTACACCAACGAAATGGAGGAGGTGTTGAGGAAAAACTTCTCCACTGCCTTGAGATACACCTATCGAAGAACCTTCTATAATTTCCATTTTGTCACCCTGGGATACAACTACACCTGGATCAATCCTGATGTCTTAAACGAAAACCCGAATTACTTCCAACACGGTGAAAACAACCTTCGCTATGCCTATTTCCAATATTCGTTTAGGCACGATAAGCGGGATAATGTCGCTTATGCCACAGATGGGGAATTATTACAGATTTCGGCAACCAAATACGGGATATTCAACACCGAGGACATTGATGAAATAGAAATCAATATCAATGCGAACATTTATAAACCTCTTACCGAGCGGATTCATTTTGCAGCTGGGCTCACCGGAGTTTGGTTCCTTAGTGACCAACAACCCTACACTTTGGTCAGGGGGATTGGGTATAACCCAAATTTTATTCGGGGATATGAGCTGAATGTAATCGAGGGACAGCAACTGTATGTCCAAAAGAACAGTGTGCGATACAAGTTTTTGGATTTTGCAATTGATATCTCCAGGTATCTTCCCGGAGACCAGTTCAACACACTTCCTTTCAAAATGTACCTCAGCGGAAACTTTGACCACGGCTATGTCACAGACCGAAATGAAATCCCTGAAAATGCACGCTTGACCAATCAATACCTTTTTGGCTATGGAGCAGGAATTGACATTGTAGGCTTTTACGATGCAGTACTTCGCCTGGAATACTCAGTCAACAATCAGGGAGAAGGCAACATCTTTTTCAATTTCAGAGCTCCCTTCTAATTTAATCCTTCGATCCACTTAGCATCAGGAAATTACTTTCCTGTTTCCTTAAACTTTTTCTCCTATCAAAGAACACTTTCATTTACTTAATTAGTAAATTGAATCTATACTTTTATTCCTACCATGAGGCAAATTATACTTTTATGCTTCCTGGGTCTTTTTACACATTTAGCTTTTTGTCAAACAGACCCACTTACCCAATCCTATGGTGCGAGAAGCCAAGGAATGGGTCAGCTTCGTTTGTTTACCAGAGATGCCTGGACCTTTTTCAATAATGTAGGAAATCTGGACCGGCTGGAAGAAAGTGAATTGGTGGCAGGATATGATTCCAGGTTTGGATTGAAAGAGCTGAGCACTTACAGCCTTGCCGGAGGAATTAAAAGCAAGGTGGGGACTTTTGGCTTGGGAGTCAGCAGTTTTGGGGATCAATTCTTCAATCAGCAAATTCTGGGAATTGGATTTTCCAATACCCTGGGCATTGTCTCCCTTGGGGTCAAGTTGGATTGGTTTCAAACTCAGATAGAAGGGTTTGGTAGTGCCCATTCGTTTCTGATTTCTTTGGGAGGAGTGGCAGAACTAGGCCCCAAGACATTTTTGGGAGCTCATTTTTCCAATCTCAATCAAGCAAAATTCAGCAGAAACTCTGAGCAGCTTCTACCCACTTTGATCCAAATGGGAATTTCTTATTTGGCATCTGATCAGCTTTCCCTTTCTGCAGAAATAGAAAAAGAAGTGGAAACCAAGCCTATTTTCAGGACTGGATTGGAGTACAAGCTTCAAGATTGGATTTTTCTCAGGGCTGGTGTGGGAAGCAATCCTTCACGGATCAATTTTGGGTTGGGTTTGAGAAGGGACCGATTTGGATTTGATTATGCATTTGGAGAAAACACCGCCTTGGGAGTCTCTCATCACTTGAGTTTGGGATATAAACTGGGAAAATGATGAGAATCTTACTTTGCTTGGTTTTTCTTTTTCTCCCCGGAATCTGCCTAGCTCAGCAAAAAGACAACCCGCCAGTTGATTTGGAAAGCTTCATCGAGCGGCTTTTCCCTGTTCAGGATGAGGATATTGACTACGAAGCAATCTATGAAGCACTTTTTCAACTATACCAAAACCCCATCAATCTCAATCAAGCCAATTCAGAAGTCCTTCAAGCCAGCTATCTTCTTTCTCCCCTGCAAGTGGGAAGTTTTCTGGCTTATCGGGAAAAATTCGGACCATTAATCTCCATTTATGAACTTCAGGCCATTCCTGAGTTTGATCTTGCTCTGATCGAGGCATTGGTTCCTTTTGTGACTTTGGGAGAGATAAACAGAAAGCCTGTTCCTTTTTGGCAAAGATTAAAGCAGGAAGAAAACGCTTACCTACTTTTCAGGCACAGGAGAACATGGGAAAGGCGGCGCGGCTTCACCCCGGCAGATACGCTTTCCAATGGAAGGATGAGCACAAGATATTTGGGAGATCCTAATGAACTTTATCTCCGATTCAGAATCCAACACCCCAGGGATTTCAGTTTGGGCGTCACCTTGGAAAAAGACGCCGGGGAGCAGTTTACTTGGGATGGAAAGACCGCACGATATGGATTCAACTTCTTCTCCTTCCATTTTACGCGGTATCAGGTAGGCAAATGGAGGACCATTGCTTTGGGAGATTTTCAAGCCAGTTTTGGGCAGGGTTTGGTTTTTGGAGCCGGGTATACTTTGGGAAAAGGGGCTGAAACCGTCCCTACTGTAAGAAGAAGCAGCATTGGTATTTTACCTTATACCGCAGCTTTGGAGTTTGGATTTTTCAGAGGCTTGGGATTGACCCGACAATGGAAAAACTGGACAGTGACCGCCATTGCTTCCCATGCACCAAGAGATGGAAGAATTGCATCCGCTCTCGACACTTTGGAAAATGTCGTGGAAACCATAAGCTCCCTTTCCCAAACCGGACTACACCGAACACTGAGTGAAATCAGTACCAAAAATCAAATTCGGGAATCCAACATCGGTGGTAATATCCAATACGCCCACTCTTCAGGCCGATGGCAAGTAGGCGCCAATGCCTTGGCCTCAAGGTTTGACAGACCTTGGGTCAGAAGTGAACGGGTGTATAATACCAGGGAATTTTCAGGAAATTCCAACGGAGTGGCCAGCGTTTATTTCAATTACAATTGGAAAAACTTTTTCCTTTTTGGTGAATCGGCTATTTCGCAAAGCAGAGGCACCGGTACTGTTTTGGGACTGGTCAGTAGCTTGTCCAAAGAGATCGACTTCTCCCTTTTATGGAGAAAATACGACCCCAATTTCCACAGCTTTTACTCCTCGGGCTTTGCTGAAAGCACTAGACCAATCAACGAACAGGGGCTATACATGGGAATTCAGATCCGTCCTTCGAAAATCTGGAAAATCAATGCTTATTATGATTATTTCAAATTCCCCTGGCTGAGGTATCGGGTGTATGCCCCGTCTAAAGGCTATGAATGGCTGGCACGGATCAGCTATCAACCCAAAAGAAATCTGCTGGCATTCATTCAAATCCGTCAGGAACAAAAAGACAGAAATCTGAACCATTCGGGAGATCCCCAATTGCCCTATATAGTCGAGCCAGTACTCAAGCAAAACGGAATGCTGAGCTTGGAAACCCACCTGAGTACCAATTTATTTATCCGTTCAAGGGTACTTTGGAGCCAAGTGACGATTCAAGGGGTAAAAACCCAAGGATTTATGGCGCTGCAGGATATCCAGTATGGAAGAAGAGCGTGGAGACTCACCGGCAGATGGGCCATTTTTGATGCCGAAACTTACGATAACAGACTGTATGCCTTCGAAAACAATGTGCTTTGGACCTTTTCCATTCCTGCCTTTTCAGGAAGAGGAATTCGCTATTATATCCTGGGGCAATATCAAATCAATCCCAAACTCACAGCCTATTTGAGAATCTCACAAACCCGCTATTCGGACCGGGATATGATCAGTTCCGGGTTGCAAACCATAGATGGTCCCAGACAAACCGACTCTTCCTTGATGATTCGTTACTTTTTGAAGTGATTTTTCCATTGATGGTAAAAAAAGTAGGCGGGTATTTGATAATTTGTCCCAAAAGCAAAAACGCTTATGAAATCGACACGATTAAAATTGTCATTAGCTTCATATGGCAATGATGATGTTAATCGTCAAAGATTCCATCTGACCAATAAAAATCAAAAAATATACAGATGAAAAAACTATACAGCCTTGTCGGATTTTTGACTCTGTTTTGGGTATCCGGGTTTGGACAAAGTCTGGACTTTTCCAAAATGGTGAAAAAAGAAGGGTTTGTCCCTTTCTATCTCGACGAAGAAAAAGGGAAAATCTATCTCGAGATACAATCTCTGGATACCGAATTCCTTTATGTCAACTCTCTCACTGCAGGTATCGGCTCCAATGATATCGGTCTAGACCGAGGTCAATTGGGAGA
Source organism: Algoriphagus taiwanensis (assembly GCF_036245645.1). Taxonomy (NCBI): domain Bacteria; kingdom Pseudomonadati; phylum Bacteroidota; class Cytophagia; order Cytophagales; family Cyclobacteriaceae; genus Algoriphagus; species Algoriphagus taiwanensis. The sequence continues at coordinate 383,074 of NZ_BTPE01000002.1, read as the reverse complement.
TACACGAGTAGTGGAGTTTAGAAAATCAGGCAACAAGCTCTTCCTGGTTCATAAGAATTATGGATTCCGGGCCTACACAGACAATCCCTCCGAAGCCAAATCCATCAAGGATGCTTTTGCAGAATCCACGCTTTGGGGATTTGAAATCGCCAAATCTGAAGGAGGCACACACTATGTAGAAGCTACTAAATTTTACCTTCAGGATGCTCATGGAGTCAGTGAGCGTCTTAGCAGAAGCCGTCAGGGTAATTATCGGGTAGATGAGAGTAGGTCAGCGCTATATTATCCCATGACCAAAAACTTCCCCAAAAACACAGAAGTCGAAGCGACCATCACTCTCACAGGAACGGGTGCAGGTGCCTACCTGCGTTCGGTAACTCCAAGTCCTGAGGCAGTGACTGTACGAATGAGGCATTCCTTTATCGAGCTTCCTGAGCCTTATGCCATGCGAAAGTTTGACCCTCGAGCTGGCTTTTTCTTCATCAGTTATCAGGACTACACCACCCCTATAGATGAACCTTTGGTAAAAAGGTTTATTTCCAGACATCGATTGGAAAAGAAAGATCCCACAGCTGCGGTATCAGAAGTGGTAGAACCCATCGTGTATTATTTGGATAGAGGCACTCCTGAGCCTGTAGCTTCTGCTTTGATAGAAGGAGGAAATTGGTGGGCCCAGGCTTTTGAAGCGGCAGGATTTAAAAATGCCTTCCGTGTGGAATTGGCTCCGGAAGGGCTGGATTTGCTGGATGTGAGATACAATGTCATCCAATGGGTACACCGCTCTACCCGTGGCTGGTCTTATGGATCAAGTGTGAGAGATCCTCGTACCGGGGAAATCCTGAAAGGGCATGTTTCACTTGGATCTCTGAGAGTGAGACAGGATTACCTCATTGCCCAAGGATTGATACAGCCTTTTGAAGAGGGTAAGCCTGTGGACCCAAGAATGATGGAAATGGCACTGACACGCCTGAAGCAGCTTTCGGCTCATGAAATCGGTCACACCATCGGACTGGCCCACAGCTACGCCACTTCTGCCAATGGCAGATCTTCTGTGATGGACTACCCCTATCCTTTGATCAAAGAAAATGCTAATGGGGAGCTGGATTTTTCAGATTCTTATGATTTGAAAATCGGTGATTGGGACAAATGGGCAATCACTTATGGATATGGTACCCCAGCTGCAGGGCAGTCCGAAGAGGAGTTTTTGAATAAAACTTTGCTGGACACCTATTCTGCAGGTTTTGAATTTATCACTGACTCTGATTCTAGAGACCCAAGCGGTGCTCATCCTCGATCGCACCTTTGGGATAATGGCATTTCCGCTCCAGCAGAATATATGCGTCTGCTCAAAGTTCGGGAAAACCGAATGAAGACCTTTGGACTTAATGCTATCCGCAATGGGGAGCCTCTAGCTACTTTGGAAGAGGTATTCGTGCCGCTTTATCTTATGCATCGCTATCAGTTAGAAGCGACGAGCAAGTTGATTGGGGGCATGGATTACAACTATCAGGTAAAAGGTGACAATCAGCCCAATCAGAAGTGGATTCCAGCTTCTCTTCAAAAAGAAGCATTGGAAGCCTTATTGACAGGGATTTCTCCGAACCAATTGGAAGTACCTTCTCATATTCTGGCGTTGATTCCTCCCCGGCCATATGGATATGGTAAAAACCGAGAAACATTTCCTTCCCGAACGGGCCCTGTATTTGACCCAATTGCACCTGCAGAGAATGTGGTGGACGCCACCTTCACTTTCCTTTTCGAATCAGGCCGGGCTAATCGAATTTACCTTCAAAACCTAGTCGACCCAAATCTACCCAGCTTGGAAACCGTCTTGAATCAGGTTACATCCCAGGTATTTTCCAACTCCAATCCAGGAGGACTGAAAAATGAGATCAAGTGGATGACCGAATCCAAATTGGTGGACCATCTGATCAATCTGTCCAAAAACCCAGATGCTGCACAAACTGTGAGAGCAATTGCCCGCATGCAGTTGGAAAAAATTTCAGCTATGGAAGGAAGCAGTGGAATCACCAAAGCCCATCGGGATTATCTTTCTGATAAAATCAAAACCTTCTTAGAGCTTCCTGTCGAATTCCCTGCTCAGGATGTATTGAGTATTCCTGACGGAGCCCCTATCGGAATGGAAGAAATGAGTTGTGACTTTTAAAGAAAAAAACCGGGCTAGTCCCGGTTTTTTATTTTTGGAAAAAGAAGAAAACTTAATTGGAAGACCTTCTTTTTCCTGCTGTCCTTGACCAAAAAGCACGTTTATCCAAATCCAAGATGGCTTCCTGATATCTCTCATAGAATCCATCTATTTCCCATTTCCTTTTGGCCAAACCTCCCAATAAAGCTCCAACCCCAGCACCAATTCCTGCTCCCAAAACAAAAGATCCAAAAACCATGGAAGGCTGATCATATGCGTCTACAAACCAAGAACCCAAAACCGGAGTAGATTCTACCGTCTGGTCAGCCAGAGCATTAATTCCAATGCCTAGCGGGATTCCCAAAATCCCACCTACTAAAGCCCCTTGCTTCCCGGGTGAGTTTCGCAGGGTTACCAAAGACTTGACCTGAGAATAGTGGATGCTTTTGATTTCAGTTGGAACTGACTCCGAAGTCATCTTTTTGCTCATAGTCTCCACAAAAAACAGGGAATCTTTGGAAACCTTATACAACAAGGCCCGAGGATACTCTTTTCCCTGCATATCCATAATCCAAACCTGCCTACCTGCCGGATTGAAATACAGTCCATCTCTGACCAAGACTTGGGAAGATGCCGTGATCACCCAAATCAACATTCCAATCAAAAGTCCGATTGTCTTTTTCATAGTTCTTTATTTACCAAAAGGTAGCTTGAATTCGCTTGGAGCTTGAATTGAAAAATGCTGAAGCGGAAAATTAAAAACGCATTTTCTACCAGTTTTTAATCTGTCTATTCCAAGCCAATGAAAGGAGGAAAATGCTCAAAGTAGGATGACAGGGACAAAAACATTGGGTAAATTGCGGAGGATATCACCGGCTAGAAAATTAATACCTGATTAAGCAATGCATAACCCACTTTTGGCAGATTTTGCCACCCCTTTTGATACCCCACCGTTCCATCTGATCAAAAACGAGCACTTCCTAGAGGCCATCAAAGAGTCCATTATTCAAGCCAAGAAGGAAATTGAGCAAATCAAAGCTGAACCTGAAAGTACCTTTGAAAATACCATCGAGGCTCTTGACCGCTCAGGGAAAAAGCTTGGTGTGGTTTCGGCTATCTTTTTCAACCTCAATTCGGCAGAAACCAACGATGAAATCCAGCGATTGGCGCGTGAGATTTCTCCTTTACTGACCGAACATGCCAATGACATCCTGCTGGACCAGGAGCTTTTTCGGAAAGTGGAAGAAGTGGTCAACCAAAAATCATCTCTCAATTTGACCCCGGAACAATCCACGCTTTTGGAAAAAACCTACAAGTCCTTTGTCCGGAATGGGGCCAAACTCAATCCTGAAGAAGCACAAAAGCTGAGAAAAATAGATCAGGAGCTATCTCAACTCAGTCTGAAATTTGGGGAGCATGTATTGGCAGAGACTAACCGCTTTGTTCACTTTGTGGATAGAGAAGAAGAATTGGATGGGCTTCCTGAGGGAATCAAGGAAGCGGCTGCGCAGATTGCAGAAGAAAAAGGAAAACCCGGTTCTTGGGCTTTCACCTTGGATTATCCGAGTTACATTCCGGCCATGACCTATGCAAAAAACAGAAGTCTGAGACAAACTCTCTTCATGGCCTTCAATACCAAGGCTTCCAAGGGAGATGAATTGGATAATCAGCAAATCATCAAGGATATCCTTAGGCTAAGATTTGAGCGAGCTCAACTTCTAGGCTATGCAAGTCATGCCGATTTTGTTTTGGAAGAAAGAATGGCCAAGAGTCCAGCCAAGGTGATGGAGTTTTTGAATGACTTATTGGAAAAAGCCAAACCTAAAGCTGAAGCCGAGGTACAAGAAGTCTTGGAATTTGCCAAAAAGAAAGATGGGTTGGCTGATTTGAAAAAATGGGATTTTGCCTACTATTCTGAGCAACTCAAAAAAGAGAAATATGCTCTGGATGACGAGATTCTTCGCCCATATTTCCAGCTTGAGCGAGTGATTGATGGAGTCTTCCAGACTGCGAAGCGCCTCTATGGATTGGACTTCATTGCAAATAAAGACATTCCTGTCTATCATTCGGATGTGACCGCATACGAGGTAAAAGATGAGTATGGAGCTCACCTGGCCGTGTTTTATGCGGATTTTTTCCCCAGACCGGGAAAAAGAAACGGAGCTTGGATGACCTCCTACAAAGGGCAATATGAAGTGGCCGGAGCAGATAGCCGACCACACATTTCCATTGTCTGCAATTTTACCAAACCCACCAAAAGCAAACCCAGTCTGCTCACCTTCAATGAAGTGACTACCCTTTTCCATGAATTTGGTCATGCTCTTCATGGCATGCTGGCCAAAGGCACTTATGAGACCCTGTCCGGAACGAGTGTGTATTGGGACTTTGTAGAATTGCCTTCCCAAATCTTCGAAAACTGGTGTTACGAAAAGGATTGTCTGGACCTTTTTGCCAAACACTATGAGACAGGGGAAGCCATACCAGAGGATTTGATCCAGAGAATCAAAAATGCGTCAAATTTCCAGCAAGGATATCAGACGGTGAGACAGTTGAGTTTCGGGCTATTAGACATGGCCTATCATGGCCAATCTCCCGAGGAGATTAGTGATATTCGGGAGTTTGAAGAAAACATCATGAAAAAAACCGATTTGCTCCCAAAAGTGCCCGGCACGATGGTTAGCACTAGTTTTTCCCACATTTTCCAAGGCGGATACAGTTCAGGATACTACAGCTACAAATGGGCCGAAGTACTGGATGCAGATGCTTTTGAGTTGTTTCAAGAAAAGGGTGTATTTGACCAGGAGACTTCTCGATCCTTTGCTCGAAATATCCTCAGTGCCGGAGGAAGTGAGCATCCTTCGATCCTTTACCGACGGTTTAGAGGGCGAGACCCGAAACCAGATGCATTGATGAAACGATCGGGATTAATTCAGGGTAAATAGGATTTTCCAAATGGATGGATTAAATTTTCCACTTCAGCCAAATATTCAACCAAAAAACTGATCAACGGCAAAATCATCCAATGACCTTGAATTAAATCAAAATGCAAAAAAAACCCTTGAACCTCCCCGCTTATTTGAAAGCACTTTCAGTAATGGCTTTCATTATCATTTTGGTGTTTTTCCTGATAGTGGGCAAGAGTTTGTTGGTTCCTTTATTCATGGGAGGCTTTTTTGCCATTTTATTCACTCCATTGGGTAATCTGATGGAAAAATATAAAATACCCAGAACGCTCTCCTGCGTATTTTCACTGCTGATCATGATTGCATTTGTGGCAGGATTACTGGGATTTATAATTGGCAATGTGGTAAGCTTTACCAAGGATTTTTCCAATACCTCAGATCGGTTGGTCACTGTAGCAAATGAATTTGATGAATGGACAAGTTCTACCTTCGGGATTCAGGAAAATTTGTCTGAGAAAGTGCAATCAGATGCTCTGATGCAATATGTCAATGAGCATAGCAGCAGTATCACTTCCTTTGCACTTAATGCGATAGGATCCATGTCAGGACTGATTTTGATCCCCATATTCATGTTTTTCTTCCTACTGTACCGAGAGCATTTGACCAAAATGATGGTAATGATTTACAGAAATCATGATCCTGCCTTGGTAAAGATGCGAATCACCAATCTAAGGAAGGTCATCCAAGGATACATCGTGGGTGTAGGCAAAGTGATGGTAATTTTGGCGATTTTAAATATCACAGCTTACACCATCATTGGGGTTAAACATGCGGTGTTCTTTGGAATCCTGGGTGCGATATTGAATATCATCCCTTACATCGGGCCACTAATCGGTGTGACTTTGCCCATGACTTACTCCTTCTTGACTATGGATGGTTTAATTTATCCTGTTTTGATATTCGGAGCATACCAGGTGATCCAACTGGTGGAAGGAAACTTCCTGACGCCCAAAATTGTCGGAGGAAATGTCAATTTGAACGCTTTCATCACCTTTTTGGGACTTTTGGTGGGAGGATCAATTTGGGGTATTGCAGGAATGATCTTGGTTATTCCTACTTTGGCTATCCTTAGGGAAATATTTTCACTATCTCAAGAAACCAAACCCTTCGCTTTGCTATTAGGAGAAGAAAAAGACGATGATGATTACTTTGCTGAAAAAGAAGAAAGCTCCGAATAGACTTACTGCTATTTTTTTAATTCTATTATTCTTGGCATCCTGCGACAGCGTGGAGGATAAAAAAGGCAGGTTTCTCCTCAAGGGAAATGAAAAACTGGATGAAAACGATCCTAAGTCTGCCATTGGTTTTTATCAGGAAGCTATTGCTTTGGATTCAACCTATTCTGACGCCTATTTCAATAAGGCCTTAGCTCATTTAAGGCTCAATCAGCTGGATGAAGCCATTCACGATTTCAGCAGTTCGATTAGCTACAGGCCCGACTATTTTGAGGCTTATTTCCAACGAGGCCTAACCTATCTTGACAATGGGGAATTTTATAAAGCCCAGGAGGATGCCAATCGTCTGATATCTTTAAATGAAAAGGACTGGCGATCATTTTTCCTCGAGGGGCTTACCCAAGAAAAGCTTAAAAACTTCCCGGCCTCTCTCGAAGCTTTTCAAAAAGCGACCCAACTAAACCCGGAAAATTCTGACCTATGGGTCAATCAGGCAACCATCCTTTATTACCAAAAAAACTACACAGAAGCTAAGACAAAACTCGATCAGGCAGAACAAATCAATCCTTCTGAGCCTAACCTGCACAACCTTCGTTCTATGATTTTCTTTGACGAGGAAAACTACGAACAAGCCTTGACAGCTGTGGAAAAAGCCATCACTCTGGACAATAGGCATGCTTATTTCTACAATAATAAAGGGTTGTATTTATTATTTTTAGACCGAAAAGAGGAAGGGCTGGATTGGATCAATCAAAGCATTCAAATGGATCCAAAAAATCCATTTGCACTTAGAAATAAAGGGATTTATTATGTCATGAAAGGAGATAAAATTTCAGCCTTGCAATACCTTTCAGATTTGGAAAAAAGCTATCCGGAAATGGATTTGGTTCAGGAATACTTCCTAAAAGCTCAGGCCCTTTGAGAACCTACTAAAATCACTTCTTTGATTTTCTTGAGCAGTTCGGCTGCGTCAATTGGTTTTGCCACAAAGCCATCAAATCCGATTTCTTCGATCTTACTCATGATTTCAAGTTTGGCAGCGGCGGTCAATGCGATTACAGGCACATTGGACATGGCTTTGATCTTTTCCGTGGCTTCAAAGCCGTCCATTTCCGGCATTTGAATATCCATCAAAATACAGTCATAACTATGCTTCTGAGCAAATTCAACGGCCTCTAGGCCATGAATAGCTCTGTCGTAAGTATAGCCCCACTTTTTGATTATTTTTCCCAAAACCAAGGCATTCACATCATTATCTTCAGCCATCAGCAGGTGAAGTTTATCAAAACTTCTGGACTCAATCTTTGGAGTGGAATTGAGGATAGATGCTTCAGTTGCCTTTTCCAGTTCAAGTTCGAAGAAAAAGCGGCTACCTTTACCCACTTCAGATTCAAGCTGAATCTTACCTCCCATAAGGGCTAAAAGTTTTCGGGTAATGGAGAGGCCCAAACCAGTGCCCCCATACTTGGTACTGAAGGTAGGCTTGACCTGGTCGAAGTCATTGAAAATCTTCTCCTGATTTTCTGGAGCAATTCCGATTCCGGTATCTTTTACTTCAAAGTAAACTCTCACTTTATTTCTGAGGGTTCCTACCAAATCCACCTTTACATCTACCTTACCTTCATTGGTAAATTTCAGGGCATTCGTAATCAGATTATTAAGAACTTGAGAAAGTCGAGTCTTATCACCCTTGACCTGAATATCCAAACCATCTGAGAGATGAAGCTGAAGCTGATTCCTGCTGTCACGGGCATGAAAGGTGAGGCCTTTTATCACCTGCTCCAATAGATCTTTGAGATGGAATGGATTGGACTCAATGGATAATTTTCCTGCTTCGATCTTCTGGAAATCCAGCAGGTCATTGATCATGATGATCAAATTATCCACTGCAAAATTGATCGTGTTCAGGGCAGTTTTCTGAGACTCACTTGGATTCTCCTGGAACAAAGAATAGACAGATCCGGATATTGCATTGAGTGGAGTTCTAAGCTCATGTGAAATCATGGAGAGGAAATCCGACTTGATTTGATTGGCCTTTTCAGCTGCTTTTCTAGCCTCATCCAGTTTGGCCTCAAATTCTTTTTGCTTGGTAATATCTGTCAAATACCCATACCAAACCATGTCCCCATTAGCCAATGCCTGAGGGCGTGCTGCACCCAATACCCATCGGTAAGAATCTGATTGAGGCTGAGTACGCACTCTGAATTGACACTGCCAAGGTTCCATCTTTCTTGCTGAGGCCACAGAGCTCATGATCAATTGGGGCAGATCTTCGGGATGTACCTTGGTGATAGCTTTGGATATATCCTTGAACTCTCCCAAATCCTGATCGGAAAGACCTAATACAGAATGAATTCCTTTAGACAAGAATGAGAAATTCATTTGTCCTTCTCCATCCAAAACCAACTGATACAAACCACCCGGAACTTGCTCGGTCAGATTCATCAAGAAATCACTGCTTTCTTCCAGGGATTTCTCCAGCTTAATTTTTTCGGAAATATTTCTGAAAGAAATCGAGATATATGTCTTTTCCTCAACTTCCGTTGGCTTTGTCGCCACCTCCAGGGTCAGCTGCTTCCCCGATTCATCAATCCATAGAGTGGAAAATCTATTGACAAAACTTCCCTCCAGAGGCGATTTGACCCAGTCTGTCCAATTTTCACCCTTATCAAAAAACACATTGAGCTCGGACAAGTGTTTTGGGCTTAGATTTTCCCAGCCTAAAAGCCTTTTTGCTTCATCATTGAGAGAAATAATCTCGCCTTCAGGATTGACTACAAGTACTGCCTCCGGGCTATCCTGCCACAAGGTCTGATGTAGGGCAAGTTCAATTTTGAGCTTTTCTAACTCAGAATTATCCCAAATGACTCCATAAATCAAACCTGAGGAAAAGGAAGATCGGAAAAAGTTAAATTCTGCGAGCTTTTCTCCGAGCTTGATTTTTCCACTTCCCTCTAGCTGATCCGGATGAGAAAGAAGATTCCTTCCTTCCTTTTCCAAATGCTGAGTCAGTTGATTTTTCTCTGATTCAGTCAGGTGGAGATGCTGTACAAATTCATCGAAGGGCTTTTCTAGTTTTAGCCCTGAAATAGCCTCAAAGGACCATTTAGCTGAGATTCCTCCGCTTTTTTTCAGAGATAAAATTTCTTCTTGTTTTTCTTGATCTAGCTCAATTGCCTTTTTGTCTGTGACATCTCTGGCAATGACAAAAAAGAGCTCAGGGTCCATTTGAATGGAACATTCCAGCCAGCGGTATTCTCCACTTTTATTTTTGAACCGAATTGTCTGAAGTGCATTTCCGGGCTTTTGACGAAGAGTTTTCCAGAGATTCTGTAAGTCTTGCAACTCCTCCGGATGAATCCAAGGACAAAGATTGGTGTTCAACAATTCCTCCGGCTGATAGCCCAATGTGGCGATTACAGAAGGATTGACAAAGGTCAAGTGATCGTTTTTACCAAGGGCAATTAAATCCAGAGAAGATCTAAAAAACTGATAAGCTTCTTTTTTCGAAGGTAATCCGTGCGTTTTTATTTCCTTCCCTTTATAAAAGAGGTAGTAATTGGAACCTGTCTCATGAGGAAGCTCAAGCTGGAAGGAGTAATCCTTGTCTTCGAAAGTAAGCACCAATTCTTCTTTGAAGATATATGAGGTAATATCCAAATCAAGTCCTACTAAGGATCGATCAGAAAGCCCCTCTCCTATCAGGTTTTCAAAAGCCTCATTACCGTAAAAAATAGAATAGGGGTAAGTATCATCCGCCAGAAACACCATTTCGGAAGATTCATAGATGATCTTTTTGAATGTACTGTTGATGCCCCTTTCCTGCATTTACCTTTGAGCGAAAATGGATATTTATTTTGGGTGATTGAATTATAAAGATTCAGCAGTAAACATACATCAATTTGCATTTCATAGCAAATATTTTACATTTCGAAAAAATATTTTTCTCTCAAAAATTATAGTAATAGCTGATTTTAGCCCATAAACGGGTTCGGAAGCCATCCTGAAGGTATCCATCTGTCCTATAATCCACTCCCCACTCCAATTTTTCCTTTCTGTTAAAAAATTTTCCAAGGGACGCAGCAAGCCTGTTTTCAATTTCATATTCGCCTCCTTTGTGGCTAAAAATGGACTCAGCCGAACTCAGCAAATAAAATTCTCCGGGGTCCACTTCTGCCCCTTCTAAGGGTATCTCAACGGAAAGACGATACCTGAACCGAAGTTCTAAGGGTTGATTTCTGGTAAAAGTCTGATCTGTTCTAAACCGGTGATTTACTCTTAAGCTCCGGCCTTTTTGCAGGATTGCCAGCTGCTGAATAATCCGATTTCCATCTTCACCCTCTTGAAACCGATGAAATAGACCCAAGGCAACACTGATTCCCGGCCTCAGTGATTGATCAAAAAAGCCCATAATATCGGTTCGGTAATGCGAAAATTGAGGATTTTCAGCACTATCGTCGCGATTATCAAATACTATATGTTGATTTTCGATTTTAAAATTGACCTTTTGCGTCTCAGACAATTTCTTGGTAAGGGAGGCTTCCGGGAAAAATCCGGTAAAAAAAGTCTGTCTAGACTGGGATAGCACATTCCCAATCACCAAAAAGTACATCAATACAATACAGGAAATTCTTTTCATCAAAAAATCAAATTATCAACCGACCTCATTTGAACTCGGACAATAGAAATAAACGCACCTTGCTCATCAAACAATCCTTCCCAAATCTGCCAGGCCCCTTTTTTCCCCTGAAAGACAATTTCGTAGCGGATAGTGACTCCTTCAGTCTCCTCTTCATCAAAAAAATCCTCCAAATCGGACTCATCTCCTATCAGTTGCCTTTGAATCTTCATCACCGAAAACTCCTCAAATTCCGACTGAAAGTATCCCTGGATTTCTTCCCAAGATGTAGGGGGCATTTCATCTTTGGAGATTTCTATCTCTACGTCCATCAGCTTGCCCAAAGAGTCAAACTTGACACTGTGGTAATGCTTTTCCCACCAAAACTTGGCTTCAAAAGCCTGTCCATCCTGTGAGTATTCCAAAAACCATTTAGGCCTTTTTACTTTTTCAAAAGCATCCTTCAACCAGCTCTTAGCCGGATCGGGAACTTCTGAAGGCTTTACGCCCACTTCCCGCTCTGTTTTATCCTGAGCTCGGGATGTCAGCGCCAATCCCAAACATAGGACTAAGGAAAAAAGGATATATCTCAACATACTCGGGAAATAAAAAAGCCGCGGACAAATTGACCGCGGCTAGATGTAAACTTTAGATCAATTAGCCCCTGCCTTAATCAGATTAAGTGCAGAACCTGCTTTGAACCATTCGATCTGACCTTCATTGTAAGTATGATTAGCCAAAATAGTGTGGCTGCTGCCATCAGAATGATTAAGCACCAACTCCAAAGGCTCTCCTGGAGCAAAGGAAGTCAAACCATTGATATCGATTGAGTCATCTTCCTGAACCAAGTCATAATCGGAAGGATTGGCAAATGTAAGTGCCAGCATGCCTTGCTTCTTCAGGTTGGTTTCATGAATTCTGGCGAAAGACTTCACTAAAATAGCACGAACTCCCAAGAATCTTGGCTCCATAGCAGCATGCTCTCTGGAGGATCCTTCGCCGTAATTTTCATCACCTACCACAATGGATCCGATTCCTTTGGCTTTGTATTGACGCTGAGTGGCTGGAACTTCTCCGTATTCTCCGGTTAGTTGGTTCTTCACTCTGTTCGTAGAATCGTTGAAGGCGTTTACAGCTCCGATTAGCATGTTATTGGAAATATTATCCAAATGGCCTCTGTATTTCAGCCAAGGACCTGCCATAGAAATATGGTCAGTAGTACACTTGCCTTTTGCTTTGATTAGCAGCTTCAACCCTTTCAGATCAGTACCTTCCCAAGCCGGGAATGATTCCAACAGCTGTAGACGATCGGATTTGGGGTCTACGATGACCTCCACTTTGGACCCGTCCTCTGCAGGAGCTTGATAGCCTGCGTCCTCTACGGCAAAGCCTTTGGTTGGCATTTCAAGTCCACGAGGCTCTTCTAGCTTCACTTGCTCTCCATCAGCGTTGGTCAAGGTATCCGTGATTGGATTGAAGGTCAAATCGCCTGCAATAGCCAATGCAGTCACAATCTCCGGTGAAGCTACGAAGGCATGGGTATTGGGATTACCATCTGCACGCTTGGCAAAGTTTCGGTTGAAGGAGGTAATGATGGAGTTTTTCTCCTGCTTATCTGCTCCATGTCTGGCCCACTGACCAATACAAGGACCGCAGGCATTGGCCAGGACTACGCCTCCCATTTTACCGAAGGTGTCCAAAAACCCATCTCTTTCTACAGTAAATCGCACCTGCTCCGATCCCGGAGTAATGGTGTATTCAGACTTGGCAGTCAGTTTCTTGTCCACAGCTTGCTGAGCCAAAGATGCAGCACGGGAAATGTCTTCGTAAGAGGAATTGGTACAAGAACCAATCAATCCTACTTCCAACTTTGCAGGCCATCCGTTTTCCTTCACAGCATTGGCAAATTTGGAAATTGGCCAAGCCAAATCAGGAGTAAATGGACCATTTACATGAGGCTCAAGTTCGGAAAGATTAATTTCAATAACCTGATCAAAATATTTTTCAGGATTTGCATACACCTCATCATCTCCAGTGAGATGCTCGGCAATAGCATCGGCCATCTCAGCGATATCTGCTCTTCCGGTACCCTTGAGGTAAGCGGCTGATTTCTCATCGTATCCGAAAATGGAAGTAGTTGCACCGATTTCAGCGCCCATATTACAAATGGTGCCTTTACCTGTGGCAGAAAGAGATCTTGCGCCTTCACCAAAATATTCGACAATTGCACCAGTTCCTCCTTTTACAGTAAGGATTCCCGCCACTTTGAGAATTACGTCCTTGGCAGCTGTCCATCCGGACATTTTACCGGTGAGTTTTACTCCGATCAGTTTGGGGAATTTCAACTCCCAAGGCAGACCTGCCATCACATCACAAGCATCAGCACCACCTACCCCAATAGCCACCATTCCCAACCCACCAGCATTTGGTGTGTGGGAATCAGTACCGATCATCATTCCACCTGGGAATGCATAATTTTCCAATACCACTTGGTGAATAATTCCCGCGCCTGGTTTCCAAAATCCGATTCCATATTTATTCGATACAGAAGCCAGAAAATCATACACTTCACGGTTTTTGTCTTTGGCTTTATTTAAGTCTTTTTCTGCTCCGACTTCAGCTTGGATCAAGTGATCACAATGAACCGTAGAGGGGACAGCTACTTGATCCTTACCTGCTTGCATGAATTGGAGCAAAGCCATCTGTGCCGTAGCATCTTGCATGGCTACCCTGTCAGGCTGAAAGTCTACGTAGGATTTTCCTCTTTCATAGGCCTTGGAGGCAGGTCCTTCGGTCAAGTGAGCATAAAGAATTTTCTCTGTCAAAGTCAGGGGTTTGTCTACAGCTTTTCTTGCTGCAGCAATACGATCGGGAAACCGATCATAGACTGCTTTGATCATGTCTATATCAAAAGCCATTATTTTGGATATTTAGGTGGATAAAAGGTTCAAAATTTCGATTGCGAATATAGGTAAAACCCACAAATTTTAAACCCGAGAATTTGTCTAATGGTTTCCTGAGGCTTCATTTTATGAATTCTAAATGCCAAAACTTCATACCACAAACCAGATCATCAGGCATAGAAACACAAATCCAAAAAGGAAAAAAAGAAAGCAATATGGCAAGAGCTTTTTCACCGATACCCCTGAAATGGATAAAAGAGGAAGCGCCCAAAAAGGCTGAAGAAGATTGCTGATCTCATCTCCATAGGCAAATACAAGAGCCATTTTGTGAAATGGAACTCCCAAATTACCGGCAGACTCCATAATCAATGGCCCTTGAATGGCCCATTGCCCTCCTCCGGATGGCACAAAGAAATTGACAAGAGCAGCAGACAGAAAAGTAAAAATGCCCAGGCTACGATCTCCCGAGAGCGAAGAAGTCCATGCTGAAAAGTCCAACAACAAGCCCGATCCTACAATCAACCCCATGATTCCTCCATAAAACGGAAACTGAACAAAAATATCCAAGGCACTTCTCAGGCCCCTGCTGACGGCCATGGTAAATTTTTCCCAGCTTCCATAGGCTAACAAAACCAAGGTGAAAAAGAGAAAAATCACCCAATTCAGTGAAATGGAAGACAATCCTGCCAACTGACCTGATAGTATTCCTGCTCCAAGGGTGAAAATCATCAACAAACCCGCCCAGATTGCAAGAGGATTTTCCTCACCCTTGGATATGGGTTCCAACTTTCGGCCTTTGCCAAGGTCCAATTCTCCTACGGTCACCTTGGCTAATCCATAGGCTAGCAACAAAAACATGCTGACTAAACCGCCCGTAATCAAAAGATTGGTGGTGGAAAAAATTGTTTCTGAGGCAGGTATGATTCCTATTTTGCTTTCTAATGCATGTCCGGACTCGGCAATAGCCAAGAGTGAGGAGCCCGACAATCCTCCGTGCCACACCGCAGAACTGAGGTATCCGCAGGCTGCTAGCAGTTCAAGTTTTGACTTAATTCCATTTTTTACAAGGGCTTCATGAACCATCCTTGAAAAAATAGCTCCGACAACCAACCCGAAACCCCAATTGAGCAAACCTGCTCCCATAGTCATCCCAGCCACTAGCAAAGCAGCACTTGGGAGAGAAGAAGGTCTTTTGGCAAGAGATAAAAGAAAGGCGTGTACAGGCTCATAAATGGCCAAAGCATACCCAAAGACCAGCACCATCATCATCTGCATTGTAAAGGCCAGAAGACTAAAAAAACCAGACTGCCAAGCGTTAAATGAAGCAGAAACAGCATCAATCCAGAGTTGTCCTTCCGACAGATTTTTTCTGATGACCAAAAAGAAAGTGAAAAATGTCAAAAACATGACCAGACCAAAAGGAGAGGCCAAATACCCAAAGTCTTTCTTAATATTTCCTTTTTTCAATTTTTTTTTAGTTAAACTTATTTCAATAAACTAGATTCGTCCTCTGACGATACACCCAAAGTCTGAATTCAAATTATGGAATTCCTAACCAACCCATTTGCAAGCTTTCTCCTTTTTTTTGGATTAGTAGGGGGAATTCTTTCAATCATCTTGGTTTTGAAGCTTCAAAGTTCCATTAAGTGGATGGCTTTGACCTTGCTTGCGTTTTCATTTTGGGGCTTTTTCTACGGAATAGAATTGACGTCCAAAAACGTAGAAGATATGCTGCTTTGGAGCAAGGTACAATATTTGGGATTGTTAGCTGCTCCCACCTTTTGGCTGATTTTCTCTCTTAAATACACAGATTTTGATCCTAAAAAGCTTAAATGGGTTGTCCCTGCCCTATTTGTAATTCCTGCGCTTACCTATTTGGTTGTCTTGACCAATTCCCTTCATCACTGGCATTACAAAAGCAATTGGTTAATCCAGTCAGGGGATTACTTCTTTCTGGGAATTGAAAAAGGACCTTGGTACTATTTCCAAACAATTTATGCCTACCTGACCTATCTCCTGGGCACAATTTTGTTATGGAAAAGGTATCGTTTCTCCAACAAGAGATTTAAACTTCAAACCAAAATCTTGATCGCAGGCGGCGTGATTCCGATTCTGTTCAACATCTTCTATCAAACCTCAATTTTCAAACCTTACGAAGGCTTAGACTTGACCCCCTTCGCTTTTCTGACCTGTTATTTAATTTTGGGATATTTTATAGCAAGGTTTAATCTTTTAGGAGTACAGCCAATTGCTCGAGACCGGATTTTGGAACTGGTCACAAGAGGTCTTATTGTCTTCGATTTCAATCATCGAGTAGTGGACTACAACAGTGCCGCAAAAAAACTATGTTCCCAGCCGGAAGAATTTAAATTGGGAGCAAAAGCGAGCCAACTATTCGGAAACCGACCTGAAATTTTAGAATTGATTGACGAGATCGAACCAAAAACGATAGAAAGTGCCATGGAAATTGAGGGAGAAAAAATAACCCTCAAAATTGAGTCTGTCCCACTGAGAAACAAGAATCAGCTCTACTCAGGGACCTTACTTTTATTTGAAAATATCACGGAGTCCATAAATTCGAAAGAAAAACTACAAAAGCAGGCCCGAGAGCTTCAGCAGCTAAATGACCTAAAGGATAAATTCTTTGGCATCATTTCCCATGACCTGAAAGGCCCCATCTTTGGAGTGAAAGAGTTGATTCACCTTACCCAAAATGGATTGATTTCCGAGCAGGAGTTTATTGAAATGCTTCCTGAGATATCCAAAAACATGGAGCATGTGGCCATCCTTTTGGAAAACCTCCTGGCCTGGACAAGCTCTCAACTAAGAGGTGAATACATGGATTCTCAGACTTTGAATATTTCTACTCTTATCCGGAATCAGAGCAACCTACTCAGCCGCATAGCCAAAGAAAAGAAAATAAGGCTCGAACTTGATCTGAGCGAGGAGATTATGGTCACAGTTGACAAAAACATGATGGAGTTGATTCTAAGGAATCTGATTTCCAATGCCATCAAATTTTCAGATGCAGGCAGTGAAGTTAGGATTTCAACTCAAGTAGAGGAATCATGGGTCACCATCTGTGTCGAGGACCAGGGAATTGGAATCTCTAAAGAAAATCTTGAAAAATTGAATTCCGGGATTTCCTTTACCACTCGTGGTCAAAACAATGAAAGTGGAACTGGTCTGGGGTTGATCCTGGTCAAAGAATACATCATGAAGAATAAAGGGCAACTTCAAATCCAATCCGAATGGGGAAAAGGGTCAAAATTCTGTTTTTCCCTTCCCCTTGCGGAATTACCTCAGGTCCAAGACTAATCCAAATCCAATAAAAACTGCAGCGTATCCTTATTGTCTGCATAATCCCAAGGTTTGGGCTCTTGGGCTTTTCCAAAGGGTATTCTTTCTGGATGGCTGCTTTGATCTCCTACTATACATTGAATTTTTTCTTCTAGATCGACAAGTCTGCGGTCCAGTTCGGTTGGGTCTGAATAAATCTCATAAAAAAGGACAGCTATAGGTGACACTAAAGCTTCACTTGCTTTGACAAGGAGAAACCCGTTATCCAGATGATCTTCTTTATTGACCAGATAGATGGCTTTGTTGTATTCATAATTATTGAGGTACTTGTGGTTTTCCATCACATATCTAAAGCTCTCCATATTGTCCAGCAAGCGATGAAGCACTTGCTCGTTGGGGACAAAAACCTTGGAGACATTTCGACAACCCAATCCGAAAAATGAAAAGATGTCTTTCCCCAGTTCGGTCAATTCTTCATCAGACTCATTTCCTGTAAGGATAGCCACTGAGCTTCTGTTGGCTCGAATGATGTGGGGATACTTTCCGAAATAGTAATGGAAATACCGAGAAGAGTTATCACTTCCTGTAGCGATGTAAGCCTCCTTACCTTTGAGCATTTCCTCAATTTGAATTTGCCCAGAAAATGCCGGCTGAATGGTCAATAGTTGATCGATTAGCCATTTGGAAAAGAAGGAATCTCCTGAGCTCAATTTGACCGACGCAACATGCCCCGAAATCAAAACACACATCAAATCATGAAAACCAACTCCGGGTATATTACCTGCCATGAGCAATCCGATCGATTTGGGTCGCTTAGGCTCTTCAATCCTGTACTGGGAGAGCCACTTTTTGAGATTGGACTCCTCAAGTAAGAGACACAGACCTTTTAAAGCTTGGCTGACCGACCTTTCGTCAAACCAATTGTTTTGGTTGTAAGCTCTTCTGAATAAATCCTCCCTTTCTTCCCCGCTCAAATTGGACAGTCGAGCGCCCAATTTCACCAAGCTGTTTATTCTTTCTGAGAAAGTAATTGATTCCATCATGCGGCAAAGGTACCCAAAAGGAAAAAAGGATGGAATAATTTTAAATTAATTAGTATGACAACTTTTTTGTTGCCTTAATGTTATCCACGTAGTACTTTTGGAAAGAAATAATTGAATAGACCATGGCTATAATGATCACAGACGAATGCATCAACTGCGGTGCATGCGAACCTGAATGTCCTAATACAGCAATTTATGAAGGGGGTGTCGAGTGGACTTGGGGAGGAGGAACTGCTCTCAAGGAGGTCACTTTGGAGGATGGCTCAGTAGTCAGTGGTTCGGAAAAGCAAACTCCGGTTTCTGACGAATTCTACTATATTGTGACTGCCAAGTGTACCGAGTGCAATGGATTCCATGAAGAGCCACAATGTGCAGCTGTTTGTCCGGTGGATTGCTGTGTAGATGATCCTGACCACAGAGAGACTGAAGACGAACTATTGGCAAAAAAGGCCTATCTCCACGGGGAATAAGTTCCCAACTTTATCTGAAAACAGAGACAGCAGACCTAATACGTCTGCTGTTTTTTTATGGAATAATCACTGGAAAAATTCAAAAAAAGACGAGATGAAATTAATTATAGTCTCGGAAGAAAATCGATATTTATTTCTGATTTTAAACACTTTATACCTGTTTTTCTACACATTTTTAAAAAAAAGGAAGAGCAGTTTTGAATTCTAAGTAGGTTTTCTTTTATCTTAGAACCTTAATTTAGAATGTTTTAAAACCCCAAAAGAAAGCACTGTGGAAGATAATAGAGGTTACGACAGAGAGGAAATTTTCTCCAAAAAAGTAAAAGCAGGTAAACGGACTTACTTCTTTGACATCAAATCTACAAGAGGAAATGATTACTATCTGACTATTACAGAGAGTAAAAGAAGAATGAATGGGGATAGCTTCAGCTACGAAAAACATAAAATCTTCCTTTACAAAGAAGACTTCTTCAAATTTGTCAATGCATTGAATGAGGCTGTTGATCATGTGAAAAATGATCTTTTGCCTGATTTTGATTTTGAGCAATACGAAAATGAGGACTCAGAAAGTGAAATGAATGATGAACTCAGATGGGATTAAGTAATCCACTGATTGTTTTTCAATTCTTTTATATTTGAGGAGGCACTGCCTCCTTTTCTTTTGCCCTTATGCAGCGGTTTTTCTTATACATCATTCTGTTTATTGCAGCCTTCTTGGTATTTGGCTGGTATTTTTCCAATATCACTTCCTATCTGGTGATCTCTTTGATTTTAGCAGCCTTGCTGAGACCACTGACCAACAGACTTCATGACATTCACGTTTTGGGGTGGCACATTGCTCGATGGATAGCCATTCTTTTGTCCTTTTCGGCCATTTTACTTCTGATTTTCTTACTCAGCCTTTTGTTTTTTCCATTGATCAATGATCAAATCGAGATTTTGGCAGGGCTCGATTTAGAGACCATATATGCTCAAATGCAAGGCCCATTGGACACGGTGGAGGTGTTCCTTCAGCGAAACAAACTAATGGAAAACCAACCGGGCTATCTTCTCAATGAAATCAAAATTTCAGTGATTGACGCCGTCAAAAACATTGATTTCGGTGGGTTCATCAGAGATTTCATAGGCCTGACCAGTGGAATATTCATAGGAATCATGGCCGTATTTTTCATTACTTTTTTCCTCCTGCTAGAAAACGGTCTCCTAAGAAGAAATCTCCTCGACCTTATTCCCAATGCTTACTTTGAAATATCTGTAGCTACGTTTACCAAGGTCGAAAAGCTTCTTTCCAACTATTTGACGGGGCTTTTTATTCAGCTATTATCCATCTTTTTTATTGCCAGCCTGGGGCTTTCTATCGTAGGTGTAGAGTATGCACTTACGATTGCACTTTTTGCAGCAGTTGCTAACCTCATCCCCTATGCAGGCCCTTTGCTTGGGACTGCTTTTGGAATAATTGTAGGCTTATCCACAGGCATTTTCCCTACAGAACAGGATTACACCTACTTTTTCATCAAGATCATTTCTGTATTTGCTGTAGTACAAATCACTGATAATGTGCTCCTTCAGCCGATGATCTTTTCCAAATCCGTAAAAGCACATCCCCTTGAAATTTTTGTTGTTATCTTTGCCGGGGCAAAAATCGCCGGCGTCCTTGGGATGATCTTTGCCATACCGGTTTATACCATTTTCAGAGTCTCTGTAATGGAACTTTACTCCGGGTACAAATCTTACCGAATTTTCAAAATCAAAGCATAAAATTAATGGCTTTACAATGTGGCATCGTAGGACTACCAAATGTGGGTAAGTCCACCTTGTTTAATGCACTTTCCAGTGCCAAAGCAGAAGCAGCAAACTTTCCTTTTTGCACTATAGAACCCAATGTCGGAGTCGTAACCGTACCAGACAGGAGGCTACAAATACTGGAAGGCTTGGTTAGTCCTCAGCGAGTAGTTCCTACCATCATCGAATTTGTGGATATCGCCGGTCTGGTGAAAGGTGCTTCCAAAGGTGAAGGGCTTGGAAATAAGTTTTTGGCCAATATTCGGGAAGTGGATGCCATCATTCACGTCATCCGATGCTTCGAAGATGACAATATCGTCCACGTAGCGGGAAGCGTTGACCCTATTTTTGACAAGGAAGTCATTGATACGGAGCTTCAGCTGAAAGATTTGGAATCTGTGGAGAAAAAAATCCAGCGAATCGAAAAGATTGCCAAATCAGGAGATGCTAAGGCCAAGAAAGAATTGGAAACCTTAAATCAATTCAAAACTGGTCTTCAGTCGGGACTCAATGCAAGAGCAATTGAGGTGGAAAAGGAGGATTTGGAAGCGGTAAGAGATCTTCACCTCCTAACCATAAAACCTGTTCTCTATGTGGCCAACGTGGATGAAGGAAGTATCCTTACCGGCAACAAATATGTAGATGCACTTCGGGAAAAAGTAAAAGAGGAAAATGCAGATGTGATTGTCCTTTGTGCTGCCATCGAATCTCAAATTGCGGAATTTGAAGATGCTGAAGAAAAAGCCATGTTCCTCTCTGAATATGGATTGGAAGAGAGCGGATTAAATCGGCTTATTTCAGGTGCATATGCATTATTGAATCTCATTACTTATTTCACTGCAGGAGTTCAAGAAGTAAGGGCTTGGACTATTCGCAAAGGATGGAAAGCTCCTCAGGCAGCTGGGGTAATTCATACTGATTTTGAAAGAGGCTTTATCAAAGCGGAGGTAATAAAGCTCACAGACTACCAACAATTCAAAACAGAAGCGGGATGCAGAGAAAATGGAAAAATCTCCATTGAAGGCAAAGAATATGTCGTCCAAGACGGTGATATCATGCATTTTCGATTCAATGTTTGACTTTTTTTCAAATTTATTTGTACTTTTGGCATTGCTTATCCACCCAAAAAAATAAGTATTTTAATAACAATTGTCTCATTTTATTTTTAATACCCCGTGAGAGTTAGACTAATATTTTCACTAAAAAACAAGGGATCCTACCTTCCCTTTCATCACCAGTATATACTGGCGCAGTTCCTAAAAGGATTGATCGTAAAAGGTGGGCGTGAAGAATTCTTCAACTACAACTACTTCAACTTTTCTGGCCTGAAAGGTCAGACTAAAGTGAGTAGAAGTGGCCTTCACTACTATTCAAGCTTGGTCACACTAGTACTCTCCTCTCAGAGTGAAGAGTTTATGGATTACCTTCTTGAGCAAGTGTTTGCTACTTCGAAGATTGAGTTGGGAAACCTGATTCTTTCTCCGGAATACACGGAGATCGAAACAGAACCGGAATTGGAAACCTCCAATAAGTTCGTCTGCATCTCTCCTCTTGTCTTGATCACCCCTGCATTCAATGAGGAAGCTGGAAAAAGATTTATCAATCCTGACAGCGATGAGTTTTCTGATCTTTTGTACGAGTCTACCTTGACTAGAATGGAAAGATCAGGATGGTACACACCAGAGCAAATGGAATCTTTCTACAAGTTCCAGGTAGTTCCTGACATGGTCTATGTGAACAAGCTGAAAGAACAACAGAAGAAATTTGCTAGAATCTATGCAGTTTACGACATGGATGTGAAGTATGAGGTAAGAGGATATACCCTTCCTTTCACCCTTTATGCTGCTCCTGAAGTGCAAGATTTCGTTTTCAAATGCGGTCTTGGTGCCTTTACCCACAAAGGATTTGGTATGCTTGATTTAGCAAATCATCCATCAGGCAACAGAACCACTCCTTATAAATTCAAAAGAGAAGGCTTCGTTCCTTACAAACCAACAGAGAGAGTAAGGCAAAATGTAGCTCCTACGGATACGGAGGATGAGTCCTCAGACGAAAGTCAAGATTCTTAAACATCAAAATCCCCTTTTTCAAAGGGGATTTTTTTATAACCTTCTACGATTGGGCTGGAGATAAACATAGCCCGCCAACTGATCATATCTAGATCCCAAGCCTCGATAGTAGACCAAAACTTCATACTCGTTTTCGGTCTCAAAATGGCTACCCTCCATAGGATCAGTGTCTAGGCCATCGGAAGTCAATTGGCCAAATTGGAAATCATACCACCCCTGTTTGAGAAGCAAAGAAGTAGAATAAACATTGTTTTTGGGATCGTATTTCATTGCCGCTTCGGGAGAATTCCCCCATTGGGTGAGCGAACCCAACATTTTGATTTCTCTTCCCGGGTCTGCCCGAAAATAAAAGGTCGTATAAATGTATTCACTCTCCACTTCGGGATTTCCTCCTGGGCGATCATTGGTGGCCACTACATACTGCCCATTCAAATCCAAATACTGGGAATAAACGCCACCAGGTCGGGGAGTACTTAAAAGGGTTTCTGCAAAAATTATGGTTTCCTCTACCTGTACAGATGCGACATTGGCACCCGTAGCCCTAATGAACCTCAGATCCACAAATCTAAATTCATTTCCTGCTCGAAAAGTACTGGAGCCATCAAAGGGCTCAAAGCGCATGGTCTTTGCATTTTGATTTAAAAAAGTCGGTTTAGACAAATATTTGGCATTATCCCAACGCTGATTTTGGCGAATCAAAACTTTAATCTGAGTAGTGGGGTCAACCACATCTACCTTCGAATAATTGACCACGGCATTGATCTGCTGCAAAGCTCGTCGTTCTTCCGTCTGTGTAGGGGGTACAACAGCTGCCCCTACGGTAAAAAGCTCCTCATAAACCATAAAACGACGGGTAAGGACCACCTCGTCCTCATTCCTGTTTCTATACACTTGCAAAATGTAGTTTCCAGATTTGGTAACTCTGGGAACCTCAAAACGATAGTGGATGTAGGGTATTCTTGTATTCACTGAGTATTCGTAGTCATCTACATTGAACTGGTTGAAGTTGGGAGAAAAATCTGTGTCCCGCAGGGAAGACTTTTGCCAGTCGGCATTGCAATGGATCAATTTTGCGGTGTAAAGCTCAGGATCGTATGCCAAATCATCAAACAACAAAACCAAAGGCCGGGAATCATTGATGCCCACTACTGGTGCATCCAGCATACTTTCCTGATTTAACCCCAAAGGAAAAAGACGAACGGATTGGATATGCTCGGAGTACACCCTATCCTCTAGGATCTGGGCGAAAGAAGCCCCAGAAAGAAGGCAGAAAAAAAGAAGGAATATATTTTTCTTCATCTCTAAAATTAAGAATTCTGGCTGTAGACCAGTGGATTAGCCGAGTTTTTCCTGCAAAGTGGAGACTTGTTCTACAAGTTCCTCCCATTTACTATTGGCTTCAGAAAGGTTTCTTTGGATATGCTCGTAGCTTTCCTGGATTTTACGGGCTTTTTCTTCATCTGAATAAATATCCGGATCAGCCAAAGAAACTTCCGTTTCTGCTTTCAATAATTCCAAGGATTCGATCTCCTTTTCAATCTTTTCTACTTGTTCCTCCAATTTCTTCAAATCTCGTTTTATCTGCTGTGCCTCTGGATCTCTCTGAGAAGAGGTTTGGGCAGTGGATGTTTTGGAAGGTTTGGTTTTAAGCTCCTGGGAAGGGGTTTCTACCTGTTGACTTTTCCAAAATTCGTACTCCTCATACGTACCGGGATATTCCTTGATCTCGTGATTCTCGATATACCAAATTTTGTTGGCTACTCCTTTGATAAAATGACGATCATGGGATACGGTAATAAATGTCCCTTCGTACTGCTGTAGCGCTTGAATCAAAATATTAACTGACTGAAAATCAAGATGGTTAGTAGGCTCATCCAAAAGCAGGAAATTAGCTTCAGAAATCAGGGTTTTCGCCAAAGCAACTCTGGATTTTTCTCCTCCTGAGAGCACCTTGATCTTCTTAAACACCTCATCATTGGTAAAGAGAAAACAACCCAACACATTTCTAAGCTCTGTTTCGGTCTTTCCGCTTCCGGCTTGAGACATTTCCTGGATGATTTCATTGTCCAAGGTCAGGGCTTCCAACTGATGCTGTGCAAAAAAGGACTTGATTACATTGTGCCCCTCGGTGCGTACCCCCTGGATCTTTTCAGACCCGTCAATGATTCGGAGAAGGGTGGATTTACCTTTTCCGTTAGCTCCGATCAAAGCAATCTTATCCCCTCTTTCTATCCTTGCCGTGGTGTTTTGCAGGATTTTCAAATCTCCGTAGGCTTTGGAAACCTGATCCAGAATGACGACATCTCTTCCGGATTTTTGAGAAAATTTGAATTTAAAATTCACAAATGCCTCGTCGTCTACCACCTCATGTACCCTGTCCATTCTTTCCAAAGCCTTGATTCTGGATTGGACTTGGTTGGACTTGGTGGCCTTTGCCCGAAATCGCTCAATAAATCGCTCCGTCTGCTTGATCATCTGCTGTTGATTTTCATAGGCATTTTGCTGGAGCTCCATCCTCAGCTTTTTTTCCTCTTTGTAGAAAGAATAATTGCCCGGATAGGTAGTCAGGGTCTGATTGGCTACCTCTACAGTGGTACTGATGCAATTATCCAAAAAAGTCTGATCGTGAGATACCACTACCACCGCGCCTTCGTAATTCTTCAGGTAGTTTTCTACCCATTGGATAGAAGGTAGGTCCAAGTGGTTGGTCGGTTCATCGAGCATAAGCAAGGATGGCTTTTCCAATAGAAGTTTGGCCAACATGACCCGCATTCTCCAGCCTCCGGAAAACTGACGAAGTGGCTTTGACAAATCAGCTGTCTTAAAACCAATCCCTTCCAATACTTCCTCCGCTTTTGCCTTGATGGTATAGCCTTCATTACTTTCAAAGCGATCCTGAAGCTGAGCCAGTTTATTGATGATTTCGTCCGAATAGTCGGTTTCCATCTGCTTGAGTACCTTATCGATTTCTTCCTGTAGTGCCAAAGTCTCCTTGAAAGCTTCCAATGCAACATTGAGGATCGAGTCATCTGACTGGTAGGAAAGCAAATCCTGATTCAGAAAGCCTATGGTACAATCTTTTGCTTTCTGCACCTCCCCTGTCGTAGCCTGATAGTCTCCGTTTATTATTTTCAGCAAAGTGGATTTGCCTGTGCCATTCTGGCCGACAAGTCCTATTTTGTCTTTGGGTTTGATATGTAAATTGGCGTTTTCATAAAGTGCACGCCCGCCTATGAAATAAGAAAGATTACTAATCGATAACATGCCTCAAAAATAACCAAAGGCCCGCTTATACCGCTTCTCTGGGAAAACAATCTGAAAGGTTTTAGCTTAAATGCTGTAAATAAAATCATCTATGAGACTATTTCGAATTTCAATCCTATTCTTCTCCCTTTCAATAATCACCCTTTCCGGGAGTTGTCAAGGGAAGCTTTCTCAGGTCAAAACCGCCAATAGCAGCAACAAAAGGGATATCCGATCAGCAAAAGCGGATGTCAAACTGGATCAAATCCGCCTACTTCCCGGGTTTAAAATAGAGGTTTGGGCGGCAGACGTACCCAATGCACGCTCTATGGCCATGTCTGAGGAAGGAATTGTCTTTGTCGGCAACAGACAAGGGAACAGTGTCTTTGCCCTCGTCGATGAAAATGCCGATGGCAAGGCTGACTCCAAATTCATCCTTGCTGAAGGACTGAGGATGCCCAATGGAGTAGCCTACAAAGATGGTGACCTCTATGTGGCAGAAGTCAGCAGAATTCTCAAGTTCAAAGACATCAAAAACAATCTCAACAATCCAAAATACGAGGTCATTTACGATGGATATCCTACGGAAAGACATCATGGCTGGAAGTTTATTGCCTTTGGTCCGGATGGGATGCTCTATGTACCCGTGGGCGCACCATGCAATATCTGTGAATCAGAAGATGAAATTTTTGCCAGCATCACCCGATTGGATGTAAGCAAAGCAGGAAGCAAACCAGAAGTATTTGCTCATGGAGTCAGAAATTCGGTCGGCTTTGATTGGCATCCGGTGACCAAAGAGCTTTGGTTTACTGACAATGGTAGGGATATGATGGGAGATGATATTCCGGACTGTGAATTGAACCGGGCAACCCAAAAAGGACAGCATTTTGGCTACCCTTATTGGCACGCAGGAAATGTAAAGGATCCTGAATTTGGTGGAAAAGGAAAAGAAGCCGCAGCCTATGTGGCACCTGTTGCCAAATTGGGAGCTCATACCGCCCCGCTTGGAATGCGATTTTATGAGGGAGGTATGTTCCCAACGACATTTAAAAACAACGCAATCATTGCCAAGCATGGCAGCTGGAATCGCAGCAAAAAATCAGGATACGAAGTGGATTGGGTTCAGGTAAATAGCAACGGTCAGGTGACAGAAAGAAAAACTTTTGCCTCAGGTTGGCTTGATGAAGCAAGTCAGGAAGTATGGGGCCGCCCGGTAGATGTGCAGGAACTACCCGACGGAAGCATCCTGATCTCCGACGACATGGCCAATTGCATTTATAGAGTCACTTACACCAAACCATAAAAAAAGGGAGAAACTATCTCCCTTTTTCATTTACTTCAGCCATTCCGGCTTGGTAGTGATTACCTCTGCTTGTAGCTGATTTAGTAAGTTGTACAAGCCGAAATAGGTTCTGTTGATATACAAGCCGTGGCGCGAACCTCTCGCCTGTCGTGATTTCTTAAACATCTTGTCATTCGAAATACGATCTCCAAGCTGGAAGATTTGCTCAAAATAGCTATCGTCTGAGAAATCGAAACGATCCACATGGAAAGGCTTACCCAAAAGAGAAATCATTTCCTTAAAAACTCCTTTGAAATAGGTCTTTTCTTCAGGTGTATCCTTATCTGAGATAAAATCCAAGGAATAAAAGATTTGATTCAATTCTTCCTCCTTCACTGCCAAATCCTTTTTGATCAGGGAAAAATACCCTTGATAAAAATCCTCAGGAATGACTTTGACACAGCCAAAATCAATAATTCCCAAGACACCATCATCTTGCACAATAAAGTTTCCCGGATGAGGATCTGCATGGACTTGCTTCAAATTGTGAACCTGATGGTGGTAGAAGTCCCACAAGGCTTGTCCGATTTGATTCTTTAATTCTTGAGAAGGATTGGTTTCCATCCATTCCTTGATATGCTTGCCGGATATCCAATCCATGGTAATCACTCGCTCCGCACTGAATTCGTGATAATAAGTTGGAAACCGGAGATTGGGGATGTGAGCACATGCAGCGGAAATCTCCTGAGAACGCTCCACTTCCAAGTGATAATCTGTCTCCTCTACCAATCGCTCCTCCACTTCTTCCATGTAGTGATCCAGCTCTTTCTCATTCATATTGAGAAGGCGCAATGCAAAAGGACGAACCAACTTTAGATCAGAGCTTACCGAATCAGCTACTCCGGGATATTGAATTTTTACTGCAAGAGTTTTCCCATGAAGCGTAGCCTGATGTACCTGCCCGATAGAGGCTGCATTGACAGCTGAGCGGGTGAAGGTGTCAAACATTTGCTCAGGAGTTTTTCCAAAATACCTTTGAAAGGTTTTGACAACCAGAGGATAAGAGAGAGGCGGAGCTGAGTACTGAGCCATAGTAAACTTATCCTGATAGGCTCTGGGCAATAGATTCTTGTCCATGGACATCATCTGAGCCACTTTGAGTGCAGATCCTTTTAGCTGACTGAGCGAATTGTAAATATCTTCTGCATTGTTTTGATGAAGCACTTCCTTGTCCAAAGAAGGATTGACCATCTTTTTGGCATAATGCTTCACGTAGTTTCCTCCTACTTTTGCACCTGTGGAGATAAATTTGGCCGCCCGCTGCACTTTGGAAACCGGGATGGCTTCCTGTTCTTTTACTTTTCCAGCCATGATTTATTTGTTTTGATATAGAAATTTGGCAAAATCCAAGAAGCTGTCAAGTGCACTTTTCCCCATGAGGTCAAAAGCCAAATTGACGGATTTTTCGATCGCGGCATCGGTCTTTTCGAATCGTGGACTTCGGTCATCCAGCCAGTATCGGAACACGAATAATACCTGAAGCCAAAGAGCTTCGTCGTATTTGTCAGAAATAATCGGACGGCTGGCTATTTCCTGAGTCTCCTTTCCTTCCAAGATAATCTCTCCTGCAAAATCCTTGAACTTCTCTTTGAATTCACGGGCATCTGCAGGCAGTCCTTTGAATGATTTGGACTTATCCTCGTACAGGCTGAGGAGATACGACCTGTTTTTTTTCAGTTCTTCAATCCAGGTGAAAAGGAAGGAAAGAAACTTCTCTCTGGCGCTGTATTCTTTAAATACTTCCTGACTCTCTACCGCCTGAAGGGTGGAATCATAAATTGAAACCCAAATAGCAGATTTGACAGACTCAAAAGATGTGAAAAAGGTGTAGAACTCTTCCTCTTTCATTTTGAGGTCCTTGGTAAACTTGAAAATGGATTTAGGCTCAGCCCCATGCTCCAAGACATAGGTTTTGAATCCATCCAAAATCAATTGCTGAATGTCTTTCTTTGAAGTTTTTTTGACAGTTGTCTTTTCCATGAACTTATTGGTATTCTTCCCTATAACATCCAGCTTAGGCAACAGGTTTAGGGAAAAAGAAAAAAAGCCGGAAAAGAATTCCGGCTTTTAATTCAATTGAACTGGGAAAGTCAGGATTTTACTTTCTCTACGACCAAATTGTGATTGGTATAAATGCAGACATCAGCTGCGATATGAAGACTCTCCCTGACCATTTGTTCCGCGCTTAGCTGAGGTGCAAATTTCTTCAAAGCCCTTGCCGCAGACTGTGCAAACATACTTCCTGAACCAATAGTGGCAATTTCCATATCCGGCTCGATTACGTCTCCTGTACCGGAAATGATCAGAATATCGTCTTTGTCAGCTACTATCATCATAGCTTCAAGTCGGCTGAGCATTCGATCCATTCTCCATTCTTTGGCTAGTTCTACAGCCGCTCTTTTCATGTTATTCCCAAAGGAATTGAGCTTTTCTTCAAATTTTTCCAAAAGCGTAAAAGCATCAGCAGTAGAACCGGCAAATCCAGTGATGATTTTTCCACCCTGAAGTACACGAATCTTCTTTACTGAACTTTTTGCAACTGTATTCCCTAAGGTAGCCTGTCCGTCCGCACCGACGACTACTTCGCCATTGTGCCGAATCGCCACTACCGTTGTTGATTTGATTTTTTCCATGTGGTTCTGTTAATAGTTATTGGTTACTCAGTGATAAGTATCAGGAGTTTTTCTAAAAAACAGCAAAAACTAATTCCTAATTACAAGTATCTGGATATCCTCTATACTCAATAACCGTTCTTAAGCAAAAAGTCCTGTAAAAACAGGACTTTTTGACAGGTATTTCTTTTAGATCAATATTCTGACTGGATCTTCGAGCAAACTTTTCAGGGTCAGCAAGAAAGCAGAACCTACCGCACCGTCCACTACTCTGTGGTCACAGGAAAGCGTCACTTTCATCACGTTGCCAATCTTCATCTGACCATCTTTGACAATGACGGTTTCTTTGATTCCGCCCACTGCCAAAATACAGGCATCCGGTGGATTGATGATGGCGGTAAATTCTTCGATTCCAAACATACCCAAGTTGGAAATAGTGAAGGTATTTCCTTCCCAATCTTTAGGCTGCAATTCCTTATTCTTGGCTTTTGCTCCCAGGGTTTTTGCCTGATTGGAGATTTGAGAAAGGGAAAGATTGTCAGCAAATCGTATCACCGGAACCAAAAGACCTTCCTCAACAGCTACCGCCATACCGATGTGGATGTGATCGTTGTATCGGATTTTATCACCCAACCAGCTAGAGTTCACTTTTGGATGCTGTCTCAATGCAGCAGCGGCAGCTTTGATGACCATATCATTAAAGGAAATCTTCACCGGCGAGATCTCGTTCATGCTCTTTCTTGCTTCCATGGCCTTGTCCATGTTGATTTCCATGGTCAGGTAGAAGTGAGGAGCGCCAAACTTACTCTCTGCCAATCGCTTGGCAATGGTTTTTCTCATCTGAGACACCTTCTCCTCTCGATAGCTTTCTTGGCCAATAGCAGGAGCAGCAGAAGCGCCTGAAGCCTGAGTGGCAACTGGACTTGCAGCAGCAGGAACGAAGTTTTCTACGTCTTTTTTAACAATTCTTCCGCCTTCTCCGGATCCTGGCACTTGGCGTATATCAAATCCTTTCTCTTCAGCAATTTTTTTAGCCAAAGGAGAGGCTTTTACACGTTCTCCTGAAGCGGTTTGAACTGGCTGTGATGGAGTTGTAGCCTCCGCTTTAACCTCTTTCTTTGGTTCTTCTTTAGTCTCAGCTTTTGGCTCTTCGGGGGTTTCCTCAGCTGATCCTTCGTTTTCATGAGCCTTGAGCAGGGTTTTATAATCTGCATCTTTTTCACCGATGACAGCAATGACTCCATCTACCGGGACACTGTTACCTTCCTCTACACCTATATAGAGAAGAACTCCATCCTCATAGGACTCCAATTCCATGGTAGCTTTATCGGTTTCGACTTCGGCGATGATTTCGCCGGCTTTTACTGCATCTCCAACCTTCTTCAGCCAAGATGCAATCGTACCCTCCTGCATGGTATCACTCATTTTTGGCATGGTGATCACGGTCGCATTGATGCTGGAGGTATCGATTTTTTCAGCAGCTTTTTCAGATTTCTTGGGAGCCTCAGCTTTGGGTTCTTCTTTTTCCTCCTTTTTTGCAGGGGCCTCAGAAGCCCCGTTTAGAAGATGTTGGTAATCTTCTCCCTTTTCACCGATGATAGCAATAATCCCGTTGACAGGGACAGAATCTTTTTCTTTTACTCCTATATATAAAAGTACACCCTCCTCATAGGATTCCAGCTCCATGGTTGCTTTGTCGGTCTCGACTTCAGCAAGGATATCTCCAGGTTTTACAGAATCTCCTACTTTTTTCAACCAAGAAGCGATCACCCCTTCTTCCATGGTGTCACTCATTTTTGGCATTCTGATTATTTCGGCCATAGGTAATTTTTCGAGCTTGTTCGTTAATAAAGTGTCCAAAAATAGTTTTTAAAAACGCTTTATTCAAATTTATATCTTCTATTTTGAGCATGGTTTTTGGGTAAGCAGAGCAATGCCAGTCATCAGCAATTCACAGTTCATCCGCCCTAAGTGGCTCTTCAATGGACACTTGGAGACCATTTATCCCGCATTTTTCAGAAAAGTATCTCCACAAAAACCCCATCATGAAAAAATAAAAACTTCTGATGGTGATTTCTTGGAACTGGATTGGTATTCACAGGGTAGTCAACGATTGGTCATTGTCAGCCACGGTTTGGAAGGCAACAGTACCCGCCCCTATGTGCTTGGAATGGTTCGAGAGTTTATCCGAAGAGGGTTTGATGTCCTAGCGTGGAACTATAGAGGTTGCGGAACAGAAATGAACCAAAAGCCGATTTTTTACCACAGTGGCGCCACCTATGATCTGGATACAGTAGTCGATCACGCAGGCAAAAAATATCAGGAGATCAACCTGATCGGCTTTAGCTTAGGAGGAAATCTGACTTTGAAGTATCTGGGAGAAAAAAGAATCCGAAATCCCAAAATCAGGAAAGCTGTTGCGATTTCAGTTCCGGTAGATCTGGCCAAATCCTGCGATAAAATCTCATCGGGAGAAAATATCATTTATTCCAAGCGGTTTCTATCCACACTGAAAGAAAAGGTGATTCGCAAATCCCAACTATTCCCCGGAGAATTGCCCATTCAAGACCTATCCAAAGTAAAGACACTCAGAGATTTTGACGACTTTTTCACAGGTCCCCTGCATGGATTTCAGGATGCGGCTGAATATTACGAGGTCAATTCCTCCGTTCAGTTCTTAGACCAAATTGAAGTACCCACACTCCTTCTCAATGCTCAAAATGATCCTTTCTTGAGCGAAACCTGCTTTCCGGTGAGAATTTGCAGAAAATCAGAAACCGTACATCTGGAAATCCCAAAACACGGAGGGCATGTGGGCTTTACTCCAAGACATTCAGAAAAAAGCCATTATTCTGAGCAAAGAGCAGTTGAATTTATAACAGCCGATCTCTAACTTCCCCAAAATAACCAAGATACCCCGATCATGTGTGGACGATATTCACTTAGCAAAAGTAAAATAGACCTCGAGGAAAGATTTCAAGCTGAAATGCTCGCCGATTTCAAGCCTAGGTATAATATCGCTCCCACACAGCTCGTTCCGGTCATCACTTCGGACAGCCCTAAAGGATTTTCCTTCTTTTACTGGGGAATCACACCGGACTTTGGCCAAAACAAACCTGTTGCTCAAAAGCTGATTAATGCCAAAGCCGAAACTGTCCACGAGAAAATTTCCTTTAAAACATCATTTCAAAGCAGAAGATGCATTGTGCCTGCCGACGGATTTTTCGAATGGAAGAAGTTGGGCAAAAAAACCAAAATCCCTTATCGATTCACGCTAAGAGACGAATCTCTTTTCTCCTTTGCTGGAATCTGGGAGGAATACGAAGGCCTCACTGGTGAGATTCAACATACTTTTTTGATTTTGACAACCACTCCTAATTCAGTGGTAGAAGAAGTTCACGATCGGATGCCAGTGATTTTGACTCGGGAAAATGAAAAAAAATGGCTGGATAAATACAGCAGTGAAACTGAGCTTTTAGCCATGCTGAAGCCGGCATCATCAGACCTGATGCAAAGCTATACTGTATCCCCATTGGTGAATTCCGTTCAGAATGATTCGGCAGGAATCATCCGAAGGACCTCTCCTATGGATCAGCATGGGAATTACACCCTGTTTGGGTAAGGTCATTCCATCTTCGTTTGCTTTTCTTTTTTGTCGGAATGGCATCTTGTTCCGATATTGTCGGTCCTTTTTAATGTGTTGGAAAAATAAACCCAAATACCCATGAAAAAATCCAGAATCCTAGGAGCAGGTCATTATGTGCCCGAGCGGATAGTGACCAATGAGGAACTCTCTCAAATGATGAATACCAGCAACGAATGGATTGTGGAAAGAACCGGGATTCAGGAACGTCGCTGGTTTACTCCTGGAGTAGACACCGTCACCAATATGTCTGCCAAAGCCTCTAAAATGGCTATGGAGCGAGCTAAGGTAGATCCCAAAGAGATTGATTTCCTCGTTTTTGCTACCATTACTTCAGATTACTTTCTCCCGGGAAACGGTGTCTTGCTTCAGCGAGAGCTTGGCTTGAATACCATTGGTGCATTGGATGTAAGAAATGCCTGTTCGGGCTTTATTTACGCTCTTTCTGTCGCAGACCAGTTTATCAAGACAGGGATGTATAAAAAGGTCCTGGTAGTCGGGGCAGAGATCCAATCTTCTGCTTTGGACAAAAGTGATGAAGGCAGATCCAGCGCGGTCATCTTTGCGGATGGCGCAGGTGCCGTAGTATTGGGTGCGGTGGAAGAAGATCAGCCGGGAATCCTGAGTACGCACCTTCATTCGGACGGGAATTTTGCCGAGGAGCTCTATTGTATAGCACCAAGCTCAAGCGGTAAGGTTCGCATATCACAGGAAATGATAGATCGGGGAGATTTTTTCCTCAAAATGAATGGAAATGCTGTCTTCAAACATGCCGTGGTCCGATTTGCTGAGGTTATCGAAGAGGCACTCGAACACAACCAAATCAGCAAAGAGGAAATAGACCTCCTGGTACCTCATCAGGCCAATCTTCGGATCAGTCAATACATTCAAAAGAAACTTGGACTTCCTGACGAGAAAGTTTTTAACAACATCATGTACTTGGGAAATACCACCGCAGGAACCATTCCTATTGCCTTATCTCAGGCTTGGGAACAAGGGAGACTCAAAGAAAATGATTTGGTCTGTCTGGCTGCTTTTGGGTCTGGCTTTGCCTGGGCATCAGCACTTTTAAGATGGTAAACGAGGACAGCGAAATGCCCCAGTTGGATCTTGATCTTTGGTTGAATCAAGAGCTCATCAAACGACAAAACAAGCTCAAATCAGAGTTTTTGTTTTTGTTGGAATCCATCGGGAATCATTTCGAAAATGAGTTTTTAAAATCGATTCATCCTCAATCCAAAGGAAAGAAGGTCTCCAAAGGAAATGATCTTTTGGGTTTTCCCTATCAGGTTTTGGACTTGATTAGGGACTTTTCGCCTGAATCAGGGGTAAATATCCGCTGTCTAAACTGGTTTGGTCATGGACTTTATCTATTCCTGATCTTAGGAGATAATAATTTCCATAGAAATAAAGCCTTGCTGGAATCTGGATTTTCTTTTTCCCTTTCTGAATCTCCATGGGACTACCCCGAAATGATTTTGGAAAAAAAGATTACCGATAAATTGACCGAAATCCCTGATTTAGAGAATAGTTTGAAGGTTTGGTTGAAGTCCATTCCATTAAAAAGTGATTTTCAGACCAATTTGAATACCATCACTTCCGAAATAAAAAAAGTGGCAGAAATTCTGCACTCATCCCTCGAAAGAAAAAAGGAATAACTTAATTTCAAACAGGAATGGATTTCCTCCGTTGAAAATGAAGGAGAAAAAAATCTAAAATTTTCTCCCTTGTTTGATTACCCCAACTGAACCCTAGATAAATGAGACATATCCTTTCGGTAGTTATTGTCCTGATCAATTTTTACGCATTTGCCCAAGAGCCACAACTTGTGAGGCAATATAACAGAGACTCCACCCTGATGGGAACAGGAGTAGTCGACGGAGCTATAAAAACAGGCCTTTGGAAATTTTATAATCCCAAAACCAACACGCTTATTCTCCAAGGAACCTATAAATCTGGTCAGCGAGATGGAGAATGGATCACTTATTACCCCAATGGAAAGAAGAAACAATCCATTTCTTACCGAGAAGATAAGCCATTTGGACCGGCTATTTATTACGATACTGAGGGAGCCCCATTGATAGAAATGGTCTTTCAAGACAGTATACCTGTAGGTAAATACACAGAATATTGGGGAAAAGCCAATTCACCCGACTACGTTAGGCCCAAACAAGTCCGGGTAGAAGGTCAATATGAAAATGGCCTGAAATCCGGTCAATGGGTCACTTATTACGAATTTGGAGAATTGGCCATCAGCGAGTTTTATGTCAAAGGCCTAAAAGAAGGTCCTTATTTGGAATACGGCCCCGATGGAAATCTAATTACAGAGGCATTCAATGTAAAAGGGGAATTTGACGGAGCCTTTAAAACTTATTCTTTACCCAATCTCCCGCTTGAAGTCGGCACCTACAAAAGGGGAAAAAAAGTAGGAGAATGGAAAAGATATTTTCCTGGATCAAAAGTCCTGGAAGCAGTAGAAAAATACGATGAAAACGGCAACAGAAACGGAACCTGGACTTACTATTACTCCACCAGCAGAGTCGCTCGCATAGAGATCTATGAAAACAACATCGCTGTGGGAACTTGGGAAGAATACTTTGAAAATAAGAATTTGGCCAAAAGGCAAACATTCGAATTGGGGGTTCCTGTGGGTCCTTACATCGAATACCATGAATCAGGGGATGTTTCTGTGCAAGGTCAATATGAAAACGGAGCAAAAAGCGGACTATGGAAAAGTTACTTTCCCGATGGTGGACTTTATTCCGTGGGAGAATATAAAAATGACCTGAAGACTGGCCTTTGGAAATACTTCAATAAAATAGGAATCCTCATTGCTGAAGGTGAATATATCCTGGGAATGGAAAACGGACAGTGGTTTTATTACTACGACGGTGGGCAGCTCAAATCTGTGGGTGCCTACAAGCTTGGATTTGAAGATGGTACTTGGGGGCTTTTTTATGACAATAAAACGCTAACTCAGGAAGAGTTTTGGGAGAATGGCCGCTTGATGAAAGTAGGCCCCTACTTCTCATACAACGGTGAAAAAGAATTGGACAAAGGAACTCTGACCAATGGAAACGGGACAAGAATCACCTATTACGTAACTGGACAGAAAGAATCCGAAGGCAACTACAAATCCGGAAAAGCAGATGGAGTTTGGACTTTTTATCACGAAAACGGCAGAAAAGCCTCGGAAGGCGCCATGGTAAGCGGCAAAAAAGAAGGCCCTTGGAGATATTACAACACAGCAGGAAGATTGGAAGATTTGATCAATTTCAAAGAAGATGAAATAGTAGTCAACAGTTCTGTGCCTCTGATTCGAAACTAAACAAAACTGAATAGCTCGGGTTAGGAAAATAAAAAACTATGTTTGGACTGTTCAAAAAGAAAACCGAAAAAGAAAAACTCCAAGAAGCTTACAAAAAGCTCTTGAGTGAGGCTCATAAATTATCTCACTCCAACCGGACCGCTGCCGATAAAATGATGGCAGAAGCTGAGGAGATCGCCAAGAAAATTGAAAAACTGTAAAAAATGTATTTCAGACATTGAAATCACATTTTTGAATCTAAAAATTTGGATTTCAAAATTTTACATGTAAATTTAGATACTTTTTAATCTTGTCCGATAGACGGAATAGACGTAATGTTTATTTAAGGGTGATTGAGCTACGGACTCTACAACAATTTTTGAAAACCCGGGATTTTGGATGACACCTCCCGGGTTTTTTTATTTCCCAAAAAATCCATTCTCTCTTTGCATATTCCTTATGAAATAGCACTTGAGCAGTTCTCAAGAGTCAGGTAAGTTATTTTTCCATCCCGGAGTAGAAACTAGAAAAAGCCCAATTCTTTGACTAATAGGCTGTAGATGATTTAATAATTTCTAATTTTTGAAACCTTTTTGGCCATATTCCTTGATTTTTTAAAAAAAGTACTTTCAGGAAATATAAAATTTCGCTTATTTGAGTCAATTCTTTGACCTTATGAACCTAATCAATCCTAAAGAGACGATTTCCAAAATGGAAGGTGTGGTAGAAATCAAAAGCTACCTCAACAAAATCAAGATCATTAAGAACCTGTACTCCAAAGGTGCTAATACAGCCAGCGAAATCTGCAATGAGGTGGGTATTTCTCTTCCTACAGTCAATGCTTTGCTCAACGACTTGATGAATTCCGGCGAAGTAATCAAACAAGGCCGGGCAGAATCTCAAGGAGGAAGAAAACCTGATCTATATAGATTAGCCGCAGACGCATTCTATGTCTTGTCAGTGGACCTTTCCAAGTTTAATGTTTGTCTTGCCTTGTATTCCTGTCAGCATGAATTAGCCTTCCAAAAGGAATCCTTTAAGATTACACTCAATAATGAAAAGGAAACTTTTGATGACCTGAGTGACAAAATCGACCATTACCTTTCCAAATCAGGAATTGATTCACAAAAAATCATAGCTATTGGCGTTTCTATGCCTGGCTTGGTAGATTCAGTATCGGGAATCAATTACACCTATCTCCGATTTGGCAAGAAGACTTTGCTGGAAAATCTGGAATCCAGGTTTCAGAAGAAAGTCTTTTTGGAAAATGATGCCCGAGCTATGACCCTTGCCGAGTTCAAATTTGGAGCTGAAAGTTCTCACAAGAATGTTCTTGGCCTTTTCATAGGATGGGGCATAGGATTGGGAATCATTATTGACGGCAAAATCTACCAAGGTTCATCAGGTTTTGCGGGGGAATTTTCCCACTCTCCTATTTTCGAGTCAAGAGATGTCATCTGCACTTGTGGGAAACGAGGTTGTCTCGAAGCCGTCGCATCCGGAACAGCCATCGTGAGAATGGCAGAAGAGGCGCTCAAACTCGATAAGGACAGCATCCTTGCCAGGATGGTGAGAGACCATAGCGGGGAAATGGAGCCTGGTCTGGTAGTAGAGGCTGCTTTGGCAGGTGATCAAAGAGCTATTACTATCCTTTCCGAGGCAGGATTAGATTTGGGGAGAGGAATTTCCATGCTCATTCAGCTTCTCAATCCCGAGCTGATCATTATCGGAGGGTCAGTTGCCGAAGCAGACCAATACCTGATTACCCCGATCCAACAGGCTCTCAATGTCTACAGCATGGCCAAATCCCGGGAGAAAACCCAACTTTCCCTCTATAAACTGGGTAAAGATGTGGGGCTTTTGGGAGGAGTAGCTGTAGTAAACGAGAAGCTATTTGAAGATATTTTGAATTAAAAAAATGCTCTTTCGAAGAGCATCGTATCATGAGTCCCTTTTCTACTTTCTCTCATTTAGGGTTTACCTTTTTCTTTCTTTTAAGCTTGGGAAGATTAGAGGGATTAGCTCAAAATAACCCCACACAATTTGAAAAACTAAATCCCAAATCCTCTGGAGTCACTTTTAAAAACCAACTCAAAGAAGACAGGGAAAACAACATTCTGCGTTACGAGTATTTTTATAATGGAGCTGGCGTTGCTGTCGGAGACTTAGATAATGACGGGTTGGAGGACTTGTTTTTTACCGGCAACATGGTCCCTAATCGGCTTTACAAAAACCTTGGGAAGCTCAAATTTGAAGATGTATCCAAGTCATCAGGTACCCAAGGCAAAAATGCATGGACGACAGGAGTCTCCATGGCCGATGTGGATGGTGACGGGCTTCTGGACATCTATGTGTGCTACTCCGGAAAAGGCCCTGAGTCCTCAAGGAAAAATGAGCTTTGGATCAACAAGGGCAATTTCAAGTTTGAGGATCAGGCAGAAAAGTATGGAATTGCTGATGCCTCAAATAGCACCCAAGCCCTGTTTTTTGATTACGACTTGGATGGGGATTTGGACCTTTTTCTACTGAATCACAATATCCAAGTCATCAATGAGATGGAATTTGATGCTGCAAGAAGTGGAAGACACCCTACAGCTGGAGATAAACTGTACCGCAATGACGGAGAAAAATTTACCGATGTAAGCGAAGAAGCTGGTA
The DNA here is from genome assembly GCF_036245645.1 of Algoriphagus taiwanensis. Lineage (NCBI taxonomy): Bacteria > Pseudomonadati > Bacteroidota > Cytophagia > Cytophagales > Cyclobacteriaceae > Algoriphagus > Algoriphagus taiwanensis. Next base: position 343,800 of record NZ_BTPE01000002.1, on the reverse strand, counting down.
TAAAGGGCTTTGCTTTAGGTTTTGGATTAGGCGTGGTAAGCTCAGATATCAACCAAGATGGTTGGCCAGACATACTGGTGACCAATGATTACATCGAACAAGACTATCTCTACATCAATCAAGGAAACGGAACCTTCAAAGACCTTCTGACCGATTATCTATCCCATATTTCCCATTTTTCCATGGGAGCAGATATTGCGGATATCACCAATGACGGGAAACAAGAGATCTTCACCTTGGACATGCTTCCAGAGGACAACGAGCGGCAAAAACTTCTCTATGGTCCGGAAAATTATGAGCAGTACGATTTGATGATCCGACGCAAATTCCATCACCAACTGATGCGAAACATGCTTCATCTCAATTTGGGAGAGGGAAAGTTTGCCGAAATAGGTCAGATGGCGGGGATTTCCAATACAGATTGGAGTTGGTCTGCCTTGTTTTTTGATGCCAACAATGACTCCCAAAAGGATCTTTTTGTAAGCAATGGGTATTACCGGGACTATACCAATCGGGACTTTTTGAAATACAAGGGAGACTATTATTTCAAACAAGCTGTGGCTAAGGAGAATGCCGACACGCTTCACTTGGTCACTTCCATGACCTCGACCCCTGTTCACAATTATTTCTTCGAAAATCAGGGAGAAGTAAGGTTTAGGGATTTGTCCTCTACCTCAGGATTGGGCGAAAAAGGCTTCTCTTCAGGGGCAGCTTATGCAGATTTGGACGGGGATGGGGATTTGGACTTAGTGGTCAGTCACATCAATGAAATCGCTTCCATTTACGAAAACAAAAGCAATACCGGAAACTGGCTCAAACTCTCTTTAAAAGGCCCCCAAAAGAACACTTTTGCCCTTGGTGCACAAGTGTGGGCCTATGCACAAGGAAAAACCTTCTTTCTGGAACAAAACCCGGTAAGAGGCTTTCAATCCTCAGTTAGCCCCGTTTTACATTTAGGATTAGGAGAAATAGAAACTCTCGACAGTCTCAAAGTCTTATGGCCCAATCAATCCGAAAGCAAGTACTTCAATCTCCAATCCAATCAGCTACTGACTTTTGAATCGACTGGTGCTAAGCCTGTTTCCAGATCAAAGCAACAGGGAGTTTTGGCAGAGGAGTTGCCTCAATCGCTGGATTTCAACCCCTCCCTATCCCCTGTCAACGATTTTAAAAGACAGCCTTTATTGCTTACAATGCCAAGCCACTTGGGACCCATTTTGGCTTCGGGAGATCTGAATAAAGACGGAATCCCGGAAGTATTCATCGGAGGCAATAAAGGGGCTGCCGGCCGAATATTTTCTTTTGATCAGGGAAAATGGGAGGCCTACCGGGGATTTAGATCTTCCTCAGGTTTCGTGGATGGAGCCGTTGTAATGGAAGATTTCAATGGAGACGGATTTTTAGACTTATTCCTCGGAAGTGGGGGCTACCATGACTTTCTGAGAGAAGATGAAGGACTCAAAGACCGGCTTTTCCTCAATGATGGTCAGGGGGTTTTGGTACCTAATGCAGACTTTCCATCCTACACGATTAGCACAGGAGTAGCCGCTACACTGGATGTAAACCAAGATGGTTTCCCTGATCTTTTTGTAGGAGGGAGAATTGTGCCGGGAAGATACCCGGAGACTCCCGAATCCAAAATTCTGATAAACAATGGAAAAGGAGGATTCTCAGATCAAAGTTCCCAATACCTACCCGATTCGAGGCTTGGAATGATCACCGGAGTAGCCGCTCAGGACCTGAATGGGGATGGAAAAGAAGATTTGATTTTGGTTGGCGAATGGATGTCTCCTAAAGCACTGATCCAAGAGGATGGGGCCTTTTCCGACCAAAGTCAAGTTTATTTCCCACCTCAGCTTTCCGGTTGGTGGCATTCGCTTCATCAAGTGGATTGGGATGGTGATGGAGATTTGGACTTAATCTTGGGGAATTTCGGACTCAACTCTCAACTGAAAGCCAGTCCCGATGCTCCAATGACCTTGTATGCTTATGATTTTGACCAAAATGGGAGCATTGACCCCATTATCGAATGTCAAATCGGAGAAGGAAATTACCCCTTCCCAAGCCGGGACGAACTCTTGGACCAAATGGTCAGTATGCGAAGCAAGTTCACGGATTACGCTTCTTACTCCAAAGCCGAAATGAAGGATTTGTTCTCTAAGGATCAATTGGATCAAGCACAAAAGCTCCAAATTGAAACCTTGGAAACAATTCTATTGGAAAATACGAGTCAAGGGTTTGTACCCAAGAAGTTGCCTAAATTAGCTCAGTCCTTTCCTGTATTCTCCATCCACAGCACAGACCTCAATAAGGATGGTCATTTGGATTTGATCTTGGGAGGAAACCAAAATCAAAGCAGAATTCGAATTGGTAGAATAGACGCCGGACAGGGCTTGGTCCTTTTGGGAAACGGAAAAGGGGACTTCTCTCCAGCTCTGCCTTCTCAGACAGGAATTTCTATTCGGGGGGATATTAGATCCATTCTTGAAGTGAAATCAGGAGAATCCCACTATTTGATATTCGGAATCAATCAAGAGCCTGTCAAAACCTTTATTCTAAAATGAAAAACCGACTTGCCTTTCTGATTCTTTTTTTCATTTCTCTTGCTTCAACAGCTCAGAAAAAGTCATTGGATTGGCCAAAGATTTATGCAGATCAGCTGTTTAAAATTACGGAAGTGATGGTCACTGATGTGGCAAGTCCGCCCGTGGCAGCAAGAATTTATGCCTACACCACTTTGGCAAGCTACCTGGCGATGAAGCAGTCGGATCAGAATTTCAGGAACGAAGATTTTCTTCCTTCCACGCCTATTCAAACTGCCGGATTTAATCCCTCCACTTCGGGAATCAGCAATTTTGAGTTTTCTGCGATTTACGCCATGTTTTTAGTAGGAGAAAAGGTAATGCCATCCGGGTACCTCTTGAAAAAGGCACAAACGGATTGGATTTCTTGGGGATTGAAAAACAAAATCATCTCCAAAAAGAACCAGGATTTCCACCTGTCCCTTGCTCAGCAAATCGCTGACTTTGTCCTCAGCTATGCCCAAAAAGACGGGTATATCCAATTGACTGCCCTTCCCCGATATACTCCAAAAGAAGGCGAGGGATATTGGTATCCGACTCCCCCGGCCTACATGGCCCCTGTGGAACCGGAATGGAAAACCATGAAAACGTTTTTTATCAAAAATCTTGAAGAGTTTGATCCCAAACCCATGGCGCCTTTTGATTTGACCAAAGGAAGTTCTTTTCAGGTTCAATTGGAAGAGGTGTACACAGTGACCCAAAATCTCACCGAAGAAGAAAAACTGATCGCCAACTTCTGGGATTGCAATCCTTTCAAGGTTGAGTTTTCGGGCCATATGGCCATTGGGGTGAAGAAAATATCTCCGGGAGGACATTGGATAGGAATCACCGGTATTGCAGCTCAAAAAGCCCAATTAAGCTTTGCTGAGACGGCCTACATTCACGCCTTAGTTGGGATGACCCTGCACGATGCTTTCGTATCCTGCTGGAAAGCTAAATACGACACCAATCGCATCCGGCCTGAAACTGCCATTAACCAGAAAGTCGATCAGTCTTGGAGACCTTTGCTACAGACTCCGCCTTTTCCCGAATACACTTCAGGACATTCCGTCATTTCCACGGCTTCTGCTGTAGTTTTGACAGCATATTTTGGAGACAATTTCTCCTTTTTGGACACTTCAGAGCTTTACTTTGGATTGCCGGAGAGACCTTTTGATTCATTCCTCCAAGCCTCTCAGGAAGCAGCTATTTCCCGACTTTATGGAGGAATTCATTATCGTGATGCGATAGAAAACGGCGTGGAGCAAGGGGAAAGGATTGCCTATTTCATCCTAAAACAGCTGCCTTCAATATCCCAATAGATGATCAATCCACAATGATCATTTCCTTATCGTAAAATACCGCCAACAACTCTCCGGTAAACGCATCTACTTGAATGCTTCGAATTTTATTCCATCCTTTTTCATCTTTTCCCAAATCCTTTTCAAAAACCCAGGAAAAAGTATCGGTTCGAGGATAATATTCGAATTTTGCGTTGGACAAATTGGATTGGTCAGCGAATTCATTCAATACTGACTTTTTAATCTCTTCAAGGTCCAAAAAATTCCAATTGGAAAAATCATCTTCTCTAAACCCATAGAAATGGGGAAGTTTCGGGGCTACTATCTGCGTTCCATTATCCAGATAAACTACTTCAGTGGTGAATTGAGAAATCCCCTTTTCTGGATCAGAAAAAGAAAGGCAAATACGGTAGGACTTGCTGCCAGAAGGATAGGAATTTCTCACTCCTAGCCGGTTCATCAAGTCGGTGTCAAACTCATGAGCCGTGGAAATATATAATTTTTCAAAGGCCTTTTCTCCAATCCTTCGGATCAGGTTTACTTTTATTTTTCCTTCAATCTCATCGGGCAAATAATCCCAACTTCGAAAAGGCTTGGGGTAATAATCACTCATGATTGGAACCCCACACCAATCAAAATACAGATCTTTTTCTTCTTCTTTAAAATTAGGATCTCTTTCCAAAAACACATCCAAGGTATCCTTACTAAAATAGTCGATTTCAAGCCAAAAAGGCATATAATCCCTTCTTTCGATGCTTAAATAATAAGAATGCTCGCCGGAAATACGAGACTCAGAATAGGGCCTTGCAATAGACAAAACCTCCGTCTGAGTATCGCTCAGGGAAGCGAAATTGATATATCCATCTTGAATGATTTCAGCATCATAAGCTTTCAAAAAAGCGCCTGAATTCTTATCAATCAATCGAAAGAAAGATTGACCATGTACGCTAAAAGAAAGCACCAGAAAGAGAAAAAGAGTAAGTTGAAATTTCATCACTGATATTTTCAATCAACTTAATAATTAATCTACAAAATTCCCCTTCCAGCTTATTTCTTTTTCAAAAAATCCCAATGTCCGGTCCAAAATCACCGATACTTCCTTCCGGTTCAAGACGCTATTGGAAAGGAATTCCCCTTCTAGCTGAGTCTCTTTCCAAAGATTTTGTATCTCCTTTTCAGTTAAATCCTTTTGGATCATCTGTAAAAAAGCCAACAATCTTGCTCCGGTCAAATAATCTCCCGACGCTCCCCAAAAGTCCTTCAGTTCAGGATACAGAGGCCGAAGACCATCCACTACTTCAAACTCCGTAGCTAATCGATCAGGATAAAACCAAGTCTGATTTGCCCAAAGATAGGGTACGCCTTCCCCTTTGAATATCCCTGCTGCCCCAGCTTTTTGCATGGAAGAAAAATGTGGCTGACTCGGATTCATGTCCAAAAAGGGCATGATAAAGGCTCCCTGCCCCAACAGCTTTTCCTGAACCTTTCGGATTGAAACTTCCTGAAGGGGCTTTTTCTCCTCCAGAGCGACAGTAGCCAAGACCCCGGCAGCATGGCCAATTCCCAAAACAACCGGCTGAAGACGGGAAGCTCCATTAACAATGTTGGATACGGAAATACTTTTCTCTGCCAAAATCAAAGCCGGATGGTCTTTGGGCACCAAAGCGCCTAGGGGAACATTGTAAGATGGAACTCTGATTTTGATAAAATCGATCGCAGGAGCATCCAAGTTCTTTTTATGATGATGGTCGATGGTGTAATCACCTACTGCTACGCCAGTTCGGTAGAGCGGACTTGGGGCAGCATATGGAGTTCGGACAAATGGCAAAGTAAAGTCCACCATCCCATGATATCTTCTGGATTCCCGATGATAAGGAATCATGGGAAGATCATCTGCAGTGGGATATTCGTCCTCGGCCAAACCCAGGTGTGAAAAGCCCAGCTCATTCTGAATGTAATAGACAAAACGAAGGGTAGTTTGCTTGGCCTTTTCGATTTCAAGAGCCCGCTCCTCAGGGCTTAACTCCACGAGGTTGACGTAGTGGTCATTTCCGCAATTGGGCCAATTGATCATGTATTTTCCATTGGGAAGCTTGCCATAATCAAGCATCTTACCACAATCCAGCGTGGGAGCATTGTCTGTAATCGGGTCTGCATGAGCGCAGGCACAGGCAAATTCCTGTGGGTCATAATTATCAGGACGGGGAATAGTTTTATCTACTCCAGGCCCATAATCCTGAAGGGTAGCCACTAGGGTCAGGTCCTGCACAATATCGTTTGCCATCTCAGGAGCAAACTCCTCTCCTATTTCAGCCCGAGCATCCATTCCTAGACGGTAAGGCAGGTTCTGTGATGCAGCCACATCTCCCAATTCTGTAGCATCGATCAGAATGGGGGCTTGTACAGTTGTTTTTTTTCCTCCCTTGGAAAAAACCACCGTCCAAAGACCTTCTTTGTATTCAGCACTTTCCCAATCTGATTCAAAAGTAACCGAAAGAGAAGGCACCTCTGCGGCCATTTTTTGTAAGATTTCATTCCCTACTTTGGGTTCAAAAAGGGTATTGCTCACCCAGCCTGTGGACAGCTTGTCCGGACCTCCATAATGGATCTCCAGTTTGGATTTGAATTCTCCCCAGATGCCTGAAGGCAATCGGTGGTTTCCGTCAATCGCAGACACACCGGCGGAGGTAAGCATCCCTCCCAGCCAGGGAGTAGACTCGATGATCAAAGTCTGAGTTCCCAACCTCCCTGCAGCAATTCCAGCCGCAGTGCCGCTTGCTCCTCCACCCACTATGATCAAATCATAACGCTGTTGGCCAAGAGACATCCCGGTCAAAAGCAAAAAAAAGACTAAGACAAAATATTTCTTCATTGGATTGTTTTATTGTTCGAGGAATGCTCCAAATGCCTCAAATACTGATAATTTTCAATTAAGAGCCCGAAACAGGAGGCTGGGCTGTGACTGCAAAGTCTTTTCCGGGGTTCAGATTTTCATAAAGAGACTGGATCAAAAGCCAGGTATTATCCTCTGAGAGCTCCCAAAACATAGCTCCTTTCAGCCCTTTTTGTCTGATGTATTGAGCTTTTTTGGCAATGGATTCAGGGTCTTCATAAGTGATCCAAGTTGAATCTTGCGCTGAGTACAGATAAGGAGCCTGAGCTTTTTCATCCCAATGCCGCTTGAACTTGGAATTCATCCCCAAGGCATAAATCTGGTGAAAAGGTAATCCCATCTTGAATTCTCCCTGTTGAAATAGACCGTTTTCTTCAGGGTTGACTTTTCCCCACATTCTTCCATAAAAAGGTACGCCTAAAACCAATTTTTCTGCCGGGACACCAAATTCAATATGCTCCTCAACCGCAGTGGAAGCAGACCTTCCCTTTGCCCCATTGGGAAACAGATTGGCATGGTGGCCGGTGGTTTTATCTCCTGCCGTGTAAAAATCATAAGCCATGATATTGATAAAGTCCAGGTATTTCTGGGCCTCTGCTAGGTTATTCACTTCCAAATATCTTCTGAATCCCCCCGAAGCAATTGTGGTCAGGTAGTGGGTTTGATGCAAGGCACCCAAAGAATCGAGTGCTTCTCTGAAGCTTTTGAGCATGAGTACAAAGTTCTCTCTATCCTCAGGCCTTACGGGGTTATTATCCCCTTGTAGCGCAGGGTACTCCCAATCAAAATCCAAACCATCTAATTGATGTCTGATCAGATAATCCACACCGGATTGGGTGAGTTTTTTTCTTCCTTCTTCGGTCAAAACAGCATCAGAAAATCCCTTACTGTGGGTCCATCCTCCTATTGAGACCAAGATCTTTAGCTCTTGATTACGGCTTTTTAGAGAATTAAGTGCAATGAAGTTAAGGCTATCCCGCTCCCTGTGCCTCTCCTCCATCGGTGCGATCAAGCCCAAACTGTCTACATGGGCAAATGCATAATTAATGTGAGTAACCCGTTCAGCTGGGATTCGCTTGGGATCCACCTTCTTCCAGCCGGCCACATAGGCCACGATTACAGGAGAAGATTGATCTGAAGTGCAGCTAAGCAAGGTCATCAGAAAGGCGATGGCAAGAAGTGAGGTTCTTTTCATGGGTTTCATTTTGACACAAAGTAAAAAAAGACAGAGGCCTTGGTCCAAGCCAAAACCTCTGTCCAATATAAGTTTAACTGAAAATTAATTTCCTCCGTCCCACCACATTTTGGTAGCGAAAAGGTCGCCTCCCATACGGGAGATAGCGGTTTGGTAATTCTCAGGATTGGAACCGATCTCTGACTCCCAGTATCTCAATCTTCTAGGAATGAAGTTACCTTCTTCAGCGTTTGGATCTTGGGTAGGAGTCAATACAGGATATCCTGTTCTTCTCCAGTTGGCCCAAGACTCGATGTCGTTTAGATAAGTAGCTGCCCAGTATTCTTCACCGATCAGCCTCATCTTATCCTCAGCGGAAGCTGCGGCAAAGCCACGTCCTGCAATGTAATCGGAGATTTCTTCAGAAGTCACTGCGAATGATGGGTCGAAATAGGTCCAAGCATTGATTGCAGCAGTAACACCAGCATCGAAGAAACCTTCAGCGCTACCGCCAATCCAGCCCTTCATCGCTGCCTCAGCCTTCATCAATTCAACCTCAGCATAAGAGATCAGGAAATAAGGATCTTCCCAATCCAAATACTTAAGGTTAAGCATAGAGAAGTTTTGCTGAACAACAGAAAAACCATCAAGAGTACCTGGAGGAACCACTTCTCGGATATTGGTAGAATTGTATCCATTAGGCATACCGATTTGCTTTTCCGGATCAGTAATCCACGTAGAAGCATCTTCAGGATTACCTACACCACCGGTCACGATCATTTTTCTTGGATCATTATTTACTGTCATCCAGTTCATGAAAGTCTCAGAAATCTTACAGTCTCTGGAGTACTTGTAAGTGTTCCAGTATCCATCATTCAATCCGTTTCTATTTACACCTTGAGGTCCTGGAGAATAGTGAATGAATGCCACATCATCATTACTGGTAAAAGCTCCGCTGTTCATGGCTTCTGTAAATACTTCCTGAGCCTTGGCCGGATCCACATTTGAAATCCTCAAGGCCATTCTCATCAGAAGAGAGTTAGCAAACTTTTTCCACTTGGCAATATCGCCTCCATATACAAAATCCTGAACACCTAATGGCCTTGCAGAGGCAGAGAATCTATCTCTTGCCGCCTTCAGGTCGTCAATCATCTTGTAATAAACCTCTTTCTGAGGTTCATAGGCTGGAAACCAGTTTTCCTCTCCTTCCAAGCCATATCCAGCCTGCGTATAGGGAATATCCCCATACATATCAGTCATTCTGTGAAGGTCAAATACTCTCAAAACAGTTGCAGCAGCATTGACATTGGCTTCTTCAGGAATGTCATTTGTTTTTCTTATTACTTCAGAAAACAACCGGATAACATCAGTGAAGTGTCTTTCCATATAAGCCCCAGAATATTGGGCGCTGTAGAAGTATTTATCTCCACTGAAATAACCCGCAGTAGAAGCTGTATGCTGAATCATTGTAGCGGCATAGAGCATATTCGCCCGGGTGTTTTCATATTCCCCGCCGATTCTGAGCGTACCTAGAGAAAACAGGTACTGCATATCGATAGTCTCGACAGCATTTTGATTGATGTTCAGGTCGAGGAGGTCCTGCTCGCTACAAGAGGTAGCAAAAAGCAAGGCTGCCAGCATCAAACCTGATATTTTATTGATAATTCTCATTTTCAAATAGTTTTAGGGTTAGACCTTCTTAGAAGTTGGCAGAAAGATTGAATCCAAAGCTTCTGTTTGCAGGAACCGAGAAGAACTCCAAGCCTTGAGCATTTCCGGAAGTAGTATAAGCTGCTTCAGGATCGATGTTTGGAGTTTTAGACCATAGGATGGCTAAGTTACGACCAACCAAAGACAGGGAAAGAGACTGGAATGGAGTCTTCTGGATGAAAGAGTTCGGGAAAGTATATCCGAAAGAGAATTCTCTCAACTTACCAAAAGAGGCATCATAAACCACATACTCTGTTACCTGAGAGTATCGCTGCCAGTAGTTATCAATTCTGTATTGCGTTGGGTCAGCAGGATTAGCAGGAATAGTCCAAGTGTTTGGAGTACCTTCTGGTGTTACACCAGATACGGTAAGGCCACCATCTCTTCCATTGAGTGTATTTTCATGCAAGCCCAACTGGTATGCGAAATAGTTTGTCCCCGACATCACAGAACCGCCTTGTCTAAAGTCGATCAAAGCCATCAATCTGAATCCTTTGTAAGAGAAAGTATTGGTCAAACCACCGGAGATAGGGTGACGACCTTCTGCGATAGTCTCATAACCTGGAGTAGTCACAGGATAGCCATTGGCATCATATACCTTTTGACCGTTGATTTGCTGATGCTTGAAGCCAGCAATCATACCCAAAGGCTGACCAACAATATGTCTGATTCGCTCTCTTCTGGTTCTGGCTTCATCCAGGTTGATAAATTCAATTGGATCACCTGCCGCATTGGTACCCAAGCTCAACACTTCTGATTGATTATTGGCAAAGTTGAAGGAGATATCCCATCTGAATTCCCCGGCTAACGGAGTAGCATTGATCAACAATTCAATACCTCTGTTTTGCAATTCCCCGATATTGATGGTCGTAGCACCAAACCCGGAGGTAGCCGAAATGCTGGTATTCAGGATATCGTCTGTTGTGGTTCTATTGTAGTATGCCACATCAATTCCCAATCTATTCTGGAAGAATCGGATATCCGCACCGATTTCATATTCGGTAGAGAGATACGGAGAAAGACTTGCGTTCGGAATGGCTCCATTGTTGATTTGGCCCAAGTTACCTCCCAAGTGACCTGCACCTACCAATCCATAAGTCAAGTTAAGTGCGTATGGGTTTGGAGCACCGCCCCCTACTTGTCCCCAGTTACCTCTAAGTTTTGCAAAAGTGACGAATTCCGGCATTTTGACCATGTCAGAGATGACAGCAGAAAGACCTACTGATGGGTAGAACAATTTGCTGTTTTCAGGAGCAAGTGTGGAGAATTGATCTTGTCTTCCGGTCAAGTTTAGGAAGATCATGTTTTTATACCCTACGTTTGCGGCAGCGAAATAGGAATTGATACCCAATTCAGAGAATCCATATCCGAAAGTCGGAGCAGCCACATTGGTCACAGAGTGGAAGAATGGAACAACCAAGTCATTTCCTCCACCTCTTTTTGACTCTATGGTTCTTCTCATGATGTTGGAACCTACAAATCCATCCACATCAAAATCACCGAAGGTCTTCTCAAAACCCAACATAAAGTCGGCATTGTTTTCTCGGATACTTTGTGTCGTGGTGTTGAAACTTCCTCTAGGCTTAAATGCAGTTCCATACGCCTCAAAAGCATCATCTGTTCTTACCTGGTAGTCTGTACCAAATCTACCCTGAGCATACAACCAATCCGTGAAATCATATCTCAAAGACATATTACCTAAGATACGATCCGTGACATCAGTTCTACCCCACTGATAAGTTGCCCAATACGGGTTGGTCTGGAATACGTTTGACTGATAGCGAAGCTCTGTTCCATCAGGAAGTGCTCCCGGCTTATTTGGATCGCCTTTGATTACATCCAAAGGAATATTACCCGGCTTCACCACCATGGAGAAGTTGGCATTTCCAGGGGAGTCAGATAGTCTTGGACGGTTGGTAGCTTCTTGTTTGGAATACTGCCCTGTTACCGCAAGGGTAAACTTACCCTGCTTACTGTTGACACTGATGTTGGCCACATTTCTGTCAAAACCTGCATTAGGCACTACATCTTCGTTGGTCAGATTAGAGAAAGAGAATCTGTAGTTGGTGCTTTCATTTCCACCAAACAATGCAATGGAATTATTCCATGTATGTCCGGCGCTGTAGAAATCAGAAAAGTCTTCTCCAAGGTAAGAGTAAGGTCTTTGCTGTCCATCAAATTGGATAGCCGCGGCTCCGTCATATCGAGCTCCCCAGCCATTGATTGCAGTATTGATTGCCTCGTCCTGAGTTAGCGGTCTTCTGCCGTCCTGACCCGGACCATAAATTCTTTGAAAATTGGTCTCATCCACTACATTTTCCACTGTGAAGTTGGAATTGAAAGAAACTCCAATGCCTTTTCTGGCAGAACCGCCTTTGGTGGTAATAATAATAACCCCATTAGCTGCACGTGCTCCGTAGAGAGCAGCTGCAGTATTTCCTTTCAATACAGAGAGAGACTCAATATCGTCAGGGTTAATTGCAGAAAGACCGTCACCAGCATCGTTACCACCCCAAAGACCTGCAGAACCTAAGTTACCAGACTCGATTGGAACACCGTTGACCACATAAAGAGGCTGGTCATTGCCCGTCAAAGAAGAACCTCCTCGAATTACCACTCGGGTAGAACCTGCAGCACCGGTAGAAGGTGGAGTTACGTTTACCCCTGCCACTTTACCTGTCAATGCATTGCCCAAGTTGATGGCTCGAGACTCGGTAAACTTGTCTCCGGAAAGCTGAGTCACAGAATATCCCAGTGATTTCTGATCTCTCTGCATACCAAAGGAGGTTACCACCACTTCCTGTAATTCACTCGCATCCTCATCCAACACCACGTTGAGCTCGGACAGATTTCCAACGGTAAATTCTTTGGAAGTAAATCCGATAAAAGAAAATACCAAGACGGACTGATCCGTCACCGATAAGGAGTATTCCCCGTCCACATTGGTCGTGGTACCCCGCTGATTACTTTTGTCCAGGATCGTGACCCCTGGCATAGGAAGGCCATCTGTCGAAGCAGTGACCTTTCCCTTCAACACCCTCTCTTGGCTTTGCGCCGAGAATACCACTCCCAGCGTAAAAACCAACAGAAAAGCACTTGCTAGAAACTTTCTCATAGCTGGTAATTATAGGTTATAAATGATTGGATTGACTCTATCCGGAGATCCGGATGCTTTTTGGAGAAAAGATCAAGTAAACTATTCGCCATATATTTTATTTTAAAATGAAAACCAAACGGATAAAAAGTGTGACAAAATGAGTTTCAGCCAAACATTTTGACAATGACCCAATTCACCACCATATTTTATTTATTAGCCTTAAAGCTAGAGATTTCAAGCATTCAGACAAAAGAATTTCTAATTTTTTTTACACTTTCTCTGAATTCTTTTTTAATTTTTTTTTAAAAGTTGGAGTTGTGATATTTTTTTTTATTGAAAAGGAGCCTTTTTTTATCAATTAATCACCTTTTCTCCGGACTTATCTTAAAAATGATCGTTTCGTCTAAATACTTTTAGAAATAATCCAATTTTCTATACAAAAATCAAAGCTTAGTCAGGAAAATTCTAAAAAAAGAAAGCCACCCCCTGAATCAAGGGATGGCTTCGAGAATAAATACTAAGCTATACTTATCGAATGAAAAGCATCTCGCGATACTTCACCAAAGGCCAGCTCTCATCGTCTACCAAAAGCTCAAGCTTGTCTACCGCATATCTGATCTTATCAAAATAGGCTTCCTTAACTTGCTTTTGATATCCCTTAGCTCGCTTGATGATATCATCTTCCTTATTCAACTGCTTTCTCGCTTCTACCATCTCGGTGACAGCAGTCTTGAGGTTGGCAATATGCTTGGAGACTTCTTTGATAGTCTCTACAGCAGCTGCATTATCCAATCCCAAACCTTTCAGACCGTTCGCGTTTTCAATCAGCTTATTTTGATAAAGAATTGCAGTAGGAATGATATGATTTAGGGCCAAATCACCCATCACTCGGCTTTCGATCTGCACTTTCTTGATGAAAGCTTCCAATTCGATCTCATGACGAGCGTGGATTTCCACTCCATTTAGGACATTATGGCGCTCAAATAGCTCCTTGGTTGCCTTCTTGGTGTACACATCCAATGCTTCAGGAGTAGACTTCAGATTGGACAAGCCTCTCTTCTCAGCCTCTTGTGCCCACTCGTCAGAGTATCCGTCACCTTCAAATCTGATTTTCTTGGACTCCTTAATGTACTTTCTCAGCACATTGACAATGGCGATTTTCTTCTCCTTGCCGGCATTCATCTCCTTTTCAATGTCCTTGTAGAGCTGCTTGAGCACATCAGCTACAATCACATTCAAGGTAGTCATCGGTCCGCCTACGTTGGCAGAAGAACCTACAGCACGGAATTCAAACTTGTTTCCAGTGAAAGCAAATGGAGAAGTTCTGTTTCTATCGGTATTGTCCAGAATGATTTCTGGGATCTTGGAGATACCCAACTTCATGTACATGTTATCACCCTTCTCGATCTTCACGTTTCCGTTTTTCTCCAATTCATCCAACAATTCAGTCAGGGTAGCACCCAAGAATACGGACATGATCGCAGGAGGCGCTTCATTGGCTCCCAAACGGAAATCATTGGAGGCAGAAGCAATACTTGCTCTCAGAAGGTCTGCATGATCATAGACTGCTTTTACAGTCGCTACCAAAAACGCCAAGAACTGTAGATTTTCTCTTGCAGAGTTGCTAGGCTGGAAAAGGTTTACACCTGTGTCTGTAATCAAAGACCAGTTGTTGTGCTTACCGCTTCCGTTTACATTGGCAAAAGGCTTCTCGTGGAAAAGCACCTTGAAACCATGCTTCTCAGCCACTTTGTCCATGATATCCATCAGCAACTGATTGTGGTCAGTAGCTTTATTGATTTCTTCAAATACCGGAGCTACCTCAAATTGACCCGGAGCCACCTCATTGTGACGGGTAGAAACCGGAATGCCCAACTTGTGTGCTTCGATTTCAAAATCCATCATGAAGTCTTTCACTCGAGTTGGGATAGAACCAAAGTAGTGGTCCTCCAATTGCTGACCTCTTGCTGGAGTATGTCCATAGACTGTTCTGCCAGCCATCACCAAGTCAGGTCTTGCGGCAAAAAGTGCTTTGTCAACTACAAAATATTCCTGCTCCACACCCAAAGACGGAGTCACTTTTCTTACGTTTCTGTCAAAAAGCTGGCAGATGGCTACAGCGGCATCGTTTACTGCCTCCATAGACTTCAACAAAGGCGTTTTGTAATCCAATGCCTCACCTGTGTAAGAAACAAAGATGGTAGGAATACAAAGTGTCTTTTCAAAAATGAAAATCGGAGAAGAAGGATCCCAGGCAGTATATCCACGAGCTTCGAAAGTAGAGCGGATACCTCCGTTAGGGAAGGAAGACGCATCAGGCTCCTGCTGAACCAATGCAGAACCTTTGAATTTTTCCAGACCGGCATGTGCATCATAGAAAGAGTCATGCTTCTCGGCAGTTGCGCCGGTCAAAGGCTGAAACCAGTGAGTGTAATGAGTCACTCCCTTGGACATAGCCCACACTTTGACAGCAGATGCGATTTCCTCAGCGGTAGCCGGATCGATTTTGGATCCTTTGTCGATTGCTTCCATCACCTTTTTGAAAACGGATGGAGCCAAAGACTGCTTCATCTGAGCGATTCCAAATACATTGGTGCCGAAGTAGTCTGAAATTTTGGAGGAGGGCGGGGTTACTGCTACCCGCTGTCTGGCCTGAACCATGGCCAAGGCTGATTGTCTTAGTGTTGCCATATCTACAAATTGTGGTTTAAGAATACACCCACAAAAATAGAAAAATATGTACTCGAAAATGAGATCGGCTATTTTTTGAGCTACTTTTTCAAAAAATTTCCACTTTTTTCAAAAAATACAGCTCAAAATAAGACCAAACCCCTGAAAAAAGTGTGTTTTGGACGGAGAATTAGGAAAATTGTAAAAAGCTGAGGATTACTTACCTTTGCGCATTCATTATCCAAAGGAGAAAATTGAAAAAAGTTGCCTTCTATACGCTCGGTTGCAAGCTGAATTTCTCAGAAACGTCTACAATTTCCAGACAATTTGAGGAAAAAGGCTTCCTGAAAGTCGATTTTCAGGAAAATCCCGACATTTTCATCATCAACACCTGCTCGGTCACCGAAAATGCCGACAAGAAGTGTAAAAAGATCGTGAAGGAGGCTAAAAAAATATCTCCTGATTCCTATGTGGCGATCATTGGCTGCTACGCCCAGCTCAAACCCACCGAAATCTCCGAAATCGAAGGGGTTGATGCAGTTTTGGGTGCTGCAGAGAAATTTCGCTTGCATGAGCTTTTGGGCGACTTCGCCAAAGAGCAAGAGGCAAAAGTCCTTGCCAGCGAAATCACCGAAGCCCGCACCTTTAATAATGCCTATTCTATCAATGACCGCACCCGAACTTTCCTGAAGGTTCAGGATGGATGCAATTATGGCTGTGCATTTTGTACGATTCCTTTGGCAAGAGGAAAAAGCCGAAGCAATACCATCGAATCAGTTTTGGCTTCTGCCCGGGAAATCGCTGCAACCGATGTGAAGGAAATCGTGCTTACCGGAGTGAATATCGGTGACTTCGGTATTGTGGATGGAAAGAGAAATGAGCGTTTTGCTGATTTGGTCTATGCCTTGGACGAAGTGGAAGGAATTGATCGATTCCGTATCTCCTCCATCGAACCCAATCTGTTGACCAATGAAATCATTGAGTTTACGGCAACATCCAAGCGATTCGTGCCTCACTTTCATATCCCCCTCCAGTCAGGTTCCAACACCATATTAAGAAAGATGGGACGTCGCTACCTTCGGGAGCTTTACGAAGACCGAGTTTCCAAAATCAAAACCCTCATGCCGCAGGCCTGCATCGGGGTGGACGTGATCGTAGGATTCCCCGGAGAGACGGACGAGTTATTTTTAGAGACCTATAATTTCCTCAACGAGCTAAACATCTCCTACCTGCATGTATTCACCTATTCCGAGCGCGCCAATACCCGGGCCGCAGAAATGGATGGAGTGGTACCTATGAAAAAGAGAAACGAGCGGTCCAAAATGCTCCGAATTCTTTCTGAGAAAAAAAGAAGAAAATTCTACGAGGAAAATTTGGGCAAAACTTTCACCGTACTTTTCGAAGAGGATGTGGAAAATGGAAAAATGCACGGATTCACCGAAAATTACATCCGCGTAGCTGCCAAATATGACCCCATGCTGATTAACGAGTTGAAAGTAGTCCAACTCGATCAAATCAACGAGGCGGGTAATGTGGAAGTATTGGAGCCGGAGATGGTGTATGAGCGGCATTGATTATTGCAGCCTTTATAAACTAGTTCCCTCTCCACTTTTTTGGATTTTCAGCAGTCGGGAAAACCCCAAAAACATAAATAGTATCTACCTCAGCTTTGAAATGTATTGAGACGGGGAATCGTTCTAAAAAAGCAAAGCGGAAATCAGTATAGTGAATCTGATACACTTCTGGACGATCTACTATTTTCTTAAATTTAGATTCTAAATCCTCTAAAAAATATTCTCCTAACCCAACTGCTTTTCGCTCATACCAATCAAAAATATCTTGAATATCTTGCTCTGCTTGAGGTTTGATAATCAGCCTAAAGCTCATTTAGATTTTCTAGAAATTCGAGTTTTTACTTCTTCCCAACCAGATCCTTCGGATGGATTTTTTAAATGAGCCTCATACCTTCTTTCAAGTTCAGCAACCTGAGCTTCACTGAGGATTAGTTTATTATCATTTTTTCTTAAAATAGAATATATCACCTCAAGCAATTCGGAATCCGAATTCTCAATCAAGGAATGTAATTCTTGTTTAATTTCAGATGTACGCATGACTGTTTTTTTTATCAAGTTACGAGAAAATCAATCTTTTGATATCAACTTTTTAAATCACAGCCTCCAATCCTGACAAAATTCCCTAATTTCATCCAGTTCAAAACCTACTTTTTGTGAGCCAACAACCACTGCAAATCCTTACCGACGAATCCTGGCTGGAGCCCTATGCTTCCATCATTGAGCAGCGCTACCAACGGTTTCAGTCCGCAATTCAAGCCATAAACGATTTCTCAGGAAGCATCTTGGAATTCGCCCGGATGCATGAGTATTATGGTATCCACTACGACAAGCTGAGAAAAGGCTGGATTTATCGGGAATGGGCCCCTGCCGCCAAGGCCCTATTTCTTATGGGGGACTTCAACTGGTGGGATCGGAATTCTCATCCTATGCGCCGAAACCATCGAGGCGATTGGGAGATTTTCCTGCCTTTTGATCAATACCAGCACACCTTTACTCATGGCAGCAAAATCAAAGTTCGAGTCATCGGAGCCAATGATTCCGACTTGGACCGCATTCCGGCCTACATCACCCGCGTAGTGCAGGATGAAACGACCCACGACTTTGCCGGGCAACTTTGGTTTCCCGAAGAAAAATTCACCTGGACTGATCAGGATTTTAATCTAAAGTCCATTGCAGCCATGCCTCTGATCTACGAATGCCATGTGGGAATGGCTCAGGAGAAATTGGGGGTTGGCACTTACAAAGAATTTGAAGAAAACATTCTTCCCCGGATCAAAGCCGGAGGCTACAATGCCATCCAAATGATGGCCGTGATGGAGCATCCTTATTATGGCTCCTTCGGCTACCATGTGTCCAACTTCTTTGCGGCTTCCTCCCGTTTTGGCACGCCAGAAGAACTAAAATCCCTGATCAATACCGCCCACGAAATGGGAATCGCTGTGATCATGGACATCGTCCACTCCCACGCGGTCAAGAATGTGAATGAAGGCCTGAATGAATTTGACGGCTCGGATGCGCAATATTTCCATCCCGGGGAAAGAGGCTACCACGAGGGCTGGGACTCCAAGCTTTTCGACTATGGCAAGTGGGAAGTACAGCAGTTCCTCCTTTCGAATATCCGATACTGGATCGAGGAGTTTCACTTTGACGGATTCCGGTTTGATGGAGCCACTTCTATGCTGTATCATCATCATGGACATACTTCCTTTGACTCGGCAGAGAAATACTTCGATGCCGGCGTGGACGAAGACGCTTTGCTTTATTTCCAGCTCGCCAATACGCTGATTCATGGGCTTAAACCCCATGCCATCTCCATCGCGGAGGAAGTCAGCGGGATGCCGGGACTTTCCAGAAAAGTGGCCGATGGAGGTATTGGCTTTGATTTTCGTCTGGCCATGGGGATTCCTGATTTCTGGATCAAAACCCTCAAGCACAAGCTGGACGAGCAGTGGGATCTTTTTGAGCTTTGGCACGAACTGACCAACAGACCCCTCCGGGAAAAGTCCATCGCCTATGCCGAAAGCCACGATCAGGCGCTGGTCGGAGACAAAAGTCTGGCCTTCTGGCTGATGGACAAAGAGATGTATTTCTCCATGTCTGTACTGGAGCAGAATCTGGTGGTGGACCGGGGCATCGCCCTGCACAAGCTGATCCGGATGATTACCATCTCTCTGGGAGGAGAAGGCTACCTCAACTTTATCGGAAATGAATTTGGGCATCCGGAGTGGGTCGACTTCCCCAGACTGGGTAATGACTGGAGCTATCAATATGCCCGTCGCCAATGGTCTCTGGTAGACACCCCTCACCTACGCTATCGGCAACTCGATGCTTGGGACAAGGCGATGATACAACTGGTCAAAGACCACCAACTCCTAAAAGCCGGACTGGCTACCCAACTCTTCCTCGAACCGGACAAAAAGATCCTGGCCTACGAGCGGGGCGATTTGATTTTTGTGTTTTCCTTCCATCCTACAGAGTCTTATTTCGGATTTCCGATTCGGGTTCCCAAGAAAGGAACCTATCGGATTCTGCTCGACTCGGATGAAAAAGAATTCGGAGGCTTCGCGCGACTGGACACATCCATTACCTACCCTACCGACAAGGATCAGCAAGTGCATCTGTATATTCCAAATCGGGTGGTGATGGTGATGGAGAGGAAGAAATAAAAATTAACGAATAAACAATATTTACTCAAATACTCATGAAAGCAGAAAAAATCAATAAATTAACTGATGTATACGGTAATTCAAGAGAAGTTCCTTTAACTTATCAAACAAGACCTAAGGTCGATGACAGATTTGTAAATGACATTACAAGAGATAAGCACATTGTGCTTCATGGAGGGTCCAAGCAAGGTAAAACATGTTTAAGAAAAAATCATTTAACTGAGGAAGAATATGTACTAGTACAATGCACAAGAGACACATCTAGATCAAAATTATATGAGTTGATTCTTAAAAATGCTAATTATCAGTACGAAGTTTCAAAATCAATTACAACTTCAGGCACTAATAAAATTACTGTCAACATTTCAGCAGAAGGGGGAATTCCATTACTCACAAAAGCTAAAGGAGAAACTGAATATGAAGGCACAAAAGAAAGGGAAACATCAATATTTTATAAGAAACTTGAAATAGACCCTGATGACCCTAATGATCTTGTAAGAGTTCTAGAGGAAAGTGGATTCAATAAATTTATTGTAATCGAAGATTTTCATTATCTAGACGAAGATGTACAGAAACAGTTTGCATTTGACTTGAAAGTAATCCACGAAACATCAAAATTTGTTTTTATTATTATCGGAGTTTGGCTTGAAACAAATAGACTTCTATTATATAACGGAGATTTAAATGGAAGATTGACAAACATAAATGTAGATAAATGGCCTGACGAATATCTTCAAATGGTTATAAATAATGGAAAACCTTTACTAAATATAGATTTTTCAGAAGATGTCGAAAATGAAATAATTAAAATTTCTCAGGATAATGTTGGCCTCTTGCAAGAATTATGTTACAGGCTTTGTGAACAATATGAAATTTGGCAAACTCAAGATCAATCAAAAACAATTGGAACGGTAGAACAAGTTAGGGAACTAGCAAAAGAAATCGCAGATGATCAGGCAGGTAGATACAGTATATTCTTATCAAAATTTTCAGAAGGACTTTCTAGTACAGAACTAGAAATGTATAAGTGGATAATGTGGACTGTTGTAAATGCAAGTTCTGATGAATTAAGAAATGGGATTTCACAAAATACAATTTTTCACAGAATAAAATCTGAGCATCCTAGAGCATCAACTTTACAACAAAACAATGTTAATCAAGCACTTGAAAGAGTTCAAAATGTTCAATTCAAACATAAACTTCAACCTTTAATTCTCGACTACTCCAACAGTGAATTGTCTGTTGTAGATGTAAATTTTATAGTATATCTACAGACACACTCTAAAGAAGAATTACTATCGAAAATAGGGATGAACCCAAGCACTGCAAAGGATAACTGGACTGGGGGAATTTGAAATTCCATTCCCCTCTAGGCTAAGTTTCTATCACTTATCCATTAGGTTCAAATAGGTGTTGGGTGAAATTTACAATTCCCTTCCAAGCGGAGGCACTAAGCTCAATAACCCCTTGATTTGATTAAGTCATTAAAACATTGAAAGAACAAAAAAATCTAAATAAATAATATAAATCAATTAGCTTACTTTTTAAATAATACATAAAAATTAATATTCAATCTATTAAAGTTAACAACAAAACAATGAAAAATATAAAAATACTAAGCATAATAATAACCCTTGTTATATTCACATTTATAATTTTAAACCTAACACTACCCTTAGGGAAAAATAATTACATTGAATCAAGTTATTTGGTTAGGGAAGACACAGTTAGTCATATTCTAAATGAAATAGAAAATAAAATTGAAGAAGAAATAAAATATTTAGACTTTGCGAATAAACAAATAAGGGATACTATAATTATCATTGACACTAATTATATGTTTAGCAATATTGAGCAGGAATTTGCTATGTATAAAGAAAAAATAACTTCTAATCACATAACTCCTAACATTGATCAACATTTCATCACACAAAAATTTTGGATAAAAGTTATTTTTTCTGGAATCTTCTGTATTGCTGCTTTATTTGTAATATTATCAAAAAAATATGACGATGAAACTAAGAAATGGGCATTTAGTGTTTTGACTTTAATTGCAGGGGTTTGGATAGGAACAATTTCCTAGTTTCCCTGCTCGGCTTAGTCTCTGCACCCCTGAAGTTTAATTTAGGGCTAAGCGTAGTATTCTCCCATCTAAGCCTAGTTCCTTCCTTCCATCTTTAAAGTTCAGCAAATGCCTTGGCGGATTTTAGGTCTTGTTATGGCAATAAGCTATTCCTATCTAAGCGTAGTTTCCTCTTTCCTTCTTTGAAGTTCAGCAAAGGGCTGGGTGGTCCCCCTCCTCGGCGTAGTTTCCTCTTCCCATCTTTGAAGTTCAACAAAGGTCTGGGTGGAATTTGTAATTTCAATCAGCTCTTCAGTTAGCTGCAAAGATCATTATATTGAGAAAGAATAAAACTGGTAATAATAAAATCAATTCAAGGGAACATGTTTACACTAGAGCAAATCGAATCGGCCCATAGCAAAGTGAAATCCGGGGCAGATTTCCCGAAATACATTCAGGAAATCAAGGAAATTGGAGTTCTGGCATTTGAAACTTGGGTTAAAGACAGTCACACCAAGTATTTCGGAACGAATGGCTTTGTAATCAAATCCCAACCGAAATATGAAGATTTGTCCCTAGCTGATACGAGCAACAAAGACCAGTTCATTCACTATTTAAAAATCCACCAAAAAGGGGAAACGGACTACTTCACGTTTTGTAACCATTGTGCTGAAACCGGCATTGAAAAATGGATAGTTGACCTGGACCAAATGACCTGCACCTATTTCGATCAATCTGGAAATGAAATACTGGTGGAAATGATCCCTACCTTATAAAAGCTACCCATCTCAGACGGAAGCCATTCCGAAAAAGCCTCTTTTTTTTACCCGAACATTCCATTTTCGGATCAGGAGATTTAAAATTGAAATAAATCTCATCGAAGCCCTAAACCGGTCACTTTAGAAAATCCCATCTCTTATCTAAACAGACCTTTCAAAACCCATGGATAAAATTGCAATAACCGGTAGCAGCGGGAGAATTGGACGTGCTTTGCATTGGAAACTTTGCCAAAATTTCCGTGTTGAAGGCCTGGACATCTCGCCCTCGTCTGCCACTTCGAAGATCGTGGATGTCAGAGACTATGACCAGCTTTTAAGGAGTTTTGAAGGAGTGGACACGGTCTTTCATACCGCAGCCCTGCACGCACCTCACGTAGGGATAGCCTCTGAAAGGGATTTCTATGAAATTAATGTCTATGCCACCGAAAAAATAGCTAGAGCAGCATTGGAATCGGGTGTTTCACAGCTAGTGTTTACCAGCACTACCGCATTGTACGGATACGCCACCTATGGTAAAGAACAGGCGGTATGGATAGACGAACAAACACCACCAGAACCAAAAACCATCTACCATCAGACCAAACTAGCCGCCGAGCAAATTGTCAAGGATTATGCTAGCAAAGACCTGGCAGTAAGCGTGATTCGGATGTCCCGGTGCTTTCCCGAACCTGTCCATACGATGGCAGTCTACAGACTTCATCGGGGAGTTGATTACCGGGATGTGGCAGAAGCACACCTATTGGCAGCGCAGCGGAAAAAGGAGAACTTCTTTGATATTTACGTTATTTCGGGCATGACCCCGTTTGAAAAGTCCGACAGTCAAATGCTCTATGAAAACCCGGAACTTGTGATTCGGCTGCGTCAGCCCCTTCTTGCGAAGGAGTTTGATAAAAGAGGCTGGGAGTTTCCCAAATCGATTGATCGAGTATATGATTCGTCCTATGCCCAACGAATCCTAAAATGGAAACCCACAAAAGGTTCACTCGAGGTCATCAAACAATTTGATCAGGGTGACTTTGAAATACTTCCTCCTGGGTAAAACCAATAAAAAGGAAAATCCCACAATGGGCTTAGACTCCATTATGAAGCTTTGAAGTTCAACTAGGTGCTTGGTAAAGTCCCGACAATTGTACGGGAGTAACTTCGCGCTACTATCTTTTCGAATTCACCATGCGATGAAACTACAAACTTACCCATTTCCAAAAATCAGAAAATTATGGTTTTTAATTAAATTGGAGTTCTAACAAGTCGATAACTATGGAAAATGTCCTCAAAACCCCATTGACTAACCTTCAACTTGAGCTGCTAAAGGTATTTTCACACAATCTCTCTGAATCGGAACTTAAAGAAATTAAAGCCCTTTTATTGGACTATTTCTCAAAAAAGGCCATCTCAGCCGCTGATAAAGTATGGGAAAGTGAAAATTGGGATGAGGAAAAATTAAAGTCAATTTTAAATGACTCCGAGAGGACTCCCTATGGGCAATGAGGATTGTCATTGACACAAATGTTCTATTGGTGAGTATATCGAGCCGATCTCCCTACCACTGGATTTTTCAGGGGATTATTACAAAAAAGTTTGATTTAATAGTTTCCACGGAGATTTTGTCCGAATACTCCGAAATAATCCAAAAACACATGGGCACAACCGTTTCAGAAAATATCTTGGGATTACTGGAAAACTTAGAAAATTTGGTTCAAACCATTCCTTCATTCAGATTTAATTTAATCTCGGCTGATCCAGACGACAATAAGTTTGTAGACTGTGCAATAGCTGCAAATGCTGACTTCATCCTCACAGAGGACAAACATTTTGAAGAGCTTAAGGAAATAGATTTTCCAAAAGTTCAGATAAAATCCATTTCACAGTTTGAGTCAATCTTACACGGATAGATTCTGGTTACAAAGTAAGCTTGTGCCGTAAGCTCCCCTCCCTTCTAAGCGTAGCTCCTTCCTTCCATCTTTAAGTTCAGCAAAGGTCTTGGAGGATTTTAGGTCTTGATATGGCAATAAGCGACACCTGGCCAAGAAAATTGCTCCTTCTTAACTCTATACTCTCCTATCCTTAGCCTGCTTCATTTACCTTTGAAATAAAAGTGGCCAATGGGAAGGATCCACGATAGAAATCGGAACCAATCCCACCACCCATTTCGCCTTATGAACTAAGGCTTGGCATAATTTTCGAAAACCGTTTTCACATTTTCATTAAATTAGAACACCCTTCGGAATGAATACTATGGAAAACGCTCTCAAAACCCCATTAACTAACCTTCAACTTGAGCTGCTGAAGGTGTTTTCACACAATCTCTCTGAATCGGAACTTAAAGAAATTAAAGCCCTTTTATTGGACTATTTCTCAAAAAAGGCCATCTCAGCCGCTGATAAAGTATGGGAAAGTGAAAATTGGGATGAGGAAAAATTAAAGTCAATTTTAAATGACTCCGAGAGGACTCCCTATGGGCAATGAGGATTGTCATTGACACAAATGTTCTATTGGTGAGTATATCGAGCCGATCTCCCTACCACTGGATTTTTCAGGGGATTATTACAAAAAAGTTTGATTTAATAGTTTCCAAGGAGATTTTGTCCGAATACTCCGAAATTATCCAAAAACACATGGGCACAACCGTTTCCGAAAATATCTTGGGATTACTGGAAAACTTAGAAAATTTGGTCCAAACCATTCCTTCATTCAGATTTAATTTAATCTCGGCTGATCCAGACGACAATAAGTTTGTAGACTGTGCAATAGCTGCAAATGCTGACTTCATCCTCACAGAGGACAAACATTTTGAAGAGCTTAAGGAAATAGATTTTCCAAAAGTTCAGATAAAATCCATTTCACAGTTTGAGTCAATCTTACACGGATAGATTCTGGTTACAAAGTAAGCTTGTGCCGTAAGCTCCCCTCCCATCTAAGCCTAGTCCCTTCCTTCCATCTTTAAAGTTCATCAAAGGCATTGGCGGATTTTAGGTCTTGATATGGCAATAAGCTATTCCCGGCCAAGAAAATTGCTCCTTAATAACTTTATACCCTTGCCTTGATTTTCAAAGCTAGCCTTGAATTTCTATTTTGAAGGCTTGATCCCAACTTCGACAAGCTCGATTTAGGGTTTATCTTTTTTCTAAAATTCATTTTATGGATTGGATAGCGACGCTTGGCTCTTTCGGTTTCCTGTTGGTTGGGGCCTTTTTCTTTAGAAAGCTTTGGCTAGGAGCCACTTTGGCCTTGTTGTTTCTGATCGGGTTAAAATTATCCTCCGGCGTGGACTTTGGCTATTTTGCCAATCCCGCCATCAATGGCACTGTCATCAGTATCGAGCTGGCCCTGCTGCTTTTTGGCGCCTATCTTCTTTTCCACCTCTTACAATCCAACGATCACTTTCGCACACTCAATAAAATCACTTCGGGGTTTTCTTCCAGGTTGACGGTGATCATTCTGTTCAGCTACTTTTTGGGCAGCTTTATGGAGGGAGTTGCCGGGTTTGGAATTCCCGCCATGCTGATCACCCCCATGTTGTTGACTTTGGGCTTTCGGCCGCAGACCTGCATTATCATACCCTTGGCAGCAAATACCACAGCAGTCACTTTTGGGGCTTTAGGAACGCCTTTAAAAATCGGCCTGGGAATTTTTGAACCCGACGCAGCGGTCCGATTTACGGTATTGCTCAACTTTATTCCGGCCATTCTGCTCCCTTTTTTCCTCGCATTTCTCTTTGAAAAAACCGAACAAACCCAAATAAACTGGGCAAAAAACTGGAAGATGCTCTTGGGTGCAGGGATGATCTATGCCCTGCTTTACCTTGCTACCGGATCGCTGACGATAGAATATGCATCCGTGATTTCGGGCATTATCGGGATGCTGCTTTACACCTTCTTTTTTGTTTCCAAGGAAGAAAATCCTCCATTGCGATCTTGGCTTGACACTTTTTATCCTTATCTCATTTTCATCGTCCTGCTTTTGGCTTCCAAGTTTTTCTTTTCTGAGATCTCCTGGTCCATCACTTCAGACACCCGAACTGTATCCTTGTATCAGCCTGGGGCAGTTTTCATTTTGACGGCGCTGGTGTACCACTTGTATATCAAAACCCAAAGGAAGGGCTCTTTGTCTTTTGGGCATCACCTAGAGCACACCGGCCAAATCGTATCCAAAACTGTCCTAACCATCTTTCTTTTGGTCTGCTATGCACAAGTGGTCCGAATCGATATTGCCTTGCTTACCCAAACGCAACTTTCGGGTTTGAGCGAAAGTGCCAAATTGGTTGTCAGTCCGGTCTTGGGAGTTTTGGGTAGTTTCCTGAGCGGAAGTGCCACGATGAGCAATCTGATTTTCGGAAACACGATTCAATCGGCCGCTTTTGCTGCTGCCCATGTGTTTTTGCTCTCTGCCCTGTTAAATACTGGGAGTGCGATCGGCAACTGCATTTCCTTGCAAAATATCCTGATGGTCAAGTCGGTCATCAATGCCCCGGAGGTCAGCTATTCCAAGATAATGAAGCTGAATCTAATCTTGATCGCGCTTTACCTGACGATAGTGATCGGGACATCCTTTGCCTTATTGGCTTGGGCTTGATCCTCGCCTACTTTTCGATCAATTCCAATGCAATGACTTCAAATACACCGTTTTGAGTATAGATATAATCTTTCGAGATCGCCAACAATCCCTGAGCATGAGAGTTACTCTTCCATCGGTTTTACGATTATTTAATATCTTGGCCTACCGACCTCTAACCTTTTCGACGTTATGAAACACTCGATTTTGACTTGGGTTCTGATTTTTGGTTTCAGTTCCCTACATGCACAGAATTACAGCTTGTATTCCAATGAGCAGATCACGATTGAATCCAAGCATCTGCAGGAAACCATCACCATCAATCTTCACCTCCCGGAAACGCAGGCTTTTTCCGCCGCATCCACAGACTATCCCATCACCCTGATTTTTGACAGTCAACACGAAAGAACCTATCCTCTGCTGATCAGCTCCATAGATCTTTTGACCAGTGAGACTCAGATGCCGGAATCCATCATTTTAGGCGTTCCTTTCAACTTCCAAAACAGACGCTACTTTACCTCCAGCCAAACCAAACCTGACAATACCCTGTCAGGCATTCAGCGGATGGAGTTATTTCTTTTTGAAGAGCTCCTCCCCATGGTCAAAGCCCAATACAAGGCAAATGACTACCTCACCCTGATCGGTCATTCCCGTACGGGATTTCTGGTCAACTACCTGACCTTCCAAAGACCCAATCAAGTCCATAATGCAGTCTCTTTGAGTGGTTTTTTTGACGATAAACCGCTGACCCAAACCCTCTTTTTTGACTTACTAACTGATAAAAATTCATTTCCTCATCCCTTTCACTATTACTTCACTGCCGGAACCACCCTTGAGGAATCCACCTATTGGATAGAGATGAAAAGCATGGACAGCTTGCTGAAAACCCGAACCTGGCCTGAGCATGTCAAAATTGACCTTCAGGAAACCCCAAATGCCAATCATATGACCAATTATTGGGTGTCCGTGCCTCCCATTTTGATCGATGCCTTTTCTCCCTACAATTCCATTTTGGACCGGTGGTTTCACGAAGAGGGAAAAGCTGAAAATTCAAAAATGCCCCTTGAAGACTTCAAGGCTGATTTGAAAAAGGCAAGTGCTGAAGTGGGTTTGGACATGAATCCCAGCGTCACGCATATCTTCTCCCTAGCCTCCCAATTTGCCGGAGAGCAGGATTATAAATCAGCCATGGACTTCTTTGAAATGGGTTTGGAATACTATCCGGACTATCTGGATTTCCATATCGAACTGATCGGCTATGCCCAAGAGATCGGCGACCAAGAAAAACTAACCCGATACAAGGCCGAACTTTTGGAAAAAACCAAAAGCAGCACGCGACTGACCGAGTCTGAAAAGGAAGAAATCTACGAATACCTGAAAGAGGAAGATAATTGAATCCTTACCTCTAGGCTTTGGGGTTAATCCCCATGTTTGAATTGGAATAGGGACTAAGCGTAATTTTCCTACCCTTCAATCTGGCCCGGAGGCTGTGTCATAAATCGTTTCGCTGTCAGAATGACCCTTCGATTTCGAGACTCCCGTCTCTCAAGTGCTCAGGGTGACAGGAGTCGAAGGCCATTTCCAGCTTCTTGAGGCTATTTCGACTTAGCTCAATGTGCCAAAATTCACTTTTGAGTCAGCCTCTTTTCTTATCCCTGGCAAAAACCCAAATCAAATTGTCTCTAAAAAATCCCAAACCTGCTTGGGTCGGTTAGGAAGTCTTTGAGTTCAGCATTAGGTTAGATCTTTCCTATTCCGAGATCACTGCCCATTTCAACCCTTTTAGATCATTTTTCCATATATTCGGACTGACTGCAGACTTTTACCTGCCTAAAAGCAGCATTTTTCAAACCAAAATAGACTTCATGAACCGATCGATTTTCTTTTTCCTTCTGCCTCTTGCTTTATTTCAATCAGAAATATTTGCTCAAAACCACTCATTTGAAAGTAATCTACCACAAACTGTCACTAAAGAAATCAAGAACTCTGCTGGAAAATCCTATGAATTGATCATCACTTTACCACCTGATTACCAGGCAGAAAAGGAATATCCTGTAATGTATTATTTAGATGCTTGGTGGCTGAGAGACTTAGTCCCGGGATGCTATCGGGTAAAAAGCCTCTCGAACAAATCCCTGAGCAACACTATGCTTGATGTGATTCTGGTTGGGATTTCATCAGTAGGAAATGAAGTGGATTGGAACAGACAGAGGAACATGGACTTTACCCCCTCTAAATTTAATTTGAACATAGTTTTTAATAACGGGGCAGTTCCACTAGATAAATCAACCACAGGAGGAGCAGAAGAATTTATTCAATTTTTGAAGGAGAAAGTCTTTCCAACCATTGAAAGGGAGTATAAAGTTGATCGCTCTTCCAGAGGAATCTTAGGACATTCTTTAGGCGGATTATTTGGCGCATACGCCTACTTGCAGCACCCCGAACTGTTTTCAAAGTATATTTTGATCGCTCCATCTATCTGGTGGAATCAATCCGAATTATTGGCAGATCGGGAATCCTTCATCAGTAAATCATTGGCAAATATGTTTGTAGCGATGGGTACGGAAGAAATAAAAATGATGAAAGATCCAATGCCTACTTTTATTGAATACCTCAATCCGAAAGGCAATCCCAAACTTAACCTTACCTACCTCGAATACGAAAATGAAGGTCATCACTCGGTTTTGCCCAAAAGCATTTACGATGCCTTGGAAATTATTTACAGTAAAACCCAACTAGATTAATCCCGCTCAGATGTCGGTAACGAAGCAAATTTTAAAAAAAATCGGGCTGACCCTCCTCTCCCTCGTATTTCTTCACAATGTCTATAAGCTTCTCGTACTTTTTCAGAAACTCAATCCTGAAGAATTGTCTGGAGTTGCCAATTTTGCTGCGGCCCTTGCATTTAATCTAGTGACAACAGGAATGGTAGCTTTCTTGGGTTTTGCTTACCCCACAAGCAAACTTTTACCCAGCTCTTATTATAAAATCAAAAATACCAACAGGCTCAATCGCGTGTACGACCTGCTAGGAGTCTCTTTTTTCAGGATTTTCTTATTGAAAACCTTTTATCGCGGGGCCGACAACAAAAAGTATTTCAATGGTACCAAAACAGGCTTAAAACTGTTTGATTACAATACCAAACAATCCGAATTCGGTCATTTGGCAGCCTTTGTCTTATTAGGCTTGATCGCCATATTCTTATGGGTCAAAGGCCATATATCCTTGTCGCTATGGACATGTGCTATCAACCTTCTATTCAATTTTTACCCTATCGTTCTTCAGCGAAAACACCGAATTATCGTGCAGAGGTTACTGAAATGAATAAAACCAAACACTCTCTCTGAGTGTAGAATCAGCATTTGACCAAGCATAGTTTTTAAAGTACCCGTTCAGAAAAAAAAAATGTGATTTTTGTATCTTAAAACGAAGCAGGACTTTTACTTTTTATATAATGGTTGAAAAACTCAGGCAGCATATTATTGGTCGGATAGGCAAAGAGCCGGAAAATCTCCATCTGGTCATCCCACATTTCGAGCCGATTTCCACCAAGCGAGGAGAGCACCTTCTCCAAGCAGGTGAGGTTTGCCGATATGTTTATTTTCTGGTAGAAGGCTGCCTGCAAGTGTATGTGATTGACAAAAATGGCAATGAATCTACCCGGGAGCTTTATGTGGAAGACCAATGGGTGACAGACATATTTGGTTTTCAAAACCAAATCCCTTCCACCGAATTCATCAAGTGTGTAGAGCCTTGCCAACTGCTGAGAATCAGTTATGCTTCCTTTCAACAACTCGCCACAGCAGTGCCCCAGTTTGCGGCGATCTACCAACAGATCCTGGAAGTTTCTTACAACAACACTGTTTATCGGGTCAATACGCTCACTTCAATGGATGCGCTTGAGCGGATCAAGTGGTTTCAGGAAAACAAACCCAAACTCAAATCCCGGATCTCCAGCAAATTAATTGCCTCCTATCTAGGTATCAGCCCGGAAACCATGACTCGCCTCAAATCCAAATTGTAAAACCTTGACAATTGTCAAGAGAAAAAGAATCGCTCTTTCTGAGCTTTGATACCGAATCAAATCTCAAAATCATGAAAGAATTCTTATTACTCTTTTGGAACGAAACCGGAGATGGCCGTTACCAAATTGATCCCGAACAAATGAAAAAAGGGATGGAAGCCTGGCAAGCCTGGATTGGTCAAATCGCCCTGAAAGGCAGGCTAATCTCCACCAAACCCATCCAATACCAGGGAATGCTGGTCAGTAACCAAGGCGAAGAAAATACCCCCTGCATTTTGGAAAAAAAGATGGTCACCGGCTATCTGATCTGCAAGGCCGATTCCATCCAAGAAGTAAGTGAATGGGCCAAGTCCTGCCCGATCTTGATGAGTCCGACTGGGTTTACAGAAATCCGGGAAGTATCACCCTTTGAACTTTGAAGGGATGGAAAAGCTACTCAATCTCGGAAGATGGCTCTTTCCCCTATCCTTCCTTATGTACGTGGGGCTTCATTTTGGACAGCCAGAAATCGGAGCCAGCTTTGTACCCACTTGGCTACCCGGCCCTTTGTTTTGGAATTACTTCTGCGGCGTATGTATTCTGGCTTTTATTGTGAGTGCGCTTTTGAGAAAATACGATAAGCTGAGCACCCTTCTGATGACCCTGTATGTCTTTTTGATGATTCTCTTGGTTCATATTCCAAGAGCTGTAGAATCTGAAAATGATATGCTCAATATCTTCAGAAATATCATGGTAATCGGGGCATTATTGGTTTATGCAAAGTATGTGACCAAAGATCATCGAATAGTGGGATGAAAAGTCTAAAAAAATTAAATGGCTGGCGGAGGTAATCCCTTCGCTTGCTTTTTTTGCCCACTAGGCAGAAAAAACGTACTTCTTCAGCTTTCTTAATACATCGAGTATCCTCCCAACTCTCCACCTCTTTCTTTATCAAACCGAATAACCTTCTGTCAACTTCGGTGTTTTATCCTTGAGTTAAATTTGACTCTTGCCCATGCAAATCTATTTCGCTTCCCAACCCATCCGACAGCTCGAAAAAAGAAAAGGAGGATATTTTTATCTGACTTTGGATGCCGAGACTGTCAATCAGTGGGAAAAGAAAAAAGCCACCCGACTGATCTGTGTTTTGGAGAAAAAGATCACTTTCCGCTGCGGGTTAAATCACTTGGGAGATGGAAACTTCTTTATCATCCTGGCCACCCGGCATTTGGAGGAGTTGGGGAAAGAATTAGGCGAGAATATACATTTTGAGGTATATCCTGACCCCGATCCTTTGGGCGTTGAAATTCCGGAAGTTTTAGAAGCACTTTTAGCCCAGGATGAAGTTGCGAAGTCAAAATTTGATTCTCTGACAGATGGCAAAAAACGAAGCCTGATCTATAGCATTGCCAAAATCAAAAACATCGACCAGCAGATTGAGAAGATTCGGGCCTTGTTTTCAGCAAACCCTTTGAGGTAAAAAAGTAAGTCCTTTTAAGGATCCTCTTTTTATTCTCAATTACAAACTACTCACCCAAGATTTTGCCTCTTCTGCTGTCTTAAAGATTTGATAGGGCACAGGCTGCTTTTGAAAGGAAAAGATCATTTTCAAAACAGCACGGATAGCCGCCTGAGGAATCACATAGGCAGTTCCCCGACAAAATTCCTTCATCAACTCCTCATTTTCTTTGAGCCATTGAGCCTGCATTTTTTGATGAGAAAGGGAGGGCAGAGTTGCCTCTGTCGCATCAAAAATGATAGATAAGGGCTGCTGATGCCGATAGCAGGCCTTGGTCTTTTCCAAATAGGAGGGGAAGTTTTCGTCGGTACTCGAGTTTCCTGTAAATCGAATATAAACCAGTGGAAAATCAGATTCGTCGATGATGGCGCAGGGTTTCATGAGGAGAAAACTTCCTTAAAGCTGAAGAGTTTAAAAACCCAACTTAATTACACTGCTAAAACAGAAAACACAGCTCTTTCCAAAATAATATTCTTCCTTATTCCAGGAAACAGATTTTTTGAAATCCAGTGGACTATTTCCCAAAATTTTTCGATTTTCAGTTTTCTGGCCTTTTTCTGCCAGCAATTGATCGGTTTACTCAAGTCCCCAAACCAGAAGCCATGGACGAAAAACCTTCCAAAACTGAATTTTTAAAAAAAGTGAAACCGGAACTGCTTATGGCCTTTTTGGCTGTATTGATCAGCTTTCTAACTCTTTTTGTTTATCTCTACCAGTCCAGTCTGATGAAAACCCAACAGATGATGTCGGTGTGGCCTCATGTGACCTTTGGCCCCACCTGGAGCAGTGATTATTTGGCTTTGAACCTAATCAATAAAGGGGTCGGCCCTGCTTTGGTGAAAGGAGTAAAGGTACAAATCAATGAAAAGGAGGTAGAGGGAATTCAAAATCTAATGGACTATGTGCCGGATTCTCTCCAATCCGAATTCAATTACTCCTCCCTATTTCCGGGACAGGTGATTATGGTAGGTGAAAATATTCAGCTGTTTCAGACCAGCAGCCCGAAGACTATTGGTTACTTCCTTCAATTACTGCGCGAAGGAAAAATCCGGATAGAAGTCTGCTACTGTTCGATCTATGAGGATTGTTGGGTCAGCAGTGGGATTTCTGTCATAGAATCAGACTGCCTATAGTGAATTTTTCTTCCAAATCAGGAAACAAGATACCTATCCTTGACAGTAAGTCCCTTTTCACTTTTATCTAAAAATCAGTAGCTTTTGATTCAAAACCCCCAATTCCTATGAAACTTTTCCTCCTGATGCAAGACGGCAATTCCCCCAAGGGAAAGCTCGTCCAAGACCTGACCATTGCCTTTTCCTCCTATGATTTGGAGCGAATCCGGCCCTATTTGGCTGAGAATATCACCTGGACATTGGTGGGAGATACGCCTGTCGAGGGCAAGGAAAATTTCCTTTCGACCCTCGGGGAAATGATGGGAAATGCAGCCGCTGAACTGCATATTCACCAGATTCTTACCCACGGAAAGGAGGCCGCAGTCCATGGAGAAATGGTCATGGAAAACGGAGAAAGGTTTGGTTTTGCAGATTTTTATGTTTTTACCAGTGCTAGCGCAAAAAAAGTTCAGACAATCACCAGCTACGTGATTCCGAAATAGAGAAATCCACTTTTTAAAATTCTAATTCCACGCTTGACAAAGCCACTTTGTACCTCCCGGGCTTTAGTCCAATAGATAGGGAAATTGGTTAAACATCTGAAAAAAATATTTTTTCCCATGCTAAAAATCAGATCTCACTCCTCTTCTCCGATAGTTATTTTATCTATTTTTAATTAATTCCAACCTTTCCAATTTTAATAGTTAAGACGATGAAAATTAAAGGATTGATCATTTTTCTAGTTTCAATGGTGACTTTTTGGAGCTGCGAAAACCCAAAAAATGAATCGCCAAGCACGATCTACTCTGGCGGTGATATACTTACCCTGGCCGGAGACCAACCCGAATACGCCGAGGCTTTGGTGGAGCAAGAGGGAAAAATCCTATTCGTGGGTTCACTGGCAGAAGCTCAGGAATTGGCTGGAAAAAATGCAGCTTCCGTAGATCTTCAGGGAAAAACTTTACTCCCGGGATTTATCGACGGACATGCCCATTTTTCCAATTTTGGTCTTCAGGCCATTGCTGCCCTACTTCTACCTCCACCGGATGCTGGCTGTAAGGACATTCCAACCATGATTCAGATTCTGAAGGAATGGAACACACCTGAAAACCGGGCCTTGACCGGATGGATCATTGGAACTGGTTTTGACGATTCGGTTTTGGAAGAAAAACGCTTCCCCACCCGGCATGACCTGGATCAAGTGACCACTGAGTTTCCCATCATGATCATCCATATCTCCGGACACTTTTCCGTAGTCAATTCCAAAGGCTTGGAAATTCTTGGCATCACTGCCGATACCCCTGACCCGGAAGGGGGAATCATCCGAAGAGAGGAAGATGGAAAAACTCCAAATGGAGTGCTGGAAGAACTGGCGGCCATACCCAATATGATGTATGGATTGATGCCAAAAGATATGGCCGCAGCGAATAAGTTTTTTGAAGCAGGTCAAAATATGGCCATCTCATTTGGGTACACCACAGCGCAGGAAGGAAGAGCCATGCAAAACCATGAAGATCTGGTCAATAAGGCTGAAAAAGGCATGCTGAAAATTGATGTAGTTAGCTACATCGACTATCTCTTTGTGGATCCATACATGAGTACTCCCTGGAATTCCAAGAAATACACCAATCACTACCGAATCGGTGGAATGAAGATTACCCTGGATGGTTCTCCCCAAGGAAGAACTGCCTGGAGGACTACGCCCTACCTACTTCCACCCGACGGACAAGGCAAAGATTATGCAGGCTATCCAGCCATTCCCCAAGATTCCATGGTTCAAGCCTATTTGGAAAAAGCCTTTCAAAACAACTGGCAGGTAATTGCTCATGGAAATGGGGATGCTGCGATTGATCAATTGATCCGAACTCTTAGACCTAATGTAGAAAAATACGGACTGGGTGATCGAAGAAACACCCTGATTCACGGGCAATATGTCCGGGAAGATCAATTGGATTCACTCAAAGACCTCGATGTAATCGGCTCACTATTTCCTTTACATACCTTCTATTGGGGAGACTGGCACAAGCAGATCATCGGGGATGAATTGGGAAATAAAATCAGCCCGGTGAAGACTGCTTTGGATAAAGGAATGAAAGTCACGATCCACACCGATGCTCCGGTGGCATTGCCCAACCTGATGCGAGTCGTGTGGACAGCAGTGAATCGCACCTCCCGATCAGGTGCAATTATCGGAGAAAGTGAAAGACTTAATCCCTATGAAGCACTTCAGGCGATCACGATCTGGTCGGCTTATCAGCATTTCGAAGAGGATAAAAAAGGGAGTTTGGAAGCCGGAAAACTGGCAGATTTGGTCATTTTGGATAAAAATCCGCTGAAAGTAGATCCGGATGACATCAAGGATATTCAAGTCATGCAGACAATCAAAGAAGGAAAATCAATCTATAAGCGCGAATAGAATTTTTGCTTACTTTTCTACAAAATTGCCTCTATGCCTGCATGCGCTTTTCTTTCCATTTCGAATACCGAGGGTTGGTTTATCGATGATGATTTGGTTCACCCATATTTGGAAGAATTGGGCTGGACTGTTCAAAACATTCCCTGGAATCAAGACACGGACTGGAACCGATTTGATTTGGTAGTCATCCGCAGCCCTTGGGACTACCAAAATCACCTCACGGAGTTTCTGCGAGTGCTTTACAAAATCAATCAATCCAATGCCATTCTTTTAAACTCCCTGGAATTGGTGCATTGGAATGTTAACAAAAGCTACCTTTTCGAATTGGAGTCCAAGGGCGTGGAATTGGTTCCCACGATCAAGCCCTCCTTCCTCCAACTTGCAGACATTCGAAATGCGTTTGAAGTATTTCAAACCGATGAGTTGATTGTAAAACCTCAGATTGGTGCCAATGCAGATGATACTTTTCGGATCAAAAAATCAGATGAAGCATCCTGGACGATAGTCCTTCCTTTTTTCAAGAATAAGGTAGGCATGCTCCAACCCTTCATGAACAGTGTGGTTGAGGAAGGGGAGTTTTCTCTGATGTACTTCAATGGAAAACTCAGCCACACCATCCTGAAAACGGTCGGAAAAGGAGATTTTCGGGTTCAGGAAGAACATGGTGGTGGAGTTATTCCAATTTCTAAACCTGAGGAAGGGCTTCTCAAAGCTGCAGAAAAAGCAATGGCTGCTCTGCCTCAGCCCCCATTTTATGCCCGGGTTGATTTGGTCAGGACAACGAAAAACACCTTTGCATTGATGGAACTAGAGCTGATCGAACCTTGCCTTTATTTTCGATTTGACCCCGATTCTCCCAAGGTTTTTGCTGAGCTATTGGATGAATTTTGGAGGAAAAACCAAGCGCATACAAATTTGCCCCATGCTACAAACCATCCATCCTAAACTTCCCATGCGGGACAAAAAAATCACTGAGGAGTTTTACATCCATTTACTCGGATTTAGGCCCATGGGAAGCGGGAACTACCCTGAATATCTCATGGTGGAAAAAGATCAAGTGGAGCTTCATTTTTTTCTCTTTCCAGAACTCAATCCTTTGGAAAACTACGGGCAAGTGTATATCCGAACTTCTGATATCAAAGGCCTTTACCGGGAATTTTTAGACCGAAAAGTTCCTATTCATCCCAATGGACCCCTTCAGGCTAAGCCTTGGGGACAAATGGAATTTTCCGTCTTAGACCCAGACCATAATTTGCTGACTTTCGGACAAGCCGTTTGATCAATAGTCAAAACTCAAATTCCCACCTTTTCGGAAAGCTTTCAGGTTAAACTCAGGCATAGAACGATCCTGAAAATATCTTTTTCTAGCTTGTCGAAAAAGCTGATGGATACTTTCTGCCAGCACTCCCTCCCCTTTCATCCGCCTTCCAAATTCATTGTCCTGCACTTTTCCACCATGCAGTTCGGCAATCTGATGCATGACTTTCTGGAATCTGTCGGGGTAGTTCTTTTGCAGCCAGTCACTGAAAATCTCCTCGAGCTTGCCATTAAGTCTGACCACGATCATCCCCGCTCCTTTGGCCCCATGGTCTGAGGAGGCTTTTAGAATAGCAGGTATTTCATGGTGATTCAGCCCGGGAATGATCGGAGCATTCATGACTGCTACCGGAATTCCAGCCTTCGCCAAAGACTCCAAGGTTTTCAGTCGTTTGGCCGCACTGGCAGTTCTCGGTTCCATTTTCCTTCTTAATTCATCATCCAAGGTGGTGATCGAAAGATAAACCTGCACTAAGTTTTCACTGGCCAAATCTTTCAAAAGATCCAAATCCCGAAGAATCAGACTGTTTTTGGTGATCAATCCTACCGGATGTCGGTACCGGACAAAAACCTTCAATAATTCTCGGGTAATCTTCATCTCCTTCTCCAAAGGCTGATAGCAATCCGTATTCCCGGAAAGGGAAATCGGCGCCACTTTCCAGCTTTTGGACAAGAGTTTCTTTTCCAAAAGTCTAGGTGCATCCGGCTTGGCCATCAGCTTGGTTTCAAAATCCAAACCCGCAGTATATCCATAGTATTCATGGGAATTGCGTGCATAGCAATAGATGCAGCCGTGCTCACAGCCCTGATAGGGATTGAGGGAAAAACTCAACCCGATATCAGGACTGGTAATGGGATTGACAATGGTCTTGGGATGCTCGATTCGGACTTCGGTTTTGGGAGAAAGCAAAAGTGGCTCGTCAATCCCCTCTATATGCTCCGTTACGATCCTATTGGCTAAAAATCGGTTGCCAGACTGAATCTGTGCACCCCTTCCTTTGAAATATTCCTCTTCCCTGTCAAGCATTTTGTCAAAATCAAGCAGCTTATTTTAACCCTATTTTGAGAAAAGAAAAGGGACTTGACTGGAAATGTCGGCTTATTTGGGATTTACGAATTACGATTTACGAACCGGTAACCTAGATTTGAACACTTTTCAGGTGGATATCTCTGAAGCTAACTTCCAGACTCCCTTTCTCCCATACCTCCTTACTTCAAAGCTTCCTTGCCTTTCAACCCAATCTTTCAATCGTTAAAAGGAAAAATTAACAGCGCATGCTGACTGACCGTATTAAAATCCCTCCAAACCCGATTGAGTTCGGTATGAGTCTTGGCCGCTTCCAACCCGGCAAAAGGGTACATTTTGGCATTGAGTTCACGGCAAGCGGAGGTGAGCTTTCGGCTGACTTTACTGACCGATCTGAGCGTCTTTTTGGAGATTTTATCCTCTTTTTGGAGTTCTTTCCAAGACTTTGAAACCACCTCATAGAAATCAGCTCTCATCTTCTCCAGCTTTTCCAGAGCTTTCTTTTCCTGTTTTCGGAAGTATTTTAGGTGCTTTTCATCGTACTTTCTGGTTTCGTTTCTTTTCCAGAAGGTCAAGGAAATCAATTCCTGCAAGTGCAGGGAAATCCCCAAAATATTGACAGCTAAAGTGGCCTCGGCAAATTGCAAAAAGGGGTACCGATAGATGGGACTTTTCAGCTTGACCTTCGAGGGGAGAATTTCAAAGGATCGATTGGAGGGAATCTTGATGTTTTCGGCTTTGAAGGCATGACTTCCCGTAGCGACCATGCCCATATAGCTCCAGCCATCGAGAATTTGAACTTCCTCCTTTTTGAGAATAAATGCTTTGACGACAGGGTTTCCCTTTTTGTCCAAAAGCGGTTTGCCGTTTTCCAAAATCTCGCAATTGGCGGTGAAATGAGTGGCATGCAAAGCTCCCGAAGCATAGGTCCATTGACCGGAAATGAGATACTCTTCCCCAATCAGGTCTGCTTTTCCTCCCACAAATCCACTGCCCGCTAGACAAACTTTGGGGTCAGCAAAAACTTCCTTTGCCAGTTCCTGATCCAAAAACCCCACAAACCAAGCCGCTCCGGCACAGAGGGTCACTGTCCATCCCAAACTACCATCCTGCCGGGCAATTCGCTCCTCCAACTGCAAAGCTTCCGGAAGGGTCAATCCAAGCCCATCTAATTCCTTTGGAACGAATAGCTTGAACCATTTTTCAAGGTAAATCAGTTCGAGCATCTCAGCGGTCAGACGACCCTGCTTTTCTGCTTTCTGTGCCCAATCGGTGTTAATCAATTCGGAAAATTTCATGAAGTAAGTTTACGAATAAAAAGACCTAATGGCTATCCAGTTTCTACAGAAGCTTGGCAAGTTAAAATATGCTCTCGCTAAGACGGCAAGTCGCAAAGAAGCCAAAAATCTTAGAGCCCTAGCGGCTTCGCGAGAAATGTATTTTAAAGAAAAGGAAGCTGTCCTGCTTCTCCTCCGATGGCTATCGGAGCAGGACTAGCCAAAAATAATCCTGCTTTCGGAAAAGCAGGATAACTGAAAATGGATTCAACTTTTCCAAAGTTTAGAACTTTGGAAAAGTTTTCGATTTTCGCCGTGGTTGGTGTCCCCACCAACCACCTTTTACTTTTTCTTTCGCTGTGCTGCCATCCATTCCATGATGGTAACCGGCTTTCCATCCACCATCACAGGCTTACCATCCAAATCCAACCTGGCGGTATTGGCATGGGAATAGACCCAAGACCAATGCCCATTGTATCGGAAATCTTCCCCACCGTATAGGCCTGTCACATCAGTGACATTATCATAGTAGGAGAAATGCACATTCTTCGCTCCTGCTTTCTTTAATCGATCAAAAAGTGGAACTACAGTTTCGTCAGGTTTTGTAGTCATGTCATCCTTGGAGTGAACAAACCAAATGGGCACGTTCTTAATCTTTTGGACCATTTGATCGGTGACGAATTCATTATTGAAAGCCAAAGCACTGATGTAGCCAGCTGCAAAATAATCCGGATGCTCAAAGATCAATTTCAAGGAAATATAGCCTCCATTGGAGCAACCTCCGACATAGATTCGATTAGGGTCAATTCCGGGATTTTTTGCCACATAGTCCTGAATCAAAGCAAAGACTGCGGCATTGTAAATATCATTGACCTGACCTCTGGTCATTCCCTGTCCTGAATCCATCCAAAAAGTAGGAGTCTGAGGAGCCAAAACATAAGCACCTCCAAAAAGCACTTGAATTTCCGGAGAGGCATAATTGTATGCCTTATTTCCCAAAAGAGCAATGCTTGGGTCAGTACCTCCCTCTCCTCCACCATGCAGCCAAATGATCAAAGGAGCTTTGCCGGTCACATTTTTTGGAGCAAAAGCGCCGTAGGTTAAAGTGGTATTCTGATGGGTGAATTTTCCACTAAGGTCAAATTCCTTTAAGTCTTGCTGTAAAGTCCCGTTGGATTGGTTCCAAACTTGTCCGGATTTGGCATGAAGCACGGTGACCTGATAGTCAATCCAGACATTGGAAGCGCGATTCCCCATCCTGAGGTATTGCATGGAGGACATAATCGGATTATTGGGGCTTACTGCCAAAACCAAGGTCAAAAATTTTCCATCATCCTGTCGGTTCCCATCAGAGTCTGATGAATAAGAAGTAACCACAGTTCGTTTTCCATTTCGTGCAGCTTCGGGAATCTCTCCCTGGGAGGATGATCTGGATACAAAGATTTCAAAATCAGAGGCTCTTGGCTCTTCGATCGGCTGATCCATGCTGAGTACCAGTCTACTGACCGCAGGTCCCCAGTCAAATCCTTCCACGATCAGTTTGTAGCTTCCGGGGGTAGGTTGGGAATTAATATTTGCCCAAGTCAGCAAGGGCATAGTAAGGAATGCTAAAAGAAATAGCAGATTTTTTTTCATGATAGGGATGATTTTGGGTTTGAGAGATTTTGGAAGGGAATTTCGCAAAAGTTAAAGAACGCCCAATAAAAATTACTTGAAAGGCGGGTAAGTCGGGAGGTTGGAAGTACCAGCAGAGTTGGAAAATTGAAAAGGGGGAAGGTTGGAAAACGGCTTCGATCCTTCTTCCTTCGAAATTCGATGTTCCATATTCGAAATTGAAAGAGCAAAAGAGGGAAATTTTAGTTTGGAAAATAGCCCATGACCTAGGAATGGGAAATAGAAGTATTCAACCTTACTTACTTCCTTACCCCCATACTCCCAAACTCCCCTGCTCCCCTACTTAATACTCCCCTTTTTCAATTCCTGCACTGCATAATCCACCGCCCGGGCAGTGAGGGCCATGTAGGTAATGGAAGGATTTTGGGTGCCTGTAGAAGTCATGGCAGCTCCATCCGTGACAAAGACGTTTGAAGCCAAGTGCATTTGATTGAACCCGTTTAAAAGAGAGGTTTTAGGATCCCGACCCATTCTTACCCCTCCCATTTCATGGATATCCAGTCCGGGCGCTTGCTTGCTGTCTGATTTTCGGATATCGATGCAGCCTGCTTTGGTCAGCATTTCCTCACCCTGCTGGAGAAAATCAGCAAGGACCTTTTCGTCATTATCATCGTAAGCCACATCGATTTCCAGTTGAGGAATACCCCATGGATCTTTTTGATCTGTGCTCAATCTGACTTGGTTACTTTCCTTTGGAATGGTCTCTCCCTGCATCATCATAAATACAGACCAAGAACCAGGAACGGAATTGGCCTCCTTGAATTCAGCTCCAAAAGGCAAATCTCTTGCCCCTCCCCATCCTGATCTTCCCGCTGAGTAGAAGGTCATATAGCCTCTGAGAAAATCCGTCTCCTGCTTCTTCACATTCCGGAAATTGGGCAGCATCACCGC
Organism: Algoriphagus taiwanensis; assembly: GCF_036245645.1. Lineage (NCBI taxonomy): Bacteria > Pseudomonadati > Bacteroidota > Cytophagia > Cytophagales > Cyclobacteriaceae > Algoriphagus > Algoriphagus taiwanensis. Next base: position 301,526 of record NZ_BTPE01000002.1, on the reverse strand, counting down.
GGTGGGTCTCCGTCCATAGTAGTATCCATCTTCGAAACCCTCAAATCCTGCACTGATCGTCCCCCGGTAGTTGTGGAAAGCAATGTATTTGCCCAGCAAACCGGAATCATTCCCCAGTCCATTGGGGAAACGATTGGAAATGGAATTCATCAAAATCAAATTCGTATTCAGGCAGGCGGCATTCAGGAAAATCACCTTGGCAAAGTACTCCTTCGCTTCCTGAGTGACCCGATCGATGACCCGTACTCCGGTGACTTTGTTTTTTTCCTCATCCCAAATCAGGGAATGAACTACCGAATCCGGCCGAAGGGTCAAATTGCCGGTTTTGGCTGCTGTAGGCAGAGTGGAAGAATTGCTGCTGAAGTATCCTCCGAAAGGACAGCCTCGATAGCACTGATTTCTTGCCATGCACTGCCCCCGACCTTGTGCGACGTGAACTTCCTTGGGCTGAGTCAGGTGAGCGCATCGGCCGATGACAAACTTTCGGTCTCCATAAGCGTCCAAAATCCGCTTTTGGATTTCTTTTTCCACACAATTCATCTCCCATGCGGGTAAAAACTCCCCATCCGGCAAGGTATCCAAGCCATCGTAGTTTCCGCTGATTCCTACAAACCGCTCCACATAACTGTACCAGGGTGCTATGTCCTCATAGCGAATCGGCCAATCCACGGCAAATCCATCCCGGGCAGGTCCTTCAAAATCATATTTGCTCCATCGCTGGGTCTGTCGGGCCCAAATCAGGGATTTTCCTCCAACCTGATATCCGCGAACCCAGTCAAAGGGCTTGGTTTGCACATAGGGATGCTCGGAATCTTTCACAAAAAAGTGCTGAGTATCCTCTTTGTAAGCATAGCAGCGGTTGACCACCGGATTTTCTCTTTTGTCTTCCAGAGGAATCTGATTGCGATGGGGCATCTCCCAAGGGGCCGAAGTCATGGTCGGATAGTCCTTCAGGTGCTCCACTTGGCGCCCTCTTTCGAGAACCAGCGTCTTCAGGCCTTTCTCACAAAGTTCTTTGGCAGCCCATCCTCCGGAGATTCCTGAGCCTACTACGATCGCATCAAATTGATTGGAATTCATACGGGAAAAATAAAAGAAAAGAAGCAGACTTTTTTAAATTTTTTAAAAAAGTTAAACATCAGGATTCTTTCCCCTTTACTACCAAGAACCAGTCATTGTCCAGTTCGAGGTATCCATAATCATAGCAATAATGGTACAGATTGCCCTTTTTGTTTTGATAGGTATGGGTATAATAACGAAAGCTAAAACCCTTTGTCTGAAGCTTTTCTTTAGGCACTTTGGCCAATACTTCACCCGTCGGAATACAACTTTCCAAAATGTTCCGATTTTTCTTCAAAGCATGATTGATATTTCGGATGAGATTGGTGGATATGGCATTTTGGGAATTATTGTAAGTGTTGCGGCAGGAATCATCGCAAAACTTCTTATCCAATCGACCTTGAATGGGTTTTCCGCAGTGTAAGCATTGTCTTTGTTCAGCTAGCATAATGAAAAAGTTTTCTGGAATTTAGGAAATTAGTTTAAAAAAGCAATTCGGAAGACCAAAGTCACTTTTGGGCGAGCAATCTGACCACAGCCGACTTACCATCATGGTATTCCCCTTCTTTCAAAACGGTTTCCAATTCATCAAGCATCAGGAACTCCATCCCCATAAAATCCATCTTCAATTCCTCCAAACTGAAAAGCATGGATTCATCTTTAGGCCCTCCGGCTTTTGCATTGATTGAATTGAAGCGAAGATGATCTTTGGAGAAGCCTTCCAGAATCAGCAATCCTCCCGCCTTAACAAATGTCACTAGCTTTCTGTGAAACTCTCTCCTTTTCCCTGCCGGAAAATGTGCGAAAATCAAAACCAAAAGGTCAAAGGACTCAGGCTCTGCTGAAAACTCCTCAAGACTCGAAACCTGATAATCCAGATTTACCTGCATCTCTTTGGCAAGTTTTTCTGCCTTTATTTTAGCCTCTTCAGAAAAATCAAAAGCAGTAACCTCCCATCCCAACCTAGCAGCAAAAACTGCATTCCGGCCTTCCCCTTCAGCCGGAAACAGCGCCTTTCCCGGCTTTAGCTTGGGCAGTTCTTTCTGAAGAAATACATTAGGTTCTTTACCATAGGCATAGGCTTCTTCCTGATATCGGGCGTTCCAAAATTCTTTCATACTCTTTTATTAAAAACCGGGGCAAAGTAAAGGAGTTAACTTCCTGAAAGCTGTAAATTATATCACATAATCCAGCGAGCCATGCCACTTCACGTAATCCTCGGCGCCAATGGCAACATTGGCAATGCCATTTCACAAGCGCTATTTTCCAAAGGAATCTCAGTCCGACAAGTCAGCCGAAATCCCAATAAAGTCAATGAATCGGACGAGCTTATGCAGGCTGACTTGCTAAATGCCCAACAAGTGCATCAAGCGGTAAAGGGTGCAGAAATCGTCTATCTCTGCGCTGGAATCACTTATTCTGCCAAAATCTGGGAAAGAGACTGGCCGATCATCATGAAAAACACCTTGGAAGCATGCATAGCCAAACAATGCCGCCTGGTCTTTTTTGACAACATGTATGCCCTTGATCCGGGAAAAGTGGGCCATCTTACCGAAGAAACTCCAATGAACCCCAAAAGCAGGAAAGGGAAAGTCAGAAAGCAAATTCTGGAAATGCTCTGGCTGGCTGTAAAGCAGAAACAGCTTCAGGCCATGGTAGTAAGAGCGGCTGATTTCTATGGTCCTAAAGCCAAAAACAGCTTTTTGAATGAATTGGTTATCGAGCGAGTGAAAGCCGGAAAGAATCCCCAATGGACCTATGCAGGAGATAAAAAACACTCATTTACCTACATTCCCGATGCTGGAAAAGCCACGGCCTTTCTCTCCCTTCAGGAAAATGCATGGAATCAAACTTGGAACCTCCCTACAGACCCCAGCTATCCCAGCGCTCAGGAAATCACGCAAATGCTCAATGAAAAACTAGGCAAAAACACCAAACTGATGGTCATGCCCAGCTTTTTGGTTTGGCTACTGGGCTTGTTTATTCCCCCGCTAAAGGAAGTACGGGAACTCAAATACCAAACAGCCATGGATTACTGCCTGGATCCTTCCAAACTCAAAAAAGAATTCGGAATCAAACCCACCCCTTTCGCAGAGGGTTTGGCTTCCTGTCTTTAATCCACAATCAGTTTCATCCGGTATAGGATCAGTCCTTCTTCTTCGGTGGAAGAAAGGCTCGGATTTTTCATTCCGACCAGCTCCCCTTGCTTATTGACTACCATTTGCCCATTCACGCCCTGAGGAAGTTCGATTCCTTTCGCCAGTACATTAAGTTCTTGATCCAAAACGGCAAGCAAAGGAGGATTGAGCTGATAGATCTTTTCAGGGTCCATTCTTCCTGATTCATTTTTGGCTTGGGGAAAAAGTTCCTCTGAAATCCCGTTTTGATACTGAACCAAAAAATAGTCTCCAACAGCTAAGATATCGCGTACAGTTCCCGGCATTTTCTTTCCAAAACTCTCATAGAAAGATGAGGCTTGGTTCATCGGCACCGGATCATATCCCACCCACTTGTCAAAAGGCAGATTGATCGTCCTCTGATGGATAAACTCCCCTCCTTCGTCCCTATAATGCAAAATCTCCGGACGAATCCAATCCAGCAGATACAAATCCTTCCCTTTCAGAAAGGGGACGAGCACCAGACTCCCGTGGAATCGTCCGTCTAGAAACTGAGCCTCTTCTGGAAGCGACACCATAAATCGGATGGAGTCTCCCTCCTTTTGGAAGGAGAAAAGAGGGTCTGAATACGTTTTGCTGTAAAACTCATCTGTAAATCCTCCTTCATGCTCACTTTCCGCCATGAAGCGAGGGTAAAGAAAACCTCCTTTCCAAGGCAGAAGAGATAACTTTGGAAGGAAATTGAATGAAGTGTAGGCATAAGGGACTTTCAATTCATCGACAGGTCTTCCATTTTCATAAAAAAGAAACCCCTTGGAATCGCTTACTAAGGCCACTTTTCCATTTGCATATCCCATTCCCAAAATCATGGAGACGGCCTCAGGACCATCCCATGGAATACTGTCCTTGCTGAGAATGTTGCCTGATTCATCCACTTCCATGTACTGGTAGTAGGAATTGCTGGAAAGCAAATAATGTCCTTTCGCAGCATCATAATCAATCAAGTACCGTGGCTCCAACTGATCTATCAGCAGGGAGTCTTGCAAAACGAGGGAAAATGAAGTTGGTTTTTCTGGAGAAGCTTTATCGCAGGAGCACAGAAAAAATACACAGGCCAAAAGGCTTAGAAAATGTTTTTTCATAAAGAGTTAAAGTAAGAAAATGAATTTTTTAAAATTAAGACAAAAATTGGTGAATCAAAGCCTGAAGTTCAGGAATTACTTTTTCCTCAAACCAAGGATTTTTCTTCATCCAAAGCCGGTTTCTTGGCGAAGGATGCACCAAAGGGAAAAATTCGGGCAGATATTCTTCAAAAGCTCGAACAGTCTCAGTCAGGTTCTGCTTAATCCGATCCTTTAAATAGTATCCTTGAGCATAGCTCCCAATCAAAAGTGAAAGGCTAATCTCAGGCATCAGGTTCTTCAGCTGTCCGTGCCAGTTGGGGGCGCATTCCGCCATGGGCGGAAGATCTCCACTTTTTCCCCGACCAGGATAGCAAAATCCCATGGGCATAATCCCGAAAATCTCCGGATTGTAGAAAATATCCCGGTCCACATTCAGCCATCGGCGGAGTTCTTCTCCACTTGGATCATTCCAAGGCACTCCGGTGGCATGCACTTTGGTTCCCGGTGCCTGACCAATGATCAGGATTTTGCTTTTGGGATGAATGGAAAATACAGGCCTAGGACCCAAGGGAAGTTTTCCCTCACAGATTTGGCAAGCCTTGACCCGATCCACCAAATCCAGACCTCTATTCTTTTTGTCACTCAAACTCATGGAATAAATTTACAAGACAGACCTTTTTTAACTACCGACTTTTATTCATACAGCCATTTCAAATCACAATTCAAGTCGCGCAAACTACATTTTGGCCAATTTTTTCTCAGGACAAATAAAAAGAATAGACTTTTAAGTGAGTTTTATTTAAATTTTGATTGTTTCTAGTCATCTGATTAATAGAGAATTGACAAACAAATAAATGATTACCCTGTTTAAAGAACATTGAATTTGCCTTCGGGCAAGACCTAGCTTGACCACCATGAAATACCGAACTCTACTCCCGGCTTTAGTCCTGATTTTTTGTGCTTCCTGTTTTTCTTCCAAAGACTACGTAACGGACTACGACTACAACTATACAGGCTCATTCAAAAAGTATAAGACCTTCGCATTTGTGCAGTCTGAGGATATCGACACCACGGTTATCGCTCCTGTGCTCAATGCCACCATAGGTGCCCGACTCGGCTCCCAGGGATTCAGGGAAGAAGACTCCAAAGCAGACATGCTGGTGAGCTATAAGATTTTCACCGATTCGGTTCGCTATCGAGGGTATGTACAGCCGGAATTCGACTATTGGCTTAACCGCACAGGAATGACCTACAGAAATGATGAAGGCGAGATCGAGCGGGAACAGGAAAAAGACGAAACCTACAACATGGTCAAATACGCAGAAAACAACGGCATGCTTGTCATTTATGTAATCGACAGCAGAAAGGGCAACACCATTTGGCAAGGGTATACTGCGGCAAACTTTGACTTTGACTCCCCTACTTTTCCCTCAGACATTACCCGTGCAGCTTACCGGGTGATGAATGAATTTAAGATTTTGAAACGAGGAGAATGATCCCCGATTCCTTTAAAGAATCCCCAAGCTTGTCAAGGCTTGGGGATTTTTTTTGGCTAAACTCAAAAATATTTCACCATGAAAAAACCTTTCCCATTTTCTCTAAACAGACTTTTTAACACTTTTTAAGATTTTAAAAATCCATCCAAGTCCTTTTTGGTAGACCATTTGAAAAATATGGAGCCTACCAACAAATTATTCTACCATGAAAAAATCATTAATCGTAGCAGGAATTTTCAGCCTCGGACTTTTGGCTTCCTGTGTCTCCAAAAAGAAGTACACCGAATTGGAGAGCAATCTCTTCAAAACTCAAGCTCAGCTCGCCACCACCAATCAGGAAAAAGCGGAGTTGGAAGAAAAAATGGCCGCGATCGAAGCACGTATAGCCGAGTACAATGCCCGCATTAACTCTCTCAGAGAAGTCAATGATCAGCTAAGCGACGCCAATAGCTCCATGCTATCCATCGAAGGAGCGGCAGTGATGTCAAAAAACTCCAGAAACAAAATGATAGAAACCCTGAACAAGGTGGATCCTGCGAAACTTGCTGAGGCTAAAACCTTGGAGGACTCAGTAAACCTTGCGATTGAGTACAATATCAAACAAAACATCACCGCAGAATCCGATGGATCGGAAGACGACGTGCAGATTGATATTGACAAGACGGTGGTCATGATCAGCGTCTCAGACAGACTGCTGTTCAATACAGGAAGCTACCGATTGAATGCTAAAGCAAATCCACTGCTTTCCAAACTGGCTGAGGTCATCAATGCAGAGCCTAGCCTTCAGGTCATGATCGAAGGCCACACTGACCCGAGAACAATCTCCAATGCAGTGGTTCAGGATAATTGGGATCTTTCCGTAAAGCGCGCAACTTCCATAGTAAGAGAACTGCAACTGAAGTATGGGGTAGCTCCTGAAAAAATGATCGCAGCAGGGAGGTCCAGCTATGTGCCTCTCGTGGAAAATGACTCCAAAGAAAACATGGCCCTAAACAGAAGGACCCGAATCGTACTGATTCCTGATCTTGACATGTTTTTTGCGATGCTGTAAGGGAAAAACCAAACCAATAAACTACCACAATGAAAAAAGCGGGCTCCAAAGGCCCGCTTTATTTATGCTTTCCCTATTCTTGGATAAAATCCAAAGTACCCAAGGAGTATCTCATCAAGACATCCTGAAAGAACATGGTATACAATGCCTGAGCCTGATCGGCCTGCGCCCTTACCAGTTGCTGATTTGCGGTAGCCAAGTCCACAAAAGTGGATAATCCCAGTCTAAACCGCTCCTGAACGGCCTTATAGGCTTCTTCGGCAGCTTGTACTTGCACTTGGGTATTGCTCTCTTTCCTCACGGCAGCCTGATAGTTTTGATGAGAAAGCTTCACATCCTGATAGACCTTTCTGTCTATGGCTTTTTCTCTCAAAACCTGATTTTGGTAAGCTACCTTACTTCTTGCCACATCCAGCCTGCTTTGGAAATTGGAGAAAATCGGGATGATCAGATTGAATCCCAAGGTATTTTGAGGGTAGATTTTCAAAAACTGCTCCTGAATCGATCGATCATCCAATGAGGTGAAGAAGGTGTTGTAATTGTAAAATGCGTTGATTCGGGGATAATACATGGCTTTGGTTGCCTTCAGATCCTTTTGAAAGGAATCCTTCAATAAAGTCTGCTGTGCTTTATCGGCTCGGTTTCGGACCGCCAAATCATACAGCTCTTCCACTCCATATTCCTGAAATTCTCTCAAGGCCTGAGCCGGGTCCACGGCCTCCAAAGCAGGAACCACACCGGGATCAAGCTGAAGATATTCAGTAAAAGCCCAAAGGTCATTTTCCAGTGCAATTTCGGCATCCACTTCCACGGACTCTACCCTAGCCACCTCAGATTGCTGATTGTATAAGTCGGACACGGTACGAAGTCCCGCATCTACAAAGCCCTCAATTTGCCTGAGAATTTCCTTTTGGTTGGCCGTATTCTGTCGGGCAATTCTCAGCAACTCCATATCCAGCAAAACTTGCAAATAGCGTCCAGCCACATCGAATGTAATCTGCTGCTTGGCCCGCTCCAGCCCCTTTTCTCCAGCTTCATAGGCAAGTTTGGCTGATTGGGTATCCAGAATTCTTCTGCCTGAATTAAACACGGGCAGGTTTGCATTGAGATTTCCGCTGATGATATCATTGGTCACATTGGTTACGACGATTTCGCCTTCCACTTGCTGAAACTGCTGTCCGGATTGGCGGAGAAAATTGGAATTAACACCCACAGAAGGCAAATGGGAAAGCATGGCCACTTGCTTTTCCTTTTGGAGTACCTCCATCTGATTGACCTGAATCTGATACTCCAAGTTTTTCTCCAAAGCCAAAATCACCGCGTCTCTGAAGTTGAGTTGAAGGGTGTCCTGTGCTTGTACTATTGAAAAGCTCCCAAGTGCCAGAAGCACCGGGAGTAAATGCTTAGCTGATTTTTTCATCGCTGTCTATTCTTCCGTCTACTAAGTGAATCAATCGGGTGCCGTAGTCGGCATTTTCCCTGGCATGGGTTGCCTGAATGATGGTGGTGCCTTCCTTGTGCAAATCCTGAAATACCTCCATGATTTCTTTGGCCTGAGCCGAGTGAAGATTCCCGGTGGGTTCGTCAGCCAAAAGAACTCTTGGCCGGCCTGCTATAGCTCGGGCTATCCCGACCAACTGCTGCTGTCCACCGGAAAGCTGTGCCGGAAAAAGATCTTTTTTTGCCACCATATTGAAGCGATCCAAGAGTTCAGCAATGATGCTCTTTCGCTCAGAAGAAGACACTTTGCGGTACAGCAGCGGAGTTTCGATGTTTTCGTATACCGTAAGCTCATCGATCAGGTGATAAGCTTGGAAGATGTAACCAAATTCACTTTTGTGAAGACTGGATCGCTCTTTTTCCTTCATCTGACGGATGTTTTTTTCTCCGAAAAAGAAGTCCCCGGCATAGTCTTCATCCAAAAGACCCAGAATATTGAGCAGGGTAGATTTACCTGCCCCGGAAGGTCCCATCAGGGTAACAAACTCCCCTTCTTGAATAGTCAGATTGATTCCTTTGAGAAGGAAAATCCGCTGAAATCGGGACTCAATGAATTTGTCTATGTTTTTTAGTTCGATCATGAAATATGAAATAAGTCTATTCTGATTTTAAAGTTTGAGAGGGATTGACCCGATATACTTTCCAAGTGCGGTAGAAAATAGTGAGCATGGCCAAAATCAAAACCGTCGCAATAGCAAGGACGTAGGGAGCCCAGCCGATGGTAGTCTGATTGGCAAAATCCTGCAGCCAGTTTTTGGAAAACCAAAGACCAAATGCAATCGCCAATAAGGAAGATATTCCCAGCAGCTTCATGAAGTCCAAAGCCAATACCGAAAGCACATCAGCAGGGGTAGCACCCAAAACCTTTCTAATACTGATTTCCCGGGTTCTTCTCAATGCCACATAAGATACCAGTCCAAACAGACCAATACAGGCAATGAATACCGCGATTCCTGCAAATATTGTGAACACCAAACTTGACCTTTCCTCCGAAGCATAGAGATTGGCATAAGCCTGATCCACAAACTGAGGATTGAAAGGACGATCAGGAACTTGCTCTTTCCAGATTTTCTCCAAAGCTGCCAAATGGTTAGCAGGATCTCCGGCAGGAAGCTTGATCAAAAGAACATTAGCCTCCATAGGGTCATGAAAGATCACCAATGGACCAACCTTCTGATGCAAGGAATTGAAGTAAAAGTCTCCAATCACCCCTTTGATAATCGAATTGCTCATGTAGCCGAGATTGATCCGCTTGCCTACAGCCTCTTCCGCTGTCCAACCCATTTCCCGTACGGCAGACTCATTGAGCAAAATCGGGAATTCTTCACTTCCATCCTCCATTTGATTCCTTTGGATGTCAGACTCGGTGAAATTATCCCCAGCCAGAAGTTGAAGGTTTAGCGTAGAAACCAAATCAGGATCTACTGCATAACCTGTGATCATCAACTCTCGCTGATTGTCCCCTCCGGGAAAGATTTTGTAGCCTGCTTTGATATGAATTGGCATATCAGCAGCCTGGGCAACGGATACAGCCGCCCCAGTTCGCTTCATTTCTTCCTTAATCGCAGGCATTTTGGTTCTGGATTGATAAGGATAACTGATGGCGACTAGCTGTTCTCTATCGTACCCCAAGGTCACCTCACGCATGAAATCCAGCTGACTTTTGACCACAAAGGTGGAAATCAATAGCCCCATGGACACGAAAAACTGGAATACAACCAGAGATTTTCTGACCCAGGCACCTCCGCCCAATTTAATTTTGTTGCCTAAGGCCCGAATCGGCTCCATCCGGGACAAGATCAATGATGGGTAAGCCCCTGAGAAAAAACCTACAGCTAATAACACCCCTGCCAAAAAGACCAAACCCACAGGACTACCCAACAACTCCATTTGAAGAGGAACCTCTACCCAATCTGAAATAATCGGGCTTAGGGTATAGATAACTACCAAACTAATGAACAAGGAAGCTGCAGTCAAAATCATGGATTCGGAAACGAACTGCCCAAAAAGCTGGGATTGAGTGGCTCCCATTACTTTTCTGAGCCCCACTTCTTTATTCCTTTCAGTCGCTTCAGCAGTTGCTAGATTCACATAGTTGATCACTCCGATCATGATGAGCAATAGAGCGACTACACCAAAAATGTAAAGGTACTTCAGATTGATCCCCGGCTTGATGGGAGAAAGATTGGGGTCTCCGGTATGGATGGATGTGACAGCTTGAGTGTAAAAATCGGTCTGAAATCCGTACTGCTCTTGATCACTTCCAAGGTATCGATCAACCATTTCAGCCAAATTCTTCTCAAAGTCAGCTACACTTACTCCCGGCTTTAATTTGACATAATTGTAATAATTGCTGGGAGACCACTCCGGTTCTTTCCCGTGGCGATGGGTTTTGAAGGATGCCAAAAAATCAAATTCCAAATGACTGTTGCTGGGGAAGTCCTCCATCACTCCCTTCACTTGGTAGTCTCTCCCATCTACTTTCAAAGGTTTCTCTATGGCATTGGCTACACTCCCAAACAGGCGTTCAGCGGTACTTTTGGTCAAAACCATCTCAAAGGGATTTTGAAGCAAACCGGTTTTTTGGCCTGCCAAAAGCTTGAAATCAAATACATCGAAGAAGAATTCATCTGTGAAGGCAAACTTGGATTCCTCCTGATTGCCTTGCCCTGCGTCGATCATAGCACTGGAGAAAATACCCAAATCAAAGACCAAAGTCGCCTTTTCCACTTCGGTAAACTCCTCCCTCAACACAACAGGAAGAATGGAGGGAGAAGTGCCCACCAATTGCTTTTCACCCCCAGAGATAAACTCCTGATTGATTTTAAAGATGCGCTCTGAATCTGAGTACATTCGATCATAGCTCCATTCGTGGTAGATATATAGGGAAATAGCCAAAAAGCTCACCAAGGCCACAGTCAGCCCAAGCAGATTGATTCCTGCGTACAACTTCCTTTTTTGAAGGTTGCGAAAAGATATTTTAAAGTAGTTTCTCCACATAGGAATTGGAAGGTTGAGATAGTTGAAACACTTGTCCGCCGAGGCGGATGGAAAGACTCAATTTTGCAATCCTTCAGTCTTGATTTCTTGGCCCGGCACCATGTATGTCCAGATTTTCAAAATCCAAAACTGAATTTCGCTTTCTCCTTTTTCCACTATTATGCCATAAAAAAAGCCCCTGAATTAGCTTCAGAGGCTATTTTTACTAATGAAGGAATCAAATATCTCGAACATTTTTGTTCGCTGGCGAACAAAACGGGAGGCAGTTTGCAGTAGGCAGGTTTCAGTAACCAGTGGGCAGTAATGGGAGGGCATGATCAGTTTACTTCTTTTCTCCCCAAATAGAGAGCCGATTAAATCTCAATTCTTACCTCTAGATCCTAAATACTTACTTCTCGAGTCTTAAATCTAGATCCTAGGTTCTAGATACTAGATACTCCCTTAAAACTTCCGATACTTTCCGCCCAAAAACTTATTGGCTTCTTTCTCAGCGAATTTTGCCTTTTTGCTGTCCCAATGCAAAGTCTGATTAGGGAACCGGCCTGCAATCACCCCGAGGAGAATGGTTTCTGTCAATCGGGCTGAATATTCAAAGGGAGCCGAACATTCCGCTGTGCCAAGACAAGCATCTACAAACTGATGGTAGTGCTTCTTGCTTTCCCCTGCATAGTCCTTGACAGGTGCACCCAAATTGAAAGGAGTCACGTCAAATTCCTTGTATTGCCCATCCACGATCAGACGGGGAAGTTGCTGGAAATGAGGAAGGAGCAATCGGCCCTTTTCACCCATAAACATGGCACCTTGATCCGGCAGCTTATCTCCGTTGGGAAGCTTCAAATCCTCATGATCTGCAGGTGCTCCCGGGCCATCATACCATACCCACTTCAGGGTCTCTGCAGTGTAAGGGGTGGCAGGAAACTCATAAGTCACGATGTTATTTTCCGGAAATCCATAACCCGTAGGCTGACGGCACTCATTGGTAATCGTCATCGGAACGTCCAGCTGTAGCGCATTGTATGGGGTATCAAAGATGTGAACTCCCATATCTCCCAAGGTACCGCAGCCAAAGTCCAATACCTTTCTCCAATTGCCAGGATGATATTCATTTTCCTTGAAAGGTCGCTCAGGAGCCGTACCTAACCAAAGGTTCCAGTCCAGATTTGCCGGAACCGGATCGCTGCCAGTGGGAGTAGGTTCATCCGTTCCCCAGTTTTTGGGTGACCAAGCTCGTACAGTATGAACCTTTCCAATAATTCCGGACTGAATCAGGAGAGTAGCCAACTTGTAATCGTAGAAGGAATGAACCTGAATCCCCATCTGAGTCACCAGATTTTTCTTTTCCGCAAGTTTCTTCATGGCTCTTGCCTCAGTCACATGGTGGGTCAAGGGCTTTTGGCAGTAGACGGGTTTGTCCATTTTCATAGCCATCAATGAAGCCGGTGCATGCGTATGGTCAGGAGTGGATACGATCACAGCATCGATCTCATCTTCCATTTCTTTCAGCAAAACACGGTAATCTGCATAGGTTTTGGCATTGGGATACAGTGCGGTGGCGTTGACAAGGGCATTTTTGTCTACATCGCAAAGGGCCACCACCTCTACCAATTCATGGGAAGCAATAGCTTTCAGGTCTTCCATTCCCATGGCTCCCAGGCCGATATGTGCAGTTCTCAGTTTACCGGCTCCTTTGGCTTTGGCCATAAGAGAAGGTGCCAATGCCAGCCCTACTGCACCGAGAGCGGATCTTTTGAGAAAGTCACGCCGGTCGATCACTTGGAATTTCTTTGTCATTTTTAAAGGTTTATGCTAAAGGTTATTTCAATTCTTTGATTCTGATATTTCTAAAGTGAACCACATCTCCATGGCCGAGGAAGCCAATATGCCCCGAGGACCTTTGAAGTCCCGGATGATCGCGGCCATCTAAGGTTCCGTTTTTGCTGGCTTCCAGATAGTCCCCCTCTAGGATGATCTCTCCATTGAGCATGATTTTTATTTTGGGATGCTCCACGATGACTTCCTGTACATTCCATTCACCCACAGGCTTCAAAAAGCCTCTTTTGGCAGGAATTACCCCATAGACTGATCCATGAAACTGATACTCCTTGAGCTTTTCGTATTTCTTGTCAGTATTGTCCAAAATCTGAAGCTCCTTTCCTACATAGGCCGCATCTCCTTCCAAGGGGGCATGAATTCCCAAACCATTATTGGCACCAGGTGTGAGTTGGAATTCAAAACGGAGAATAAAATTTCCGTATTCTTTTTCGGTAAAAAGATTACCTCCTCCCCCGCCTTTGGGATCAATGATAATCAGGCCGTTTTCGGCACGGTAGGAAGATTTATTCCCTACCCAGCCATCCAGATTTTGTCCATTGAAAAGGGAAACGAAATCAGGCTCTGTATTCTGCTGAGCGGAGACTTCCGCATCACTCAGTAGAAATACCAGAAAGACAACTAACAGGAATTTTTTCATAGGAAAAGCAGAGATATCCCAAAGAAGTGGAAAGTCCTGTAAGATAATCGACTGCTCCCGTTTTTTGCAACCCGACTAAATAAAAAAAAGAGAAAATAGGGAAAACTTATTTAAAATTTTCAAAAAAGGTCAATAGCTACCTGCCTTCCCGAAAAAGAAAGGCAGGCAGGCTATTTTATTCATCTTTAAGCACATGGGCAGGATTTGTTTTGGCGGCAAGCAGGGAATGAGCCCCTACAATCAGCAGGCAAAGCAACAAAACCCCAAATCCGGCAAGGCCAAAAAGTACCCAAGGCATATCGATCCGATAAGTAAATCCTCCCAACCAATCCTTCAGAAAATAATAGGCCGGAAGGATGGCAAGAGTAAATGCGATCAGAATCAGCACCACATATTCTTTAGATATCAAGGTCAAAATCTGCATCAGGGATGCTCCGAGCACTTTTCGGATGCTGATTTCCTTGGTGCGCTGGGAAATAGTGTAGGACGAAAGTCCAAATAAGCCCATGGCCGAGATCAAAATGGCCAGAATAGTCGCTGCGCTCATCACATTTCGGATTCGGACGTCTTCTTGATACAACTGGGTAATCTCTTCATCCAAAAACTGAAATTCTTCAGATTCGAAGGGATAGATTTCTTTATAAATCCTCTCCAAATCCGACTTGGCTTGAGCCAGATTCTGCCCAGATCGGAGCTTGACTGAGATCGTTTGAAAATATTCCGGGTTATACGTCAATAAAAGTGGGCGAATTTCCTCGCGAAGGGTTCTGGAATGAAAATTACCTACCACACCAACTATTGTTCGTTCCTCTCTTCCAAACCTTATTTTCTTATTGATCGCATCCTCAAAGTCAGAAAAACCCGCTTCTTTCAGGAAATTTTCATTGACTAGGATTTCATCAGCTCGGTTTGTTGTGTTTTTACCTGCAAGCAGAGGAATCCCATTTACTCGAATAAAGGCCGAATCCACATTCATTACTTGGGTAAACAGCTGACTTTCTGTGGTATCCACAGGGATCCAAGCATCGGAAGTCCACAGGCTGTTAGAAGAAACCAAACTACCACTCAAGGCCGCTCCACTCACCCCACTTTGCTGACTGATCACCTGCCGCAGACGAACCATCTGATCCTCGCCAGTCATAAACGGCAGGTTTGCATACAGCACTGCATCCTTTTCAAATCCCAAGGGCTGACTACTGATATATCTAAGTTGAGCCTGAAGAACCAATACCAAAATGATAAAGGAAATGGAAGAAGAAAATTGAAGGACCATGAGATTTTTTCGAAGAAAAACTCCCAATGAAAATCCCGGGGAAGTAGAAATTTTCTCTCCCTTGATCGCCCGGACTGGCTGATAAGAGGAAAGAACCATGGCTGGATAAATACCCGCCAAAAAGGTAATTCCCAAAGGAAAAACCACGTAAAAGATCAGATTTGGAAACGAAAGATGATTCAGTTGGAATCCAGAAGGAAGATAGTCGCCGAATAAATTCCTGAACAACTCCGCCAAACCCAAGGCCAAGATTAATGCGATCAAGACCATCAAGTAAGTTTCAGACAAAAACTGAAGAATCAACTCTTTCCTCCTTCCACCCAGTGTTTTCCTGATTCCCACCTCTTTGCTGCGTCCGATAGCCTGAGCCGTTTCCAAATTGACGAAATTCAAGGTCGCCAAGATCAGGATAATCGCTCCGATATAAATCATCCCGTGGAGGAAGACCTTGGAAATTGAGCTATCATCGAAGTTTTGGCCAAAGTGAATATCGCTGAGCGGCTCTGCAGAAAAACTGGTAGTAGCTTCTTCATCCGGACTGTAGTTTTTCTCGGCAATTCGTGCCAGCGCCTTTTCCAACTCTGACTTAAGGCCTGCTTCTCTGATTTTGACAAAAAGCTGAGAACTTGAATTCACACTTCCCCAATGATGCAAGCCAAACCACTCTTGCTGTTCTGGAGTAGAGATTGTCGAATAGGAAATAAAATCTCTAAAAATCAAGTCGGTATTTTCCGTGTAATCCTCCACCACGCCCGTGACCTGTGCAGAAATCGAATCGGCATCGATCCATATGATTTCCTTTCCCAACGCATCAAAAGGCGCCACACCGGGGAAATATCGATTAAGATTGCTCTTGGTGATGACTGCTGAATTTGGATTCTTCAAAGCTTCTTCGGGATTGCCTGCAAGCCATTTTCTAGGGAAAATCCTGAAAAATCCAGGGTCTGCAAAAGTAACCTCATTCGTTCTGCCCAAAACCTTATTGCCTTCAGGTATGGTAACCAGGGTTTGGTAAAGCGTGTAGAGTCTTCCTTTGGTCTCCACAGCCGAAACTTCCGAATCAATCACTTCTCCCAATGGACCCGGAGTTCCTGAGTTGGGATAGCTTTCCCCCATATCCCATTGTGTGAGCGTATTGACCCTGAAAATCCGCTCAGCGTCCGGGTGAAACTTATCAAAACTATACGAATGCCACACCACATTGAAGATCAGAAAGCAGATCGAAATCCCTAGGGACAGCCCCAGGATATGAATTCCCGTTCTGAGTTTGTTTCTCAGCAGGTTTCTCCAAGCGATTTTGAAATAGTTTTTGAGCATGGTCTGGGTTGGAAAATTTTAAAATTGAAATATTGGAAAATTTGGACTGAAAGGATGAAAGGTTCAATTAGATCGTCAACCATCAATGCTACTCACTTCTTGCCTCTAGGTTCTTATCTCTCATTTCTTGTCTCTTGCTTCTCGCTTCTCGCATCTTGGTTCATGTATCTAATATCTTGATACCAGATACTTGATACTTGATACTTGATCCTTCAATATCATTCATCCTTCAAGGTATTTACAGGATTCGTCAAGGTGGCTTTGAGCGATTGGGCATAGACTAGCGCCAGGGTAAATGCAATTCCACCAATAGCCAGAATCACAAAGCTGATCCAAGAAGGCCATCCTTTGACTGCAAACTGATCCAACCAACCCTGCATCAGATAAATACTAAGAGGAAGTGCTACAACCACCCCGGCGAGCGTGGTGACCATAAACTCTTTTCCAAAAAGCCAGGAAATACTCCAGCTGGAGGCACCAAGTACTTTTCGGATTCCGATTTCTTTGGTACGCCCGGCTATCGACAAAGCCACCATGGCAAACAATCCCATAGCTGCGATCAATATCGCAAGGGAGGCCGCGATAAAAACCATTTTCCCCAGTCTTCGGTCAGACTGGTACTGTGCCTCCACCGTTTCATCCAGGAAAGATATTTCCAATGGCAAACCGGCAAACTGCTTTTCCCACTCGGCCTCGATTACTCCCCTTACTTGATTGACATCTTCTCCCGCAGCCCGGACAAGCAGCTTTGGATTGGTACTGGAATTAATCATCAGGTTGGTAATCCCACTGAATACTGCCATGGGAGATTTGGCGATCATCACCGGCTCGATGGGCTGATACAGGGAAGCATGATGGAAATCCTTCACCACCCCCACAATCTGATGGGGTTCAAAATCAGTTCTTGGGAGCATTTCTCCGGTAGGATCGTCCCAATTGAACGCCCGGGCAAAAGCCTCATTGATGATCAGGGCGCTACTGTCTGCACCTACTGCAGGGTTTATGTTTCTTCCCTCAATGATTTCCATCCCGAGAGTTTCCATGTAATCCCCTGCCACAAAGTTGACCTTAAAAGAAAACTGGGTTCCGTCTTCTAATGGAAATGCCACCTGCCAAAAGGCATCATCCCCGTAGGTGGCCACCGTTAAAGCGGTAGAGGCAATTTCTGTTCGGGAAGAAAGCGTTTGTCTGAAGCTCTCGGCAGTCCGGAAGCTTTCCTGCAAAGAGGTCACAAAACTTTTGGAAGGATAATCCGGCATATCCACAACCATCACCTGATCTTGGTCAAAACCCAAATCGTAATCCCGAATCGCATTCATCTGATTGACCATAATCAAGGTCGAGGCAATCAGCAAAAAGGAGATAAAAAACTGAAAAGCAACCAAACCTTTTCGCAGGCCCTGCTTTCCAAAGTGAATGGAAAGGTTTCCTTTCAAAACCTTGATTGGACGCAATCCGGAGAGGAAAAAGGCAGGATAGGCTCCGGCCATGGCAGAAATCAACACGATCAGCCCCACCAAAATCCCAAACTGGGCTGGGCCATAGATGATATCGAGTTCTTTTTGAAATAGATCATTGAAGGTAGGCAGGAACAATTCGGCCAGGACTACACCCAACACCGAAGCCAGCAAAGTCGTCAAAAAGGCCTCGGTCAAAAACTGATTGATCAGCTGACTGAAGCTGGCTCCCATGGTCTTTCTTACTCCAACTTCTTTGGCTCTGGAGGTCGCTCTCCCGATAGCCATGGTTGTAAAATTGATGCAGGCAATCAGCAAAACCAGAAAGGCTATCCCGGACAATATCCAAAGCAGGGATTTCTGAGTGGTTTCTACTGCTCCATTTCCGGCACCTTCAGCAAAGTGCATATCTGCCAATGGAGTAAGCGTAAAATATAGCCCACCTTCTTCGTAATCCTCTCCCAAGGATTTTTTCATGAAGGCCTCCATGCTTTGATGGATTGATTCTGCTTGATCCGGTGAATTGAGCTTGAGGAGGTTAAATCCCCATACATTGTACCATGAAGCCAGACTCTCTTCATCGGCAAAGAAATCCATGTTTGCGATTGGCATGAGGATTTCAAAAGGGATGGAATTATTCGCGGGAGGATTTTTCAGGAGTCCGGTAACCCGGTAATCCACAAAGTCCTCTCCCATTTTAAGCTGAAGAGATTTGCCTATAGGCTCATCCGAACCGAAATATCGGTTGGACGCTTCCTCGGTGATAACTACTGAATATTTGTCTACCAGCTGGGTAGAGAGATCACCTTTGAACAAAGGAAAATTGAGCATTTTCAAAAAGTCTGGGTGCACTAAGCGAATTCGCTGGTTTTGGGTGCTTTGGTCAGGTAAGACCGCCTGCACATCTGCATTGGTCACACCGGAAATCGCCTCAATCTGGGGAAACTCCTGTCTAAAAGCCGACTCAAGAACTACCGGAGAAGAATAGGTTTCCTTCATTTCCCCATCTATCCGTTCATGGGTTTTGACCCGATAAATCCGATCCAAATCCTGATGAAATGCATCAAAGCTCAGCTCAAACTGAACGAAGAAAAAAATCAGAATACTCACTCCTAAGCCCAAAGACAAACCGATCAGGTTGATTCCTGTGTGGAGTTTGTGTTTAAGTAGGTTTCGGACGGCAATTTTAAAGTAGTTCTTCCACATGATATTCTAGGTAATTATTCAGTTATCTTTTCTACATCTATGCCAGAACCAATCCCGCAAAAAAGCCTTAAAACACGTCATTTTCAGCATTTCTCGCTTTCTACTCGGACGTTTTTGTCCGCTGACGGGCAATTCTATTTTTCCTTAGGAAAAAAGGAAATTGGACAGAAATCAGTAGCTTAAATAAATTATCAGCCCATGTACGTCAAAAGAAACTATAGCCTTTGGATGACCGTCCGCTGGTCCAAAAAATCCCTGATCAATGGATTGATCTATTCTGCATTGATTGTCTTTTTATATGAGATTTCTCCCATCCCCTTTTCCCTTCCTTGGCAACCAATATCTGTAATTGGCGTAGCTGTCGCCTTTTTCCTGGGCTTCAAAAACAACTCATCCTACGATCGTGCTTGGGAGGCCAGGAAAATCTGGGGAGCTATTGTGAATGACAGCAGGACTTTTGCCACGGCTATTCTTTCCTTACCAGGGAGTGAAGTGGTTTTTTCCTGGAAAAAAGAGATGATTTTTAGGCATCTGGCGTGGCTGGTAGCGCTAAAACATGCCCTAAGAAAAGGAAAATCTTGGGAGCATAATTTGCCGGTGGAGAAAATGGTCTTCACACCCGCCTTCAAAGAAGAGATTAAGGATGGCCTGAATCCGGAAATCACAAAATACCTCTCCCCAGAAGAATGGGAGCAAATTCAGACCTATTCCAACTTTCCCACCCAACTGCTAAAAAGGCAAAGTCTGGAGCTGGAAAAAATCCATGAATCGGGGGCTTTGGATTCTTACAAACAGGTGTGGTTGCACCAATTGATCAGCCGGTTTTACGACACGCAAGGAATGAGCGAACGAATCAAAAATTTTCCATTTCCCAGACAATATGCCTCCACCGGACTTTGGATTACCTACATCTTTTGTGCTCTGATTCCCTTGGGCCTTTTGGATATTTTTGAACAATCCCCAGCCATGCATTATTGGTTGACGGTACCCTTCTCAGGAATCATTATTTGGATTTTTTTCCTGGTAGATCGAATTGGGGATTTTTCAGAAAATCCGTTTGAAGCAGGATATAATGACGTTCCGATCTCCTCCATAACCCGAGTGATAGAGATTGACCTTTTGGAAATGCTAGACGAAAAAGATATTCCAGAACCTTATCCAGTAGAAAATGGATTTTTGATGTAAAGGGGTTAGGAGGTAAGGAAGTTGGGAGGTAAGGAAGTTAAGTTAGGCCAATGGAAATTTTTCAGACTGCTGAATTTTACCTTTTGATTTAATTTACCAAGGTTCTGAGGAACATCTTCCCCCATACTTCCATACTCCCCTGCCTCCTGCTTCATCACTCATTCTTGATACTCTTTACTGGATTGGCCCAGGCTGCTTTGATCGTCTGGGACACTACCGTCACTGCGGCAATCACTCCGGCACCCAATCCAGCCCAAAGAAACACGGACCAATGAACTCCGATGCTGTAGGCAAAATCCTCCAGCCAGCTATTCATCCCAAACCAGGAAATCGGAATAGCGATCAAAAAGCCGATTCCTACCAGCTTCAGGAAGTCTTTTCCAAGAAGAAGTAAAATATTTCCAGTCTCGGCACCCATCACTTTTCGGATTCCGATTTCTCGTGTTCTTTGCTCAGTCGCAAAGGTGACCAATCCCAAAAGTCCCAAAATGGAAATCAATACGGCCAAAGCTGAGAAGAAAGTAAAAATTGTTTTTACCCGATCTTCTGCTTCATACTGTCTGTTGAAGCCCTCGTCCACAAAGGTCGGCTCAAAAGGAAAATCAGGTCTCAGTTGAGCCCATTCTGCCTCCAGGTAAGCCATGACCTGTTCACGCTGATCAGCTTGAATCTTAAAACTGACCGGATTCTTTCGATCGGTGGCGATCAAGAAGACGATCGGAACTATCGGCTGATGCAAACTTTCAAAGTGGAAATCTTGCATGACTCCAGTCACAAATCCCCGACGCCCCCCATACAAAAACTGTTTCCCAACCGCATCCTCCGGACTGGACCAGCCGATCTCCCGGACAGCCGTCTCGTTGAGGATAAAGGCTTCCGTCGAGTCACTTGCCAAGTCGTAATTAAAGTTTCTTCCGGCAACCGTGTTGATGCCGTAAGTGTCCAGAAAATTATGCGCCACATGGATATCGGCAATCCGAATGTTGAGCTGGCTCATTTCACCATTCACTTCGGCAGTTGCCCCTTGTGAATCCAGCAATCTTCCAGAAGGAACCCGACTTGAAATGCTAACAGACTGGATACCGGGATGATTTTCCCATCGGTCTTTGAGGATGAGGTAGTTATTTTGAATCTCAGCATTAGAAGGCAAATAGACCACGTCTTCTTTTTCAAAACCCAAATCTTTCCCCACCATAAAATTCAGCTGTCCGACTACCACCAATACTGCAACGATCAGCACCACCGAAATCGCAAACTGACCAACAACCAAAACGGAGCGAAATCGTTCATGAACTTTTCCTGCTTTGAAAGCGCCTTTCAACACTTTGGCAGGCATAAAGCCTGATAAGAACAAGGCCGGATAACTCCCTGAAATCAAACCCACAAAGGCCATGATTCCTAGAATTCCCAGGAAATATTGAGGATTTTGGAAGAAATTCAAACTCAATGGCCGCTCAGAAAAGTTAGCAAAGGTTGGCAAAAACAAAAACACCAAAATCAAAGCAAAAAGCATCGCCATCCCAGTCATGACAAAGGATTCCCCCAAAAACTGTCTAACCAACAAACCTCGGTCTGCACCCATGACTTTGCGAAGCCCCACCTCCATCGACCGTAAAGAAGAGCGGGCGGTGGAGAGATTCATAAAATTGATACAGGCAATAAGCAGAATGAAGAAAGCCACTGCCAAATAGATATAGACATAATCGATATTCCCATTGGCCTCGATCTCAGAATCCAGATTGCTGTACAAATGGATATCCTGAATTGGCCAAAGAAACAATTGTGTTCCCTTGGACATGGGGATTCCTGATTGGGTTTCTCCCATATGCCGATCGATCAAACTGGGAAGTTTTGCTTCGAAGTCTTTGTAATCCAGTCCTTCCCGGAGCTTGATATAGGTAGAGAAGTTGTTCGAGCCATAATTGGACATGAAGGCTTCCAAACCACCATAAAACTGCACTACAGGTACCATGGAAGCCAAAAAGTCCACATGAAAGTGGGAATTTTCCGGCATGTCTTTCATCACCCCGCGGACTTGGAAAGTCACTTCCTGTCCATTGAGCAGGGCCAAGAGCTCTTTCCCAACAGCCGGTGCATCTCCAAAATAGCGCTTGGCAGTGCTTTCCGTCAGGACTAATCCATCGGCTTGATCCAAGGCAGATTTTCCCTCTCCCGAGATCACCTCCCAACCAAAAACATCAAAGGCCTCTTGATCCGCAAAGAAAAACCGTTCTTCCTCGAAGGCATTTCCTCCTGATTTGATCAGGGGATTGAAGTTGAAAAGCCGGGCAGAAACTTCCACATCCTCCGGAAAATCGGATTTGATCAGGGGACCAAAAGGCGGTGCCGTATGCCCCAAATGAAGGCTGATTTGTCCGTCGGGATTAAACCATGCACGGGAAACCCGATACAGTCGATCCCCATCAGGATGGTAATTATCATAACTCAGCTCAAACTGCACATAGAGCAAAATGATGATACTCACCGCCATCCCAATCGCCAACCCGATCAAATTGATCAGGACATACATGGGATGCTTTTTGGCGTTTCGGAAGACGATTTTGAAGTAATTTTTAAACATGGCTTTTCTTTTTTAGGAAGAAAAAATGCCGATAAAGCAGCACTCTACCGGCATTTTATTCATTATAGGGCTGGGTGGGTATTATTTCTTGATCACTCGGGATGAACCGGACACTCCGATGCTTTGCTTCTGTGGATTGCCTCGATAGTAGACATTGCCTGAACCTGAGGAGCCGATAGTTAGAGAATCATTGACTCCGATGGAAGTATTTCCTGAGCCGGATTTTCCGATATCGACAATGTCAGCGGTGAAATCCAAGGCATCCAAATCCCCGGAACCGGATTGACCTACAGTAGCTTTATCTGCCGTTCCTCCGTCTATTTCAATTCTTCCTGATCCGCTCATGCCAATATTGATTTTTCCAACATTTAGATTTTTGGCCAGGATATTTCCAGAACCGGAAAGTCCCATGTTGAATGAATCCGAACCGAAATCAGACTCCAAGTACATGTTTCCAGAGCCTCCATTTCCTACCGAGTTGAGTTCACGGACAGTCACATAGACCGTCAAGTCCACATTTCTCCAATTGCCTTTTTCCAATCGGATTTTCAATTGTCCGTTTTCAACCTTTGTAATGACTTTGCTGAGGTCAAAAGATCTAGATTCCAGTCTGACTTCATCCTTAGCCCCTTTGGTGATATAAATATCCCAGCTCCCCGAGTTTTCTACTTGGGTAAAAGAGCCAGGAGTTCTGGTCTCCGAATTTTGGGCAAGGGACAGCACACTTCCCATCAGGAAGAGTAAAAGTGCGAGGAAAGATTTTTGAAGATTCATAGTTTTTAGAAGTTGGGTTGGTTTAGTGATTATTTATTTTTCATGAATGATGCCAAGGCAAAATCTGCCTTGAACTGCTTTAAAGCGACATTTTTTAATTTCTCTTGTCCGTTGCCAGCGCTTTTTGCCCGTGAGCGGACGATTTGAATTGACTTAGTTTTTTAGGAAAAATCCCCGATTTCGGTTCAATTATTCATTCTTCAAATAATCGACTGGATTGGAAGCGGCTGTTTTGAAGCTTTGGTAACTGACGGTGAGCCAAGCGATGAAAATGGAAATCAAACCAGCTCCCAAAATCATCCACCAACCGATCTCTGTTCGATAGGCGAAATTTTGCAACCAATATTTTTCCAGGAAATAATAACTGATCGGTCCGCCCAAGACAAAGGCTATCAGAACCAACAGAGTAAAATCCTTGCTGAGAATAGTCACCAGATTAAGCATAGAAGCACCCAAGGCTTTTCGGATACTGATCTCTTTGGAACGCTGCTCGGTAGTGTAGGCCGCTAAGCCGAACAATCCCAAACATGCAATTCCAATAGCCAGAACTGTGAAAATGAGAATGATATTGCCCATCTTTTGCTCCTTCTGAAATAGCATATTAAAGTCAGCATCCAAGAAAGAATATTCAAATGGAGCCCCTCCTGAGTGTTTTTTCCAAATTTCTTCCAAGACCTCAATCTGATCCGAATAGTTACCTGGACTCAGGCGAATCGCCATCTCGTTGAAGTCGTTTCTGGTTCCCAGCATCATTACCAGTGGTCGGACATTTTGGCGAAGGCTCTCATAATTGTAGTCCTCCAAAACCCCAACCACCTTGCGATAAGTAATCGAGCCATCTTCGCTCCAAAAGCCACCGACTTCCTGTGTGCCGTCCAACTCAGTCCAACCCATTTGAGCCATAGCGGCCTGATTGATTAGAATCGAGCCGGTGTCAGCCGTGATTTCTCGAGAGAAAAACCTACCGGAAGCCAACTTCAGCCCCAAAGTCTTCAGATGATCTTCGTCGACCACATTGATATTGCAAAGAATATCCTGCTGCTTGTCTTTGGTTCGCATTACAGAATTCCAATTGGTATTAGGAGGCAAACTGCTCGCATAGCTAGCTTCGATAAAGCCCGTTTGGCTCAACAAATCCTGCTTGAAGGCATCCTGATTGGTGCCCAAAGACCGCACATGAAGCAGAGAAAGCACATTTTCCTTGTCAAAACCCAGGTTTTTTGCCTGCATGAATCCCAGCTGCTTGTAGACCACCATGCTGGAAATGATCAAAATGGTGGAGATAAAAAACTGAAACACCACCAGTCCACTTCTCAGCCCGGAGCGCTTTACTCCGCTTCTGAGTTTTCCTTTCAAAACCGTCACTGGAGAAAAGGAGGTCAAGTAAAATGCAGGGTAGGAACCTGCAATCAAGCCTACCACTAAAAGGAATAAAACGAAAGCCAGCAAAAATTGAGGCTGGATCAAAAATCCGAACCCAAGATCCTTCCCTGACAAGGCATTGAATGGTTTGAGCAAAACCAGAATTACTCCCAAGGCCAGAATTCCTTCAAAAACACAATACAAAAGCGATTCGGCCAGGAATTGTCCGACCAATCTTCCCTTGTTTGCTCCAATGGATTTTCGGACTCCGACTTCTTTGGCCCGGTTGGCAGATCGGGCAGTGGCCAGATTCATGAAATTAATGCAGGCGATCAACAGGATGAAAATTGCAATGGCAGTGAAAAGAATCAGATATTGCTCATTGCCGGAAGCTTTGATTTCGTCATCGGTATTTGACTTTAAGTAAATGTCCTGAAGCGGCATGGTATGAATCCCATAATCGTTACCCTGCTCTTGGAACGTTTTCAGAGGAATACCCAAAAAGGCCAAAATCTCCTCTCCCACGTATTTTTCCACAAATCCATTGATGGCCTGCTGGATTTGCTGAGGATCAGTACCCTCCACCAATCGGTAATAGGTGTAGATGTTATTACTCGTCCAGTTTTCCTGCTCGAAGTACCAAAAGTTTTCTCCGGAAATTATCGCATCAAAAGCCAAGTGGGAATTGGTAGGGAAATCAGCTACGACACCAGTGACTTCCAAAGGTTTATTTTCAGAACCGCTCAAAATGGACTTGCCTAGCGGATCTTCCGCACCAAAGTATTTTTCGGCTACACTTTGAGTCAGCACAACCCGATCGGGACCCACCAAAGCAGTTTTTGGATCCCCTTTGAGCATTTCCAATCCAAAAAACTCAATAAAGTTGGGATCTGCCGCCAGCACTATGGGCTCGGTAAAGGCCTTCTCCTCTAATCGGAAAGGAAAGGTTCTCATTAGCCCAAATCGTACTGCATCTTCCACTTGTGGAAGTTCATTTAGCATCGTGGGAGCCATAGGGGTGGCTGAGGTAGAGGAAGTGAATTCATTTCCGTTCATTTTCCCACTGACATTGGCGCGGTAGATTCGATGTCCGTTGGGAATAAACTGATCATAGCTCAACTCATCAAGCACAAAGAGCGCGATCAGGATACTGGCCGCCATGCCCAGTCCCAGACCGATGATGTTAATGGCTGAATAGATTTTATTACGCTGGAGATTGCGTAGGGCGATAGTGAAATAATTTTTCCACATAGCTGGGGTTGGTTTAGTTGGCAGGAAAAATGAGTTGGTTTAGTTTTCTACTTCTGAGATGCAGCTCTGAAAAAAAAGGTTGCAAGCAGGATTCCAATTCGGTCAAAAAATCAAAAAATGCCTCCAGGACTATTCCAGAGGCATCTTTTTAGGTATTTGGAAAAAACTTACCTGTCTTGCTTTCGAACAGTTCGGACACTATTCGTTGCGAATGGACTCTACAGGATTGGACCAAGCGGCTTTTATGGCTTGAAAACCCACGGTCAATAGGGCCAAGCCAATGGAACCGACTCCGGCTAGAACAAAAGTCAATGCCGAAAATCCAGCCTGATAAGGAAAATCAGCCTGCCAGCCTTGCGTGGCATAATAAGCAAGTGGAAATGCAACAAGCATGGCTACCACTACCAAAATCAGAAAGTCTTTGCTGATCAGGGTTAGAAGACTCGGAGTACTGGCACCCAATACTTTTCGAATCCCAATCTCTTTGGTTCGCTGCTGCACCGAATAGGCTGAAAGCCCAAATAGTCCCAAGCAGGAAATCAAAATGGCCAAGCCGCCTGCAACGCTGAAAGCCTGGCTAAGCTGCTGCTCTTGCTGGTATTGTCGGCCGTAGATTTCATCCAAAAAAGAATAGGTAAATGGATTTCCAGGGAATACCTCCTTGTAGATTTTTTCGATTTCCCCGATTTGGGCCGACATATTCGAATTGTCCAGAATTAAAGTAAAATAACCGGAGGCTTCAGCAGCCAAGAGAACCAACGGACTGATTTCTTCTCTTAAAGACATGTGGTGGTAATCGGCTATCACGCCTACCACCTCAAAAGGCTCTCCCCACAAAATCGATTGGCCTACGGCCGCCTCTGGACTTTCAAATCCCAATTGCTTTGCCGCTTTGGAATTGAGCATGACTTTTCTAAGGTTGTTCCAATTGGCCTCCGCTTCTCCCCGATTAAAGCTCCTTCCTGCCAATACTTCGATGCCGTAGGTAGAAATGAACTGATCATCAATGATAAACATGGAGTAG
Source organism: Algoriphagus taiwanensis (assembly GCF_036245645.1). Taxonomy (NCBI): domain Bacteria; kingdom Pseudomonadati; phylum Bacteroidota; class Cytophagia; order Cytophagales; family Cyclobacteriaceae; genus Algoriphagus; species Algoriphagus taiwanensis. The sequence goes on along the minus strand of NZ_BTPE01000002.1, from coordinate 274,279 downwards.
TTGTAATCCTTGTCCTCCGGTCTTGGAACTGAGGGGGTGATTCCTCCTGCCGAAAAATTATAGCTGTAACCCGGCAGGGAATTAGATCCGGCCAAACCCTGAACGAAACTTTGAGCGAGAAGCCTTTGACGGAAAGCGTCCATTTTCCCGGCTTTATCTCCCTGAAAATCTTCAGGACCTTCTATGATGACTCTTTGGGTTAGTTCCATGCCCAAAGGCTGACTTTGCATATAACTCAATTGATCCTGGATTACCAGTGTGCACAAAATAATCCCGATGGAAATCACAAACTGGAAGACTACCAAGGCCTTTCTACCCCATTGCTGGTCTTTTGCTGAGAATCGAAGCTTAGAATTTTTCTCAAATTGCCCGGAAAGAACAACTACATAGCCACCGGAAAAAGCTGCAGCGGCAACCACGATCATTACCAGCATTCCGATGGCCCAAGGTTGAACCCAGATATTTTCTGCGATTGGCTTGCCTAACAATTCGCTGGCAAATGGACTGAGAAGCTGAAAGAGAACCAGAGCTAGGCCCAAGGAAACCCCAATCAGCAAAAGTGTCTCGACCATAAACTGGTGAGCCAACTGCCAAGAAAATGCCCCCATCACCTTTCTCATTCGGATTTCCTTGATTCTAGTCAGGAGGTTTGCCGAGGAAAGATTTAGGTAATTGACAAAGGCGATCAGAAGAATCAAAACTGCCATGGCTAGAAAAACCAAAACGCTACCCATTGAACTAGTTTTGGGAAGGGGGTCTGAAATTCCCGATCCCAAATGAATTTCCTCCAAAGGCTGAAGAAAAATCTGATCCTCCTTGGTATTGGGGTTTTGCCGGATAAAATCAGTCATCTGGGCTTCCAAACTTTCAGGATTTTCTCCCTCCTTCACCAGTAAAAACATATTCACGAAACCAGACTCCAAGCCGTTGGGGTCTGCCCAGCCATTCCCTTTTCGGTATTCGGGGCGCTCCAAGGTGTGAATAGAGAGGAAAATATCCCCTTCAAAATCCGATTGGGCGGGGATCTTATCTAGAACCCCCGTAATAGTAAAATCAGCCTTCCCAAATTGATTGCTCAGTGAAATGGCTTTACCCAAAGCGTCTTCTGCACCAAAGTATTTTTCGGCCAATGCCTTTGTCAGAACAGCCGTATAGGGTTGGTCCAGATTTCCCGAGCCTCTATTCAGGCTAAAAGAGAAATTTTGGAAAAAATCACCTTCAACAAATCCGATTGCATTTTCCTTAAAAGCCAAATCAGTACCCGGAATAGCTACCAGTCCTCCGCCTATGTAGCCTGCAAATCGATCAGCCGCTTCCACTTGAGAGAAATTACTCTCGATTATTCCTGCATATCCCGGAGCAAGATAGGTTTCATATTCCCCACTTCCCTCTTGAACCACCAAACGATAAATCCGATCCTTATTGACATGAAAATCATTGAAGGAAAATTCGCTGACCACAAAGGCCTGCAATACCAAAAAGCAAAAAAGTCCGAGCACAAGCCCCAGAATATTTACCAGAGAAAAAAGTCTTCTTTTGAGCAGATTTCGAAGGGCGATTTTGAAATAGTTTTTCAGCATAGGTTATAAAAGCTAAAGATCTTTGAAATGAAGGCCAGTTTCTGTGCCATAAAAAAACTCCCCAAAACCCTTGATTTCAGTATTTTTTGGGGAGTCAATTCCAATTCAGCGAACAAAAACGCCCGATATCGACCAGAATCTATTCTGTCTTGATGGCTTGGACAGGATTGGAATGTGCAGCCTTTAGTGATTGAAGGGTGACAGTGAGGAAGGCAATTCCCATGATAGCCCCAGCTGCCAAAGGAATAAACCACCACTCAAATGAAATCCGATATTGATAGCCGGATAGCCAATCTTCCATGACCCAAAAGGCAACTCCAGAACCAATAATGATCGAAAGACTTACGATCAAAATAAATTCCCGGTTGATTACCTGAAGGATGGAAAAGGTCGAAGCTCCCAATACCTTGCGAATGCCGATTTCTTTGGTCTTTTGCTCAGCTACATGAGCAGACAATCCCAAGAGTCCCAAACAAGAAATCAAAATGGTCAAAATGCTGAAATATTGCGCCAAGTCTCTTAGCCGCACATCTTCCTGGTACAAGCGAGCGTAATTTTCGTCCATAAAGCTATACTCAAATGGGAACTCGGGATTGAGTTTCTTGCCAGTACTCTCCAAAAATTCCACCGTTTCTTGAATCTTTTCGGTATTTACCTTGACAAAAGCCTGCCAGGTATTATCCGGATCCAGCAATAGGATGGCTGGAGCTACATTTTGTCTAAAGCTTTCGAAATGAAAGTCTTTGACCACACCGGTGATACTCCTTTCTTCTTCCCAAAGCCTGAAAAATTCTTGCCCCTCCTTGTCCTGTTCCATCAGTCGAAGGGCTGCTTCATTCAATATGGCACCTGAAACCGAATCTGTTCCATTTTCCCTCGAGAACTCTCTACCTTTTACCAATTGAAGCCCAGTGGATTCAAGAAAATCATAATCTACCCGAATGATCTCAAACAAAGCGGCATTTTCCGGGTCTTTGCCATCCCATTCAACTCCACCTGTATTGGAGTTCCTTCCCAAAAACCCAAATGAAGATCTGGAGACGGCCAAAATGTTTTCATTTCGCTCCAACTCGGATTTGAAAATATCAAAATCCTCCAGAAGCTTCCCCTCCAAGGGGACTTGGATCAATTGATCTTTAGAATAGCCCAGATCTTGATTGAGTGCATAACTTATCTGCTGATAAACCACCAAGGTGGAAACAATCAGGATGGTGGCCAGTATAAATTGAAATAATACCAAGCCTTTTCTGGCTAGAACCACTCCTCTACCCGATTTGGTAAAAGAACGGAAAACAGATACCACTTTAGTGGCCGAAAGGTAGAATGCAGGATAACTTCCAGCGATCAAACCGGTAATCAGGATGATGCCAAAAAGATTGATCCAAAACCATCCCGATAGATAGGGCACAAACATTTCCTTCCCAGTCAAATTATTAAAAACGGGAAGAGTAAGCTCAACCAAAATCACAGCAAAAGCAGCCGAAAAAAAAGTGATTAGCAGCGACTCACTGAGAAACTGGAAAATCAAGGAGTTTTTATTAGCTCCGGAAACTTTGCGTACTCCGACTTCCTTGGCCCTCTTTTGAGATTTTGCAGTACTCAAATTCATGAAATTGATACAGGCAATGACCAAAACAAAAATTCCGATCATGGCAAACAGTTTCACATTTTTGATTCTGCCCTCTACAGGTTTACCCTCGTTCCATTGTCCATAGAGGTAAAGATCACCGAGAGGATAGGCAAACAAGTCCACATTTGAACCATCATTTTTCTCAGCGATATAATTGGAAATACTCTTGGAAAAGGCTTCTCCATCTACTCCTTCCCTTAGTTTGAGAACAGTACTGGGCCCATTATTCCCCCACTCAGCCAACCAATCATTTTCCTTGAAAAACAAAGAATAGGGCAATAAATAGTCAAATTTCAGGGTTGCACTAGAAGGCAAATCTTTCAATACTCCCTGAACAATGAAATTTTTGACATCTGTTCCCTGCCTCACCTCGACATCCTCTCCTACCACATCAGTTCGTCCAAAAAGAGAAATAGCCCCTTTTTCAGTTAAGACCACATGATTGTTTTCCGTCAGCATGCGATTGGGATCTCCTTCCAGCACTTCAAACTGGTAAATATGGATCAAATCGGGCATCGCATAGATTCCATCCAACTTGATTCGCTGGTCTCCTTGGATAAAAAGCTGCGTCTGATTCCAGGTGTAAGTAGAGGCAAACTCTATCTCTGAAAGTGTCTCTTTCATACTCTCTGCCAAAACTCCCGGGGTAGAAGTAGTGGTGAAAATTTCGGAACCATAGTGTTGATGCTCCATCACCCGATAAATCCGATCGATATCAGCAAATTCACGGTTGATACGGAGCTCTGAATCCACCCATAATCCGATCAGAATGGCTGCCCAAAGGCCCAAAGCCAATCCAAAAAGATTGATAAAAAAGGTAAGCTTGTGCTTGGCAAAGCCACGAAAGGCGATTTTTAGATAGTTGGAAAGCATAGAGTTGGGAAGTATGGGGGTGTGGGAGTTGGGGGTATGGAAGTTAGGAGGTATGGGAGTTGGGGGTATGGAAGTTGACGAGAATGTCGAATAGAATTTTTGGGGGATGTTTTAAAGTATTTTGGATTTCAATAAATTGAATTTCAATTGTTTAACATCAATAAATCTAGACAATCATGGAAACTTTTAAATTTGAAAAACTGAGAATCTGGCATACTTCTATGGGTTTTGGGGAGCTGATTTTTGAAGCATCGAGCAAATTTCCTAGTGATGAAAAATTCAATTTGATTTCTCAAATACGTCGGGCTGCTGATTCCATAGCCTTAAATATCGCAGAAGGGTCCACTGGCCAATCAACCAAGGAGTTCCGAAAATTCACTGGTTATTCCTTACGATCTCTGGCTGAAGTTGTCACCTGTTTGCACAAAGCAAGAAGAAGGAAATATCTAACTGAAGCTAAATTTTCGAACTTCTACTCCCAAGCCTATGCCTTGATGAATAGTATGGGAGCCTTTCGGGCCACTCTGAAAACCAAGAAGGCCACGGGAAATGGAAACGTAAATTCAGGCGGAAATTAACTTCCTTGCTTCCTTACTCCCATACTCCCCTGCTTCAAACATGAAACTGCTCCCTAATATTTTCCGTCACCACTTTGCCATCGAATAGGTTGATGACTCGGTGGGCATAGTTGGCATCGTGAGGAGAGTGAGTTACCATGACGATGGTGGTTCCTTCGTTGTTCAGTTCTTCCAAAAGGCGCATTACTTCTTCACCATTCTTAGAGTCCAAGTTACCTGTAGGTTCATCGGCAAGGATTACAGAAGGCTTGGCTACTATCGCCCGGGCAATAGCCACACGCTGCTGCTGACCACCGGAAAGCTGCTGAGGAAAGTGATTTCTTCTATGCATGATATTCATTCGGGTCAAGACCTCTTCCACCCTTTTCTTTCGCTCGTCGGCTGGGGTTTTCAGGTAAAGCAAAGGCAGCTCTACATTTTCAAAAACCGTCAATTCATCAATCAGATTGAAGCTTTGGAATACGAATCCGATATTTCCTTTTCTCAAAGAAGACCGCTGTCTCTCCGAAAACTTGGCGACTTCCTGGTCCAGGAAATGATACTCTCCGCTGTCCGGATTGTCCAAAAGGCCGATGATATTCAGTAAAGTGGATTTACCACACCCAGAAGGTCCCATGATTGCGACAAATTCTCCCTTTTTAATTTCAATTTGGATTCCGTCCAATGCGGTAGTTTCTACTTCCTCTGTGGTGTAGAGTTTTTTGAGATTGACGGTTTTGATTACGTTTTCCATTTTTTTGATAGTTGTCCGATGCCCGATGTCGGATGTCCGATGTCGTCAACCGGAAGTTGATAGTAATTATTTGATTTTTGACTTAAAGGATTGAAGCATATTCATAAGATGAAAAGCTTCCTGATATAGTTGCTTGAATACTTCGGAATTGATGTAGTTTCTTCGTTTTGCTTTATGCAGACAAGTCACAACCTCAGCTAAAGACCTGACGGCATAATTGATGAATTTGATAAACTCAGGATTAGACTGAGAGATTGACCCTTCAGCAATATTCAGAGCTATCGAGTCGGCGGCTCTTCTGGCTTGAGAAATTAGATTATAGGTCTCTTCTTTTGGGAAATTTCTTGATTCGTCAAAAATCATTTCTCCAAAATCCATGGCCTTTTGCCAAATCTTAAGGTTTTCAAATTTGAAATGCGCTTGATATTCTTCCATGACAAGTCTTTTTTAACTATTGAAAATCAATTATTTACAGTTAAAAATAATTTGAATACCATAAGACTCAAATACGCATCGGTCACCCGACATCCGACATCGGACTTCCAAACTATTTCAACTCAAGCACCTCATTGTCCCCAAAATTCTCGTACCCGCTGATGATGACTTTTTCACCTTCAACCAGGCCTTCCAGAACTTCATAGAATTCAGGATTTTTTCTACCCAATCGGATATTCCGCTTTTCTGCATTACCCGAAGAGTTCAGTACAAAAACCCAGTTGCCTCCGGTATCCTTGAAGAATCCACCTGTGGGTAAAAGAAGACTTTGTTCACTTTGTCCCAGTTCCAATCGGATTCTCACACTTTGACCTCGGCGAATACCCTCAGGTCTTTCTCCCGTGAAAATCATATCCACTTCAAATCGCCCGTTGGTAATGGTTGGATAGATTTTGTTGATTTCCAGTTCGTACTCACTGCCACTGAGACTAAACTTACCCCGAAGGCCTGTGCTGATTCTGGGAAGATAAAGCTCGTCCACAGGCACTCTTACTTTGAATTCATCCAGAATATCAATCTGCCCGTAGCGCTGTCCGGGATTGATGGCCTGTCCGATCTCCAACTGCTGCGGAGTGGCCAATTGTCCGGCTATAGGCGCAGTAATGACCAGGTTGTCCAAGATATTGCCTACTCCTGTCAAGGAAGCTTGCATCCGATTTTCGGACATCCTCAGCTGATTGAGCTGAATGGACCGGGCGATGGAATCGTTACGGTAGGAGGCATAGGTGAGTTTGCGACGCTTTACATTGTACTCATATTGTTCTTTGACCTCTTCAAACTCCCGATCTGAAACCAACTTTTTCTCATGCAATTCCTTGAAACGTTGATACTGAGGCTCTAGCAAGCTGATTTGGTAGTCGATCTCAGCCAATTGACCCTGCTGATTCAGGTCGTTTTGGTCCAGAAGAAGTCGGGTTTGACGAAGGTTATTGATCTGTTCATAGAGCATGGTTTCCCTCTGCATCACGTCCAGCTGCAGATTGGAGTTGTTGAGAATCAATATAGTATCTCCTCTTTTGACCAAGGCACCTGATTCTCTGACTACCCGATTGATTACCCCGCCTTCTATCGCATCGAGGAAGACAGTTCTGGCTGGCTCAATCTGCCCTGAGACCAAAATGTAGTCGGTAAATTCACCGGTCTTGACTGTCCCGATACTGAGTCGGTCCTTTTCTACATTCATCGTAGATCGGTGGTCGGCAAAACCTAGCTGATAAATAATTCCCCCCAATACCAACACGCCACCGAGCACGGCTGCGATTCTTCGGGGAGTCCACGTCTTTTTTTCCAGTTTTCTGTCCATGTGTACTATTGCCTGTTTTTGGCTTTACACCATTTGCCAATTGCTGTGCCATCCAAAAAGGGCTGTTTACGGCTGAAAAAGGACTTTTTTTCCAAAGGACTAATAGCTGACTCGAACATTTTCGTCCGCCAGCGAACAAAACTTGGTTCAAGCCTTTTCTTTTCCAATTCAAAAAATGAGAACTATCCGCTTTAAAAACGGCCAAAATTGTCCGGAAATGGCACTTTTTGAAAAAAAACTTACGTAATTGATTTTCGGCAGACTTTTAGAATAACTGGTATATACCTTTTAATTACTAATCAGTAAGCACTGTAGGACATGAATGAGCAAAGAATAGGTAAAATCCTGATCGTGGATGACAACGAGGACCTGCTAAAGGCCGCGAAAATTTTTCTCAAAAGGCATTTTGCCCAAGTGGACACCGAGACCAACCCCGATCTCCTGCCCATTCTCACCCACAATGAAAACTACGATGTGATCCTTTTGGATATGAACTTTACCAAAGATGTGAGTTCGGGCCAGGAAGGATTTTATTGGCTTGATCGGGTTTTGGAACTTGATCCATCAGCGGTCGTGGTATTGATTACTGCCTATGGCGATGTGAACTTGGCTGTAAAGGCCATCAAAGAAGGAGCCACAGACTTCGTACTCAAGCCTTGGGAAAATGAGCGTCTGCTGGCGACTCTTAATTCTGCGCTCCAACTCCGTCAGAAAAAACTGGAGGTCAATCTGCTCAAAGATCAAAAGCAAACACTTCAGCAGGACATTGACAACAAATTCAAAGATATTATCGGTCAAAGTCCTGCCATGCAAAAGGTATTTGAAACCATCGAGCGCGTAGCGGGAACTGATGCCAATGTTTTGATTTTGGGAGAGAACGGAACAGGAAAAGAGCTGATCGCAAGGGCCATTCACCGAAATTCCCGAAGAAGCAGAGAGGCTTTCGTAGGGGTGGATTTAGGATCCATCACCAATACACTTTTCGAATCCGAGCTGTTTGGACACAAGAAAGGCTCATTCACCGATGCCAAAGAGGACCGCGCAGGACGCTTCGAACAGGCACATAAAGGAACACTTTTCCTGGACGAAATCGGGAATCTACCACTTCCCCTTCAGGCCAAGCTTTTGGCGGCCCTTCAAAATCGCCAAGTCACCCGAGTCGGTGCCAACCGTCCCGTGGACGTGAATATCCGACTGATCTCGGCCACGAATATGCCGGTGTACAATATGGTTTATGACAATACCTTCCGGCAGGATTTACTGTATCGGATCAATACGATTGAAATCACCTTGCCACCACTACGGGAGCGAGTGGAGGATATTCCTCTTTTGGCTGACCACTTTATCAGCTACTATTCCAAAAAATACAACAAGGATATCCGAAAAGCATCAGAGCCTCTGATCAAACGGATGACTAAGTACCATTGGCCGGGAAATATCCGCGAGCTACAGCATAGCATCGAACGGGCTGTAATCATGAGCAATCACAACGTCCTGCAGCCTGAAGACCTTTTCCTCCAAAAGATGGGACAACCCGAAAAATCCGAGGAAAACGTCAGCTTGGAGCATCTCAACATCGAAGACGTAGAGCGCATTTTAATCCGCAAAGCGCTACAAAAGCATAACGGTCACATTACCCGTGCTGCCGAGGAACTCGGACTTACCCGTTCTTCGCTCTACAGAAGGCTGGAAAAATATGGTTTATAAGAAGTTCTCCTTTGGCATTTCCCTGAGGATTTTGGGGATCGTTTCGGCTTTATTTCTGGCCATTTGGCTGTATTTGAGTCAAAATCTTCTTCTGGCGCCATTTCTTTTGGTTATGGTAGCCGCTCTCCTGACTGGGGAAATGATCTATTTTGTCAACTCCATCAACCAAAAGTTGGCGAGATTTCTTGACTCCATTCGATTCGCTGATTTTTCCTCATCCTTCACCACAGACAGCAAGATGGGGGCTTCCTTTCGTGAGGTAAACACGGCTTTCAACGAAGTGATGGAGGTTTTTAAGCAAACCCGGGCAGAGAAAGAAGAGCAGATGCTTTTTCTCCAGGTAATCATTCAGCACATCAATACCGGGATCATTTCTTTCAATGCAGAAGGCAATATCGGCGTGATTAACAATGCCGCAAAGCACCTGCTTCAAATTCCCCAATTTCGAAATATCAGTGATTTGGGCCGATTATCTCCCCAACTTTTGGAAGAGATTTTGGGCATCAAACCCGGACAAAGACTCTCTTTTCGGGTCAATCCTTCCATACATCTGATCATTCAGTCCACTTCGATCAAGATGGGCGGGCAAAGTTGGACCTTGCTTTCCTTCCAAAACATCAATGCCGAACTCCAATCCAATGAACTGGAAGCCTGGCAAAACCTGACCAAAGTACTCCGGCATGAGATCATGAACTCGATCACGCCGATTTCCAGTTTGGTTGAGTCGCTACGGACCATTCTCGACGAGGACAGCTATGTGCAAAAGGAAGGTATGCTGATCAAAAAAGACGGTTTTCAGGATATTCAGGAAGGATTGGACACGATCGCCAATCGAAGTAAGGGCTTGGTCAACTTTGTCAATGCATACCGTGACTACACCAACATACCTGTTCCCAAAAAGGAGCAAGTTGCAGTGAAAGGGCTTTTTGAAAATGTTTTGGGATTGATGAAAGAAGACCTGAAAAGCCTCCAGGTGGAAGTTCAAACTCAGGTTCTCCCCGAGGATTTGACGGTGCTCTGCGATCCCGATCAGATCTCGATGATTCTGATCAATTTGGTGAAAAATGCGGCCGAATCTCTTCAGACTCGAGCCGACCGTCAGGTATGTTTGAGAGCGGTAGGTCAGGGAGATTTGGGAATTCAGATACAGGTGGAAGACCATGGCCCTGGGATCGTCCCCGAAGCTTTGGAGCGAATTTTTGTTCCTTTCTACACCACAAAAAAAACCGGTTCAGGAATCGGCCTTGCCATTTCCCGACAGATTATGAACCTACATCGGGGCAGCTTGACCGTGGAGTCCGAGCCGGATAAGAAGACGGTGTTCAGTTTGAATTTTAGGTGAAATTCAGTTTCCCAACCTGATTTCAAGATATCAAAGCCCCCTTCAATCTCTCCACATCCTTTTCCTCATTGAAGACATTGACCGAAACCCTAAGGGATGTACCACGAACGGAAACAAAGACTTTGGCCTGTTCCAGTTGTTTTTTGACTTGCTGAGGGTCACTACCGGTGGGCAGGGTTAAAGCAAACAGATGATCGGAACTATGGCGATCCATGGAAAGATGAAGCCCTCGCTCCAGCTGAAACTCGGCTAACTTTTCTTTTAGCCCTCGGGCATAGGAGAGCATAGCTTCAGGAGTCCATTCCAAAATCTGAATCAGGGATTGCTCCAAAATCGGAAGCGTCAGGAAATGGCTCGTCTCCCCCACGTCATATTTAGCAGCTCCGGGAAGATAAGTTTCCTGATAGTCAGTGAGACCTGAAAAATTTCGGGAGTTGGTTCGATTCATCCAAGATTCTTCCAAAGGTTTTCCCGAATTGAAGCGCTCCCCAAAATAGGCCAAAGCCAAGGAATAAGGCCCAAGGAGCCATTTGTAAGTTGCGCAAATCAAGGCATCTATTCCGAAGCGCTCCACATCCATAGGCTGCATTCCGACTGACTGAGTTCCATCTACGATAAATACTGCCCCATTTTCGCAGCATTTTTTCCCTATTGCCTCCAAGTCAAAAGCTACCCCATTCATCCAATGAACCGAAGAAATCAACACTACGGATGTTTCCCCGTCGATGGCCTGGAGTATTCGTTCATTCCAGTCTGCCCCGAAGGATTCAGATTTAGAGTCCGGATGAATGACTACCAGTTTCCCGTCATTTGCTTCTGCCCAATTTTTCAAAGAAAAATACCCGCTCGGAAATTCATCACTTACGGTTATGGCTTTTTTCCCGGAAGCAGAAATCATATTATTCAGCGCAACCGCAAAGCCATAGGAAGTACTCGGAACTAGGGCAATTTGCTCCTTTTGACTATGGATCAATTGGGCAAAAAGGCTCTTCACTCGGTCTACACCCAGAAAAAAATCCTCCGACTGAACAAGGTAGGGCTTTCTCATCCCTTCCAAATCCCTGAGAGCCGCCTCTTCGGACTTTCTTAGAATAGGACCTCGGTAAGCATTGTTGAGATAGGAAACGTCCGAATCGAGAGAGAAAAGGCTTTTCTGGCAGACAAGTGTCATTGGGGGTGATTTAGAAAGGATTTGAGTAGAAAGATCTTATTTAAACCTAACAGCTTAATGGAAAGAGAATCTTCATTTAATCGAAATTAAATTTAAAAATTCCCTTAAAGGGCCTTAAATTAAGAAGTGATTTATTTTTCAAAACAAACCCAAATACCATGAACCTGAATGACAAAGCAACCCAAAAAGCAGCTTATCAACTGGCAGGACTGATCTATGGCGTTTCCCTGGATGGAGTAGTCAATAAAAACGAATACGAAGCACTAAAAGACTGGTGCTACACTAATGAACCCCTTTGTGAAAACGAGAACTTCCAAAGTCTCTATGAAAAAATTCGCCCTATTGTTGAGGACGGTAAGGTAAACAACGAGGAGCTGGAAGAAATGAAAAATATCCTTCGGGAATTTGTGGGAGATGTGGGCTCGGAGAAACTTGAAAAACCCAATCTCTACTTCCTGAGTGGTATTTTTCAGGGTATTCTGGCAAGTGGAGATGTCAATACTTATGAAATCTATCGACTCAATCAATGGATGGAAAAGAATACTCACCTTCAGAAGCATCCTCCTTTTGATGAGCTCTTTCCCTTGGTAAAATCAGTCTTGGAAGACAAAAAAGTGGACAACGAAGAAGCTATCCGACTCAAGGAATTCTTTGCCTCTCATTTGGAATAAGAAAGAAATTAAAATCTGAGTTTGCGATATTTTAACAGTAAACGTCTACTCCTCAGATTTTGGGCCAGATGACCGATGACGGAAGACCGAAGTATGCAAAAAATCAGCATTATTTAGTTCTTTTAACCTTCAAGGAAGGTTACTGGCAAAGCCCCAAGTATTCAAAATCATCTTAGAAGAAAAAGATCTCAGCCTTTGCCGACTGAGATCTTTTTTGATTTCTATTCCCTGACAAATCTTATCGTATTCATATTGAAAGTATTCCAAATGGAGACATCGCCCTCAGAAACAAACACGAAATACAGGTCATGGAAGCCTGATTTTTTATTTAGAGAAATAGTAACCGGGAAGAATGGACCTTCCTGAGTTTTGGGTCTATCCTCTTTGGAAAGAAGCACCGTTTCACCCAAAAGTTCACCTTCGGGACTACCCATTCTGACTTGGATTTTCCCCTGGGTATTGCCGGGGTTCAAAGTCAGTTCCAGTGAAGAGATTTCCGTTAAATCAATTTGTTCGTATTTGATCCAAGCCCCTGCAGCAGTATAGCGTACAAACTGGTATTGTGGGCCATTGGCTTTTGCTACTCCTTCCAACTGATCGGCTAAGGAGGCCTGCTGTAGGGAATTTCTCAGGATAATCTGTTCATTGGACTGCAAAGGTGGAATCCCATTGGCTCCCAAGTCCTGATAACTCGCCTGAATGATATAGTATCCCTCTTGAAGATCTACCCGATCAATCGGGTAAGTTCCAGCAAGAGGAAGGCTTCTTTGCCCTGAATTCGGATCGGAAAGACCCAAAATATAATCCACCATTTGCTCGATCTGATTAGCAGGCAGATGGGTATGACCGGGCATCACCCGCTCACCCCAGACTCCTCCTCCACCATTCGTAATCTTCTCAATTAGGTATTCTTTGGCATCAGGCTGGTTCAGGTACTTTTCAGAAACTGAGGTATAATCCGGACCGATGGACTTGTCCTTGATCGCATGGCAGGCCTTGCAGCCAGATTGGGTGATGTAATTTTCTCCCGGGCTGAATACTTCCTCCTTATGCCCTACCTCTACGCGGTCAAAGCCACCTTCGAGATAGTCAATAGAAAAAGCAACCCTTGAGGAATCCACGGCACCATCTTCCCGGTCAGTCACCACTACTCGGTAGGGAATGGACTCCTTGCCGAAGTAGAAACTTCTATTCCCCTTCCAATCCAAATTGATCTGAGGGGTTTCATTCCCTGCCAAAATCATCAATTGAGCCTGAGATTCAGCTCCTTCTTTGTCTTTCACCGTAAGGGTCACTGCATACTCCCCTGCTTCTTCAAATGTGAAATTAGGGTTGGCTTCAGAGGAAGTTTTTCCATTTCCAAAATCCCAAAGAAACGCTATTCGATCTCCCTCATCTGAATCCCGGCTTCCTTCTGAAGAAAACTGAACCTGAAGTGGCAAAGCTCCGGTCAATTGATTGGCAGTGGCTTTGGCCTCAGGTTTTCTATTGCCCGATGCAAACTCAATTCTATAAATACCAGAATCATCGTTTTGAGCACTCCAAAAAGTCCCATACTCCAAAATATACAGTGAACCATCCTTGGCAAACTGCATATCCACCGGCTTGTCAAAAACCGTCGAAGGCATAAATCGCTCCATGGTATCATACTCGAAATTTTCAGTCAGCTTCACCGTGAAAATCCAGTTTCTCATCCAATCATAGAAGAATACCTTTCCGTCAAAATAGCCGGGAAAATGAACCTCTGACTTTTCGTAATCCTCCCGGTAGTACACCGGTCCAGCCATGGCATTTCGCCCTCCGGTCCCTAGCATGGGAAATTCCTCTGACTCATTATAGGGATACCAAATCAAGGCTGGAGTAGCGGGAGGTAAAGTTTCAATCCCTGTGGAATTGGGGGAAGTATTCTTAGGAGCTTGAGGATCAAACTCAAAGAGACTTTCCTGCTTTTCGAAGTCGTACTTCCAATAAGGTTTGTTATTTCCCACAAAATACGGCCAGCCAAAAAAACCCGGCTTGGTAGCCAGATTAAACTCATCATGGCCTTTAGGTCCCCGCTTCAAGCTATCCACTGAGGCATCAGGCCCCACTTCACCCCAAAACAGGTTGCCGTTTCTCTGGTCCACGGAAATTCGAAAGGGGTTTCTGTTGCCTTTCACATAGATTTCAGGTCGGGTATTTGGGGTACCTGGAGGGAAAAGATTTCCTTGGGGAATGGTATAAGTTCCATCAGGTTGTGGGGTAATCCGAATGATAGATCCCCGCAAATCATTGGAGTTTCCGGAGGTTTTCTGCGCATCGACATTTTCTGGACGACCTGATCGTTCATCGATAGGATTGTAATTATCCGACTCAAAAGGAGTCGTATCATCTCCCATGCTCAAAAACAAATTGCCTTTGGAATCGAATTCAAGCGATCCACCGGAGTGGCAGCAACCTCTGAAGACAGGCACTTCCAGCATGATTTTTTCGGTAGACTTATCAAGCAGACCATTTACCAAAGTGAACCGGGAAAGGCGATTGATTGCAGGCTCTCCCACCGGAGCATAGTACAAATAGATCCATTGGTTTTGCTCAAAGTTTGGATCTTTGGCCAGACCAAGTAGGCCGTCCTCCCCATTGATATTGACCTCAAGTTCTCCGATTTCTTCTATTGTCCCTTCTGCGGCCACATACTTTCGGAGTTTTCCTCCCCGCTCGATAAACAATACGTCCAGATTGTCCAGAACCTCCAGTTCCATCGGTTCATTGAGTCGTTCTACCAAGGTGATTTTGGTAAATCGGCTTTCCTCCGGCCGGACTGTTGCAAAAGGATCTTCCTCCTTTTTGGCACATCCCCACAGCATCCATCCCAGCATTACCCATGCCATTAGTCTTTTTTCCATTTTAAGCATATTTAGAATTCTTAAAATAAGGAAATCAAAAAGTAAAACAGAAGAATTTTAAAGGAGTGGAATTATTTTGAGTTTTTGGAAGGAATCATGAAAGACAAGCCAAGAATTAGCTGCTGATTTTTAAACTCCTCTTTCCCCAAGACATTATCCAAGGTGTATTTACGCTCATTTAGCTCCCGCTCGAATCTCAAATCAAGCCCGACGGGGCCAAAGTTGACACCCAGGCCCATTTGAAAGCCCAGAGAAAACGGATCAGAATTTTCGAATAGCTCAGGGGCGGAAAACTTCTCATCAAACGTGTAATGAAAGGAAGGTCCTATTGAAAAACCGATAATCTGAAACAACCTCAACTTCACCAAAACAGGAAGGTCAATCTTCTGATATTTTGCCATTCCCAAATCCGTATTGAATTCTGTCTTGGTATAAATCAACTCGGGTCTCAGGGAAATATCATAGCTGGTCAACTGGTAAAAAACTCCCAAATGATAACCCATATTCTCACCGGGATTGGTAAAAATATCACCTGCATCCCGGAAGTACTTCCCACTGGTATTGAAGTTCAAACCACCTTTTACCCCGAATCCGCTTCCCTGCTGAGCAATTAGCGGAGTCAGTACAAGGAAGTAACCGAACAGGAAAAGAAAGATCGATTTGCGCATAGTTTTTTTTATTAAGTCCCAGCCAAAACTGATTTTGTAACCTAGACGACCATCCAAAATGAATCTATGCTCGTATTTGAGACCTCGGGCATTAACATTAATTTGGATGTTGCGCGAAACACAAAATCGTTTGGATTGGTTTTCTTTCAAAAACCGACCCAATTTTCACCTTTAGGAAAAGTAAATTCACACATGAACAAATCATTTCAATTACAACTTCCCGTCTTTGGGCTGTTCCTCGCCCTGTTTATGGCTTGTGGAAATTCCCCTGCTGTAAAAAACGAGACCAATGAATCTTTACCGGCCGAAACCGAAGAAGAAGTAGCCGTATTCTCAGCCAAATCCGAATTAGCCACGTTTGCCGGCGGGTGTTTCTGGTGCGTGGAAGCTCCTTTTGAAGGATTGGACGGGGTTATTTCTGTGGTTTCCGGCTATTCGGGAGGCAAAGAAAAGAACCCTACCTACGGAGAAGTCTCCTCTGGCAAAACTTCTCATCGCGAATCGGTTCAGATCACCTTCGACCCGGAAGTCATCAGCTATGCTGAACTGGTGGATATCTTCTGGCAGACCTACGACCCCACCGATGTGGGAGGTTCCTTTTATGATCGGGGCTCCCAATACGAATCAGCGATTTTCTACCATGATGCTGAGCAAAAGAAAGTAGCAGAAGCCTCCAAAGAAAGACTGGATAAGTCCGGCAGATTCAAAAAACCAATCGCAACGCCGATCATCAAATACACCAATTTCTACGCGGCTGAGGACTACCATCAGGATTATTACAAAAAGAATCCCAAAGAATACTATGCCTACCGAAACGGTTCCGGAAGAGATGCTTTCATCAAGGCGCATTGGCCAGAGCTGAGCGAGAAGAAGTATACCGCTCCTTCCAAAGCAGAATTGAAAAAGACCCTCACCGCACTTCAATATGAAGTAACTATGGAGGATGAAACGGAGTATGCCTTCCAAAATGAATACAATGGCAATAAGGAAGAAGGAATCTATGTGTGCATCGTATCGGGTGCTCCCCTTTTCAGCAGCAAGGACAAATATGAATCGGGCTCAGGCTGGCCGAGCTTCACCAAGCCCATTGATGCCAGAATCATCGATAAGCCCATAGACCGAACGCTGGGCATGACTAGAGTGGAAGTAAGAAGCAAGCTAGGAGGCAGCCATTTGGGACACGTTTTCTATGACGGACCGGAGCCGACAGGCTTGAGGTATTGCATGAATTCTGCCGCCATGAAGTTTATTCCCAAATCAGAAATGGAAGCCCAAGGCTATGGGGAATTCCTTTGGCTGGTAGATTAAAGAGACAGAAAATTTGTTCGGAAAGGTTGGAGAAATTCTCCAACCTTTTTTTTTGGATTGAATCTAGTTGTGTAAAGGCTAGATTTAAAAAAAATTTTTGATAAAAATCCAAAATCTGCATTTTTCTAATTATTGTTGAATTATATTCATATAAAACAAGATAATTCTTTCATCTATTTCACTTATCGCCATTTTTTTAGACCTGGTTTTTTCCCTTCTAGATAAAGATCTTAATAAAACTAAATAATTAAAAATGCCCTCAATAGGATCCAAAAAACCTATTGCGAAACAGTATAGCTTAACTTATGACAGCACCTGGAGAACTAAATGGTGAAAATGACCGCTATAGAATCTTGTTCAAATCTCTGGATGAAGGAGTTGTCTTTCATGATGGAGAAGGGAAGATTATAGATGCAAATAAAGCTGCGCAGAAAATTTTAGGCTTATCGCTTAATCAATTGACGGGTCTTGATTCATTTGACCCTAGCTGGCATGCTATTTACTTAGACGGCTCCCCTTTTCCTGGTGAAGAGCATCCTGCACAAATCGCTCTGAAGACCGGGAAATCGGTAAAAAAGGTAACGATGGGAGTCTTCAACCCAATTCTTCAGGACTATAAATGGATAATTATCAATGCAATACCCAGTAACCTATCAAGTGATGAAAAACCAAATCTAGTCTCCGTATTTTTTTCTGACATCACCAATCAAATTCGAGCCCAAAAAAAACTGGAGGAAGAAACCAAGCTTAATCAGACTCTGGTGGAGGTTTCCAGCTCGTTTATCAATCTATCGGAAAAAGAAATCCGATTAGGAATCCAAACCAATTTGGAGCGCCTAGGGAAATTTGTGGAAGCTGACAGAATCTACATTTTCGAATACGATTGGGAATCCCACACCACCTCAAACACCTATGAATGGTGTGCAGATGGGATAGAGCCTCAAATCGAATACCTCCAAAATTACAGTATGGAGGGAATGGAACACTGGGGCAACTCCCACAAAAAAGGAGAGCCGATTTATGTGGAGGAGGTGGCAAAACTTGACCCGGAAGACCAACTGAGAAAAACCCTGGAACCTCAGGGGATTCAGAGTATTCTTACCATGCCCATCATGTATCAGTCCCAATGTCTGGGCTTCTTGGGTTTGGATTCCGTAAAAAAAATCCATCGATACTCCGAAGGAGAACTGTCCATTTTAAGGATTTTTTCAGACATCCTCTCCAACGTACACAGCCGATTCTTAATTGAAAAAAACGAGAGAGAAAGGCAAAAGGAACTTCGGGCTATATATCAAGTCTCTGCACTCGGCAATGACAGCAGCGTGTCCATTAATGATTTACTGCAACGAAGTGCGGGAGTGATCCAAGCCGGATTTTTGAATCCAGAAGAAACATCCGTTCAAATCTCATGGAAAACCCAATCCTTTCAAACAGATCCGTTTCTTGAGACTGGCAATTCAATTTGCAGAAAAACCGAGCTGGATACCGGGGATTGGTTTTTCCTGAATGTTTTTATCAAGGAAAACGATCGATTTCTCAAAGAAGAGTACGATTTTATAGAAACTATCCTCTACACACTTCAGCAAGCCGTAAACTCAAGAGAGAACCTCACAAAAATCCAGGAAAGTCAAAGTAGACTACAAAGCCTGCTCAATTCACAGACAAACTATATAATCCGTACGGATCTTCAGGGGCTCCACACTTTTTGGAACAGGAAGTTTGAGGAGGACTTTGGATATTTATATACAAACAAAGGCCTTCACAAATCAGATTCTCTCTCTTCAATATGCACCTATGACGTGGAAAAGGCCATAAAAACGGTAGAAAAATGTATGGCAAACCCTGGGAAATCTTATCAGGTAGAACTGGATAAACCCAATAAAAATGGGAGCATCATGACTACTCGTTGGGAATTTGTTTGTTTGACTGATTCGTTTGGCAATCCCTATGAAATGCAGTGTGAGGGCTTGGATATTTCTGATATCAAGAAAGCTGAAAAAGAACTGAAAGAAAGTGAAAAGAAATATAAGTTCCTTTTTGAAGAGGCTCCCGACGGATATTTGGTGATCAAGGATGGGGTTGTTGTCGAATGCAATCATACTTCAGAGAAAATGATCGGGGGTACAAGAGAAAATTTACTTGGAAAACATGCAGAAGAAATATCTCCAGAATACCAACCTGACGGAGAACTAAGTAGTGAAAAGGCCAGAAAAATCCTGAAATCGGCAAAAGTAAATCAGATTGAAAAATTTGAATGGTTAAATAAAAGAATTGACGGGACAGAATTTTTGTCGGAAGTCAAGCTCGCCCAAATCGAGATGGATGGGGAAATGGTACTTTTTGCGGCTTGGAAGGATATAACCGAATCCCGAAAAATGCAAAAAGCACTCGAGGATAGTGAAAAGCGGTTTAGTCAAATCGCCGAGCATAGTGGGGCTGTAATTTGGGAGACCGATGATAAGGGACTATACACCTATATAAGTCCTGTTTCAAAGATTGTTTTTGGATATGAGCCTGAGGAGTTGATTGGAAAAAAATACTTCTACGATCTTTTTCCACCAGAGTATTTTGAAGAGTTCAAAACACAAGGATTGGCTTATCTTCATTCAGGTAAAAGTTTGAAAAACTGGGAAAATCCTATTCAGCGAAAAGACGGTGAAATCATCTGGGTTGAGACTTTTGGAACTTCCATTATTGATAAAGATGGGGTATTCAGAGGCTACAGAGGATCAGATTCGAATATCACTCAGAGAAAGCAATACGAGAGGGAAATCTTGGAACTAAACCAAAACTTGGAAACCCGAATAGAGGAACGGACCCGAGAACTTGAAAAAGCCAAGAGCGAAGCGGATTCAGCCAATCGGGCAAAAAGTGAATTTCTTTCCAGAATGAGCCATGAACTCAGAACCCCGATGAATTCTATTTTGGGATTTGCGCAGCTCATGGAATACACCCCTCTCAGAGATGACCAGAAAAGAAACATTGAATATATCCTCAAAAGCGGAAATCATCTGCTGAATCTGATCAATGAAGTGCTTTACATATCCAGCATTGAAGCCGGAAAAATCTCCATCCATACCCAGTCCCTTGAGGTAGGAGGAATTATTCAGGAAGTGACAGAGTCCCTGCTTCCTATAGCCGACCAAAAAGGAATCAAGATAAATTTTAACTCTGAGATCGGAACTCCAAATTATGTGAATGCCGATCCCCATCGGTTGAAACAGATCCTATTCAATTTGATCAACAATGCCATCAAGTACAATAAGCCAAATGGTATAGTCAATATCCAAATCACCCCTGAATCAAAAGCCTCTTCATCCACTCAAATGACAAGAATATCAGTCGAAGATTCTGGGATTGGAATTGAAGAATCAGCAATTGAAAAACTTTTCAACCCCTTTGAAAGAGGAGGATTGGAAAATTCCTCTATTGAAGGAACTGGCTTGGGTCTTTCTGTGGTGAAGAAGTTCATAATCCTCATGGAAGGAGATGTGGGTGTCAAAAGTCAAATCGGTATTGGAAGTACCTTTTGGATAGATTTGCCGACCTATTCTCCAAGCACTCAAGGTGATTTTGCTTTTCAGGATATTATGGCAATCGAAAAGTCCAATATACCATTAAAAATCCTTTTGGTAGAGGACAATGAGGTTAACATCCAATTGATTTCCGCTTTGATCAACAATGCCAACCCCAATCATGAAATAATTGAAACAAAATTTGAAAAAGAAGCTTTAGGCTTGGCTATTTCCCATCGTCCAGACTTAATTCTACTGGACCTTAGACTCAATGACACAAATGGAAAAGAAGTCTTGAAAGAGCTTAAACATAATCAATCGACTCAATCCATTCCCGTCATCATAATCAGTGCAGACACTGACTCCAAGCAACTTAACGAATTGAAATGTTTAGGAGCAGACCATTATATCACCAAACCCATCGACTGGGACAAATTGATGCAATTAATCCTCAGTCACAATAAGCTTAAATCCCATGAATAATCAGGAGCAAATCGGAGAAATCTCAAATCCACTGATTTACATTGTCGACGACAACATTCAAAACACCTTTCTCCTGGAAAATCTTTTGATTTTAACAGGATACAATAACATCTGGACTACCAATGATCCTGAAGCTTTGCTCCAAAGATTACTGTATAAACAACCAGACCTGCTATTGCTTGATTTAATGATGCCAAAGATTTCAGGATTTGATATTCTGGATCAAATCAAAAATCAAAAAAACCAGTTCGGATATTTCCCGATAATTGTAATCACTGCAGATGCAGAGCCAAAATCCCGTGATTTAGCCCTTTCCAATGGGGCAAATGACTTCATGACTAAGCCTTTTGACTTCAATGAAGTCAAACTGAGGATAAAAAATCAACTCCTTTACAAATCACTACTGGACCAGCTTCAAAACACAAACGATCACCTGGAAGATATCGTGGCAAAAAGAACAGTGGAATTGGTAAAAGCAAAAGAAGAAGCGGAGCGAAACGAAAAGAAATTTCGTCAACTTTTCGAATCCAATCTGGATAACATTAACCTCTTTCATATCGATGAAAGTGGTCCTGGATTATTTTTTGAATCCAATTCCGCCTCGGAGGAAATGCTGGGATATAGCAAAGAAGAGCTTGAAAAGCTCAGTGTCAAAGATGTGGATCTCAACATGAGCCCCGAATATTTTAATTCAAAATTTGAATTGCTCAAGGAAAAGGGTTCAATTTCTTTTGAAACAATAATCAAACGAAAGGACGGAGAACAGCGAATCGTCGAAGTGAAAGCAACCAAAATTGAAATCGAGGGAAAATGTACAGTAATGAATATTTACAGGGATATTACCGAAAAGTCCAAGTACATCGAGGCCCTTCTCCAACAAAATAAAACACTCAAAGAGATCGCATGGACTCAATCCCACATTGTGAGAGCTCCCCTTGCTAAGATGATGGGGGCTTTGGATCTCATCAATTCGATGGACATGCAAAAATGTGATGGGGAGTTGAGAGAAATTCTGGAAATATCTTATAATGCAGCTTTAGAACTTGATCAAATCATCAGAGATATCTCAGATAAATCCAACCAAAATCAAATTTCATTAGACCTCTAAATTCCAATCTTTAATAAAATGAATTTCGACCTGCTCATCGTGGACGATGATTCCAATTATCAATTCATACATAAATTGATCGCCAAAAAATCCGGGTTTCATGCTGATCCTAAATGCTTTAATTCCGGAATAGAAGCCATTGAATATTTGGAAAAAAACAAAGAGACCAATGAGAACATCCTTATCTTCTTGGATCTATATATGCCTGAAACAAATGGTTGGGTGGTGGCGGATTTCGTAGAATCTTTGAATCAATCTCAACGCATCAAAGTCTTTATCATCTCTTCATCAGTCAATCTGGCTGATAAACAAAAAGCATTGAAGTACTCCTGCATCATCGAATACATCGAAAAACCATTGGAGCTGAATTACCTTGAGGCGATCAAGGACACTCTTTTTTTCTAAAAAGATCCCTGTCAGATAGGAAAAAGTCACAAGTCTACACCTCAGAGAAGCCTTCTAAAGGTCAGATTGATCCTCGCCTGATTGACTCTTTTCGCCTTGGGAAGTTGATGCTCCCAAAAGTGCTGACTCTCGCCAGTCATCAGGAGAAGACTCCCGTGAGTCAGGGATATGTCGAGCTTGGGGCTTTTCTCAGAATAAGGTCGAGTCTGGAAAATTCTTTCTGCCCCAAAGGTCACCGAAGCTATTGTAGGATTTTCCCCCAAAACTTTTTCATTGTCCCTATGCCAACCCATGCTGTCATTCCCATCCCGGTAAAAATTACATAACACATGGGTGAATTCAGCTTGCGAAAAGTCCTGAATAGAATCCAAAATATGTCTCAATTCCGGAGTCCATCCAGATGGGGTCATTTGGATACCTGAGTATCCATAAGGCTTCTCTGGATCACCGTACAAAGCCGTCAACCTAGGCTGCATGACTCTTTTCCCAAACATCCAAATTGGTTCTTGTCTCCACTCCAAACTAGCGCTGAGCTTTGCGAAAAAATGATCCGCCTGCTCTTTGGCGAAAAAATCAGGGAACAAGTACATTTCTCCCTGAAATGGGAGAAGATTTTCAGTTTGATTTGGGAAAAGGGAGGATTGCATGAAGAATAAACCCTGAATTTTTTTCGAAGTTTAAAAATTCCAGCCTCTAGTGAATTTTAAAATCCTGATTATATTTCGAAAACTTCATTTGATTGAATCATGAAAAAATTTGCTTGGATTTCAGGTTTGATTCTGATTTTGGTACTCGGAATCTTTTTCTGGTGGAAATTTTATTTTGTTTTCGGGGAAGGAGTAAAGGCAGGGAGCCTCAACTATTTTGTGAAAAAAGGGGTGGTCTTTAAGACCTACGAAGGCAGAATGGTACAAGAGGGCTTCCAAAGTCCTACTTCAGGGGCCCTCCAAAGCAATGAATTCAGATTCAGCGTGACCGATCCCGAAGTTGCCGCTCAGCTGGAGAGAAATTCCGGAAAGCACCTTGAACTCCGCTACAAAGAATACAACGGAATGCTGCCTTGGAGAGGGACTAGCGTATTTGTAGTCACAGAAGTAATTAACGTACAGGAGAGTGCAGGCTCAGACGGCGGCACCCTCCCGGTAGACCGTTGATCAAGGTTTAGTCCAATAATCCAGCACAGTCACCTTCTCCAAATGCGGGCCTAAAACGGCTCCAAACTCTTTGTGTGCAGGATGGGGCAAATATGCATCCCGATCAGCATCAGAATAAAAGGTAAGGGTAAAGGCATGAGTCAGCCCTTGATTCAATCCTTCTGGACTGGAATTGACCCCCCACTCAAATCCTTTGATTTCAGAGATTTGGGAAGGAAGAGCCTTGAAAGCATCAATAACCTTCTGGATATCTTCCGGACTGGATGTTTCCTTGAATCCAAAGAGTACTACATGACGCAGGACAGAGTCGGGAATGGGAGTCTCGATAATTTGTGTTTCTGGTGGCATAGAGTCTTCTACAATAGGTTGTTTTTCGGTGGGTCCGCAGGCTACTGCACCCAATAGGAAAAGGATAATGAGGTAAAATGGCTTTTTCATTGGTATTTATTTAATTGTAGGCAAATTTATCTTTCATCTTCATCCCTCCCACTCCCGTGAAAATCGCCTTTTTCAGTACCAAATCCTATGACCGGGAAAGCTTTTTGAAGCATGCATCCGACTTCGGTCATGAATTCAGCTTTTTGGAACCTCAGCTCAATCGACAGACCGTGGCCCTAGCTGAAGGACATCAGGCCATTTGTTCCTTTGTAAATGATCCATTGGACGCGCCTACACTCAAAAAATTGAGTGATTTGGGAATTCAGCTGATTGCTCTTCGCTGCGCCGGTTACAACCAAGTGGATCTGGAAGCCGCCAAAAACCTGGGGATTTCGATCGTGCGTGTTCCAGCTTATAGTCCGGAGGCAGTCGCCGAGCATGCCTTTGCCCTTTTGCTGACCTTGTTGAGAAAAACCCACAAAGCCTATAACCGGGTAAGAGAAAACAACTTCTCTTTGGAAGGGCTGACAGGGGTCAATATTTATGAAAAAACAATCGGAGTCATCGGGACAGGAGCCATTGGCAAGTCTTTTTGTCGGATAGCCAAGGGATTTGGAGCCAAAGTTTTGGCATATGACCTTTTTCCCAGTGAGGATATGAAAAAAATAGGGGTTACTTATTTGCCTCTGGAAGAAGTCTTGTCAAAATCCCATGTAATCTCCCTCCACTGCCCGCTCACTCCAGAGACCCGGCATCTAATCAACTCCAAGACGCTTCAGCAAATGCAAGATGGAGTTGCCTTGATCAATACCAGCCGGGGAGCACTCATCGATACCAAAGCTGTGATCAAGGCCCTCAAAACCAGAAAAATCGGATATCTTGGAATTGATGTTTACGAACAGGAGGAGCACATTTTTTTCAAAAATCTATCGGAAGAAATCCTTCAGGATGAGCAAATCTCCAGGCTCATGACCTTTCCCAATGTATTGATCACCGGCCATCAGGCATTCCTTACTCGGGAAGCCTTGGATCAAATCGCACTGACGACGCTGAGAAACATTACTGAGTTTGAAGAAGGAAAACCCCTCACCAATATAGTCGCCATATCATAAGAAAGCCCGACTTGGAGCAAACCAAGCCGGGCCTTAAAATCAAATCCAAGGATTGGATTATCTTACCACTTTTACGTTTACAGCGTTTACGCCTTTTTTAC
Source organism: Algoriphagus taiwanensis (assembly GCF_036245645.1). Lineage (NCBI taxonomy): Bacteria > Pseudomonadati > Bacteroidota > Cytophagia > Cytophagales > Cyclobacteriaceae > Algoriphagus > Algoriphagus taiwanensis. Next base: position 249,079 of record NZ_BTPE01000002.1, on the reverse strand, counting down.
CTTGAACTTTGTCAAAAGTAACTCTGTCGTTTTCACGGATTTCGTGTACCAAGCCACTGTGGTGTACAAACACGTCTTCAGTGTTGTCAGCTGGCGTGATGAATCCAAAACCTTTGGTAGTGTTAAAGAATTTTACTGTTCCTTCATTCATGATTTCTGTAATTTTGATTTGTTTTTACTCTGTTTTGATTGGATTGATTTGAATTTGTTTTTTTCTCTACTGGCGGTGCAGGAGGCGTGTCCGAGATATTTCCGAATTCGTCCACATAAGCGATCATGTTGTCCAGACTTCCGTCTTTGGGCTGTGCTTTTCGCTCCAGTTTCTTTTCGAATTTCTCTTTTTGCTTTCTCCTTTTGAGCTCAGCTTTTTGTTTTTTGATGAATGTGTTTTGATTTTTTGACATGCAATGGGGTTAGTTTACAAATGTGATGGCATGGCCTACCTTGCCGGCCCTGCCTGTCCTGCCAATACGATGGATGTATGCATCCATGGTCATCGGGCGCTGATAGTTGATCACATGACTCACATCAGCGACATCGATCCCTCTGGCAGCCACGTCAGTAGCAACCAGCACTCGGATAGCCCCGGACTTGAATTCGTCAATCATTCGATTTCGGAAATTCTGGGACTTATCCCCATGAATCTGTCCGGCTTGAATTCCCGACTGATTCAGTTTTTTTGCCAGCCTATCGGCCAGCCTCTTAGTTTCGGTAAATAGGATTACCTTCTCCATTTCCGGATTCAGGAATAGCTCTGCGAGAACTTCAAACTTATCCTTGCCTTCTGGGACCCGGATGGTTTGCTGTTCGATATTTTCATTGGTTCCGGAGCCGCTATCCACCTTGACTTCTACAGGATTTTTGAGCAATCCGTCGATCAGTTTTTTCTGGTTTGGCTCCAATGTGGCCGAGAAAAGCAAAGTTTGATCCCGGGTTCCAATTCGATTGACCAGCTTGTTTACATCATGGACAAATCCCATGTCCAGCATTCGGTCAAATTCATCCAAAACCAGGGTATTGACTTTCCTAAGGTCCAAAACCTTGCGGTCACTGAGATCCAGAAGCCTGCCCGGAGTCCCTACGATGACCTGAAGTTTTCGGCTGAGTTTAGCCGGGTCAGAATTGATATTGGTACCTCCGATGAAGGTAGCAGAGTACAATTGAAGTCCTGAAGTCAGGCTTTTGAATTCCTCTTCGATCTGCAAAGCAAGCTCCCGGGTAGGCGTCACCACCAAAGCGGTGTAGTTTCTAGGGTCTTTCAGTGCATGCTCGATGATAGGAATCAAAAAGGCGGCTGTTTTACCGGACCCTGTCTTGGAAATAGCCATCATGTCTCTTCCTTCCAAAAGAGGCAAAATGGACTGCTCCTGAATGGTAGTCAATGTCTGATATCCTTTTTCCTGAATATTGCTCAGTACTTTGGGGCTTAAGGGAAGATCCTCAAAGGACTTTTCAGTCCTAAAACCTTCTTGTCCACTTGGCTTGGCTCTTTTCTCGAAAAGCTTGGGATCCAAGGAAGACTCTTTTTTCTTTTTCTGCCTCCTGTCTACATTCCCTCCTCGGGGTGCTGTATTCGGCCTGGCAGTATTTCTGTTTCTTGTGTTCATGAGTTTTTAATTAGGCCTTGACAGGTTCCAGCTCAGCATTTCCAAGGAAATGAAGCATCTGAAAATGTGCCTTCAAAGCATCAAAAAATGTCTTTTTTGAAAAGTATGGAATATTATACTCGGCGGCGGTAGCTTTTACGATCGGAGCTATTTTCCTATAATGCACGTGGCAGATATCTGGAAAAAGGTGGTGCTCTACCTGGTAGTTCAAGCCTCCGATCATCCAAGAGAAAATTCTGCTTTTCTCGGAATAATTTGACGTGGTTGCCAGTTGATGAAGCATTCGTTCCCCTTCGACCATCCCAAATTCATCTGCCTGAGGAAATGCCATATCCGGCATCACATGGGCTGTCTGAAAGACCAAGGAAATGCTCAAACCGGTGATAAAATGCAATACAAAAAAGGCCAAAAGAATATGTCCAACCCCAAATGGAGAGAAGACAATCGGAAGTCCTAAAGTGAATGCAAAATAAACCAGCTTCCATGCGGCAATTTTGAATACCGTATTTCGATAGACATTTTCTCCTTTAAGCAAGCCCATCTTGTAATAGCGGTTCAAGCGGATGAAATCCTTGCTAGTCACCCAAGAGAGCGTGGAAAGTCCATAAAAGAACCAGGTATACCAGTGCTGATAAGGATGAAGCTTATTTTTTTCCACATTGGGAGAAAAGCGTAGAAAGAAAGGTGCATTGATATCATCATCCCCTTCATGAATATTGGTATAAGAATGATGAAGAACATTGTGCTGAATCCTCCAAACGGTGGCATTAGCCCCTACCATATTCAGGGTATAGCCCAAAAGCTTATTGATCAGGGGCCTTCTGGAATATGTACCGTGAATGGCGTCATGCATGATCCCCATCCCAATACCTGCCATGCCAAAGCCGCTTAAAATAAAGCAGGCGTAGAGTTGCCAAGTCTGATCTACCGCGCCGGTGATGACAAGTAAAACCGGCACAAAATAGATGGCTAGCATAAAAATGGTCTTGAGGACCATTTCCCGGTTTGCAAACTTTGTCTGTTGTGTGGACTTGAAATAGGTATTTACGCGATTGCGCAAGGTAACAGAGAAATCAGAAAGAGCTGATTCCGAAAATCGAATGGTCTTAATAAGAAAACGAAATTTTGATGATAAATGGTAATCTAAGGTTCTCGTGTTGATTATAAACTGCAGGTTTTAATTCTGAAAAAGATCAAGATCCGTTTCGAATCAAAAAAGTAGAAGAAGAAGAATAAAACCTGATGTTGGAGAACTCTTGATTTGCTACTTGTGGCAGGTGAATCGCCGATGCTATGACTTGTTGCCAAGTGTCGAAAACATCTTTTCGACCTGACAAAGGTGAGGCTAACATTCTGTAATTCCTAATTTTCTAGGAAAATATCCATATCTAGGCCTAGAAATGGTTCTGTCCAACTCTCTGAATTGATTCAATTCCACCTCCAGTTGATGATCCCATTGATATGGAGTAACTCCACCTTATTGTAAATCTGATTATTGGACAAGTCCTCCCCATTCAAGGGCTGCTTTGTCATCAAAATCAGATGAAAATCCAAGTTTTTGACCTTTTTTGCCTGATACTTCAGCCCCAAATTCATCTGATAATAACTCGGAAAATTATACTTGTTCCCTGCAGAATTATCCACATCGGCTAGCCAGTGGACCCCAGCGTGAACGTAGAGCTGCATCGGGATTTTTTCCATTCTATACTCCCCATATCCCACAAGAGCTTGGATAGAGGAAAATCCTTCATTTCTTTCCCTGGGGATAAAGGTGTACCAGGCATCTTTCCCCCATTCTCTGGGACTAAGCCATCTGCCGTCTCCTCCTACCTGCGTAAAACTGAGATGGGTAACCCATTTTGAGGTACTCCAGCCCAGTCTTCCAGATACAGCATAATTTAAATCCTCAGGATTCTTATAGCTCAAATCAAAATCAGGATTGCCCCCCTCTCCCAGACCATGCTGAAGTCCTGCTTGTAATCCGTAAAACAAGGCTCTTTTTTCTCCCTTTCGGTTTTTCTCAAAGGCCAACCAATAAGTGGAAAACAGGTTTTGAGCAATAGTTGTAGAAAAATGGATTTTCGCCCCGCCCTCTAACATGCGATCAGCCTCTGCGATTACCAAAGACTTACTCTCCGTATTCTGAAAATAGTTAGCAGGCTTTCCACCTTCTGTTCTTCCCTGAGGATAAATTCCTACAGTTTCTCCCGGATTCAGCCAGTCCTTACTTCCTCGAATATTCATTCTCCCAATCGCCCAAATTCCGAGTTTCCAGCGCTTATCGGGTTGAAACCAAGCGTATCCTCCTTCGACTGCAGTGGGAGCCAATCTCCCATCCTGGGCATTAATCCAATCTGAATTGACGCCCATGCGACCGAATTTTACACCAAATTTGTCTTGGGAATATTCCAAAGAGAGAGTTTCCAGCCTGCCAAAAAACCGATCTCTTGGATTCAGCAGATCAAAAAGGCCTGTCTCGTAGCGATTACTCTGGGATGAAAGGGGATCCGCCTCCCAAATATCCGAGCTCCATGCATTGGCAAAGACCCGATATCCGGCATGAAAAGTCCAGTTTTCTCTGTATTTAATTTTTCCTCCCAGATTGAGACTCATTCCGAGGGCATAATCCTCTTTGAAATCCAACCCAGGATAAGCAGTACTCATCCAAAAAGTCCGAAAGTGAAGATCTGGACTCAGTTCAAGCTTTCTTTCCTTCTCTTGAGCCCATACCACACCTGCTCCTATCAAAAGGAGTAGGGATAATAGAAAAGAAAATCGCATTACTTGCTGGCTTTTTGTTTGGCCTCCTGAATGGGCTTGAAAGGGCCAAATTTGTGCTGCTCCTCAGTGAAATCATCAGAGAAAGGACCAAATGGATGGTCCATGGGCTTCTTGGAGATATCAGGCCAATCTCCTGACAGATCTTTGGAAGGTCTCTCCAGGCTGTTCACATAAGCTGCGACATCCCAAGCCTCCTCATCGCTTAGCATTGGATTCTGATAAGTGGCCCCCAAAGGCATGTTTGCTTTGACGTAGCCTGCAAACCTTGACAATCGGAAGAGTCCAGCGCCTTGATTGTAGCTATGATCTCCCCAAAGCGGCGGATAAATGTAACCCAATCCATCTTGTCTTGGCATTCCCTGTCCATCAGCCTGATGGCAACTCACACATTGATTATCATAAACCAGCTTGCCCTTAACCGGATCTGCGGCCCTATCTAACAACGGAACTTCATAGATTCCTACTCCTTTTGGCTTTTCCCCTTTGGGAACTTCTTTGCCCAGCCACTCCATATAGGCGACCATGGCAATCATTTCCTTTGAATCTCTTTCCAAAGGCTGACCATTCAAGCTCCGCTCAAAGCAATCATTGATTCGCTTCGGAATATCCTCAGACTGTCCAGAGCGAGCCCGCACTTTGGGATAAGTGGATGCCACAGCACCGTAGTTGTTTCCCAAAGGAGCTGTACCTGCCTGGAGATGGCAGTTTTGGCAGTTTAACCCATTGGAAATCGCTTTTACTTTCCCATTTGGCCCCAAGTATTCTGCAGTATTGGCTATAAGCTCACGTCCGTATTTGATCTTCTCTGCATCAGGATCTCCCTCTAAATTAGACAGGTCTGGTGCTATCCACATTCCTTCAGGTTCCATTAGTGCCTTTACAGCAGGAATTTCGGCGACTGCCTGAGCCACAGATACAGGGCTAGAGGAAAGAGGTGGAAGTTGTACTCCTGAGAAAGAAAGGAACACCACAAAACCAACCACTCCAACCAAGGCCGTAGCCAAACCTAGCAAGGCTACCAGAAGGGTGATCAACTTGACAAATGGCTGCATCATAGTAATCTGAGTAAGTTTCTAAGATACAAAAATGGAAAGGATTGAGGCAGGAAAGATGTGATCAACATCACAAAAGCGAGTGGGTTTCTGAGCTTTATTTCCGATAAAAACCCAAGCTTAGACTCAGATAACAGCAGGAGATTCTCCTATGCCTTCAAGTCTTTAATTGTAATACCTCAGCGAGGAAAACAAATTTATTTCCTGCTGTGCCTGAGACGAAATATCCTTCTTCAAGCCGAAATAAACCCAAAGTAACCTGATCTCCGGCATGGCATTCGGAGAGGTAATTGATTTTGATCTGATTGGGAAAAAGAGAAGTTTCAGCCAGGAGATTCTCCACCCAGCGGATGTAGCTCGTATTGTTGACGTGCTGATACAGATCCAAATCCGAATTCTGCACCCGAATCGTCTCTTCTTTGATTTTTTCACCTGCCAACTCCAATTTTTCAGGAATCCAAGCCGGTTTTTTATTGGGATCGAAGAGTTCAGGAGGCAAAACCGATTCAGGACGCTGAATCCGTTTGGTTTCGGAATTCAGTAAAAGCCAAGATGACATTGCCCGGGCTATCGGTCTTTTGTTTTTATCCCAAACCAAAAACTCCCGAAAAGCAAACAGCTTTTCGGCACCTCTCCCACCAGTAAAAATCTGTAGCGGATCTCCCCATTTGGGTGGTTGGATCATTTTCATTTCCAGTCGGGAAAGTACCCACATTTGTTGATTGGCTAGGAGATTTCTTCCGAAGTCTCCGGAATCCGCGTGTCTCCAGGCAATTTCCTGGAGCAGATCTGCCAAGGAACTCAGCCGGATCGACCCATGAGGATGAACCTGGTAAGAACCGACTTCAAATTTTTTGGCAAACTGGAAATTCTCCGGATAGCTCATGCTTCTGCGGGTTTTTGGTCAGTGAAAAATACCTGCTTCCGGATGCTACTCAGGAGCACAATCCCCAATCCATTCACAGCAATCAGGGCAAAGGAAAACTTCAGGTTGAACAAATCTGCAACAAAACCAATCAAAGGAGGTCCCAGCAAAAATCCAAAGAAAGAGATCGTAGACACCAAGGCTAGGGCCACGCTCGGTGGATACAATTTGGACCGACCGGCAATCCCATAAGATACAGGAATGATCGAGGCAACACCAAAGCCCACCAAAAGGAATCCAACAGCCGCAACCCAAAGCATCGGGAAAGCCACAGAGAGCAACAGTCCAACGAAAATCATCAATCCACTCAACCGTAAAACGGGCACTCTCCCAAAGCGGGCAGTAGCCTTATCAGTCAAAAATCTTCCGGAAGCCATGGCCCCCATAAAACAAACGTAGCCCAAAGCCACCCACTCTGGCTGGGCCAAGACAATTTTCTTGAAATAAACCCCGCTCCAGTCAAACATGCATCCTTCTGTCATCATCCCCAAAAAAGCAATTAGCCCTATTCTGAGCAAGAGGTCATCAGGGCGCTTGAGTACCAACCCACTTCCATCTTCCGAGTCGGTTTTGTCATTGAGGACAAATTTCTGAGCGAAAAGAACAATAACGACCGAGATCAAAGTAACCACAGCATAGTGGGCTGCCGGACTGAATTTCAAAAAAATCATTGCCGCACCGATTCCTGCCCCAGTAAACCCTGCCAGACTCCACAAACCATGAAAAGATGCTAAAATGCTTTTCCCCATCTGATCTTCCAAACCCAAAGCCTGAGTATTCAGTGAGATATTCATGATATTTCCCAGCATCCCAAAAAGAATCAACACCGGTACAATCACCCAAATAGTAGGTGCGAGGCCAATCAGAGGAAGTGTAAGAGCGTAAATAAAGCTGCCGATGAGAATCACAATTCGGCTGCCATAACGATGCACTGACCAGCCGGCAATTGGAAGCCCTATCATAGAGCCCATGGGTAAGCAGAGTAAAATCGTCCCCAATTGCCCTTCTGAAAGCTGAAATTTGGCTTGAATATCAGGAATCCTTGCTGCCCAGGAAGCAAAACAAAGTCCGATGAAAAAGAACATGGACCCAAGGGCAATTCTTCTTTTGAGAAGGTAATTCATGAAAATAGGTAAGGTAGAAAGCGCACAAAGTTACGCAGATTGGCTTGATTTCCATTCTTAATGGATGACCGGGAAATAATAGTGATTACTTAAGCCTGTGTTTGAAAAATAGCAACAGGCCGGAAAAATCAAAGTCAGAAATTCTTTCCTTTTAAATAGACACTGGAAAGAAAAATATCTTTTATAGAATCAAAAAACCATTCCGCCTCTGATGAAGTTTTCTAAAAAAACGCCAACATGGAATTTGTCATCGTAGGAGGAATTGTCCTCACCATCATTTTTCTGATCCGCTTTATCATCAAAAAGGTATTTCAATAAAAAAGCCATCCCAAATCGTGGGATGGCTAGTTTGTATATTTGAAGTTAATTAATTGGGTAGTTTACTGGCAAACTTCCCATATACCCAAGTCCCTGCCAAGGCAGAAATCAGGGTGACCAATACGACAGTATATCCACTTCCTATTTGAGCAAAAAGCGGTCCTGGACATGCACCAGTAATCGCCCAGCCCAATCCGAAAATAAATCCTCCGATGACTTGGCCTTTTCTAAAGACCTTATCTGGGATCACAATGTCTTCTCCGTGGATCGTTTTCACATTCAATCTCTTAATGAGCTGAACAGATATAATTCCTGTCACTACAGCTGACCCGATCACTCCATACATGTGGAAGGACTGAAGTCTGAACATTTCCTGAATTCTAAACCAAGAAATGATTTCAGCTTTGACAAATACAATTCCGAATACCACTCCGATAATCAGATATTTCAATAACTCAAGACCTCGATCATGATCTTCCCTGAGATTAGGAGCCACGCAGTGCGGATCGGCTACTTGAGGTTTCTTTTCCAATACTTTTGACATGATTTTAATTTTTTAGAATCCGACAAGTTTCATTAAAGGTCCCATCAGTACGTGGGTCATCAAGAATCCTCCTAACATGAAGAAGATCGTAGCCACTACAGAGGGCCATTGCAGGGAACTGATCCCCATAATAGCATGACCTGAAGTACATCCACCGGCATATCGGGTACCAAAACCTACCAAGAAGCCTCCGAATACAAAGAACAAGAGTCCTTTGGCAGTGAATACCGACTCCCAGGTGTACAGGTCAGAAGGCATCAAATCAGAGAAATTGGTGATTCCCAATGCCGCCAAGTCTGCCTGAGTGGCTTCAGATATTACAATCGTGTTGGGGTTGGCCAAGAAATTGGTAGCCAAAAAGCCACCAATAGCTACTCCAAGCACGAAGAGGAGATTCCAAACTTCTTTTTTCCAGTTGTAGGTGAAAAAAGGAATTCCAGCCGGCACACAAGCCGCACAGATATGACGCAAGGAGGAAGAAATCCCGAACGTCTTATTCCCCACAATCAACAAGGCCGGGACAGTGAGCCCGATCATTGGTCCTGCTACATACCAGGGCCAAGGTTGACTAATCCATTCAATAAATTGATCCATTTTTCTTTTTTATTAATTAAAATCTATAATCCAGAATAATATTCATGTTGGTCATATTGACCCGATTGATCACGTACTCCTGACCCAGCTTCTGATCGGTATCCTCTCTTTTGTGAGCCACCAAAAACTGCAAGTCCAAACCTTTGAAGAATCCATCAAAGCGATAATCAATCAAACCGGTGAAGTGATAGTAATGAGGCAGTCCATATTTATTCAGTTGGATTTCCTCCAGATTGGGAGTAGTCACATGTCCAGCCCCTAAAGACACTTTCAGCTTGTCATGAATGAAGGTTTTGTCATAGAGCAAGGTGATTGCATTCACTCCGCCCATTCCTTCAAAACGCTCCCTCCTCAAGGTGACAAAGAACTGCTCCCTTCCCCACTCTCTCGGAAACAGGAATCTTCCCTGATCCGAAATTCCGAGATAGTTTAGGCTTAACATATTATGCCCCCATTGAATTCCCGATCTGAGCCCAACCCCGTGAGTTTTTTCTCCCGGAAGAGTGTAAGCCTTATTCGGGTCCGGATTCCCTCCGTCACCCAAAGCAGATTGGTAGAAACCCTGCACTCCGTAGTGGAACTGGCCTGATTTTCCCAGCTCTGTTGACCCTGTCACTTCTCCGAATGTCGTGGCAAACACTCCCTCTGCCCAATAATTCCAGGATCGGATTTTTCCTTTGGGAAGAAAATACTCGATACCTAATACCCCCACTCCTTTTGAGTGGACATGATGCTTGTACGATTCATCCGATCCTGTCGGATTTCTTCCTGTGGAATAAAAGCCAAAAGACTCGTCAATGGACACCCATTCCAAAGACCCTCTGGATATGACGTGATTAAACCAAGCTCCAGTAAGGTTAAACCTTCCTGGCAGGTAGTTTACCGTCACTCCACTGAATAGATTGGGTCTCATTCTATTGTCCGATGCGTTGAGCAGAGGACTTTCGAAATGATGACGTCCAAACCAGGTAGAGAATTTATCCTTTTCGTAGGAGATGTAAAACTCCTCCAATCGATCCATGTCATGGTAATTTTCGGGGTGATGCACATCGTACAAGGTAAGCTCGTATCGATTGGCCAAACCCGTTGCTGGATCTAGTTTGGTGATGTTGTTTTCAAAAAATCTGAAAACAAAAAAACCACTAAATCCCACACCAAACCCTTTCCATCTTGGACTGAAATAACCCAATCCCGCACCGGTTCCCCAAGTGGAGTAGTCGAGCAAGCCTGGCTGATTTTCAGTATGCATGAAATAGGACCTCAGGTGAAATTCAAACTGTCCGGTTTTCAATATTTTCCCAAACAACTTTTCGTTTGAGCTTGTATCCACATTTGCTTCATGATGCTGGGCATAAGCTTTTGGCATCAACACCAAGGAAACTACCAAGGCAAAGAGGAAAACAACTGATGCAAATTTCTTCATAAATGGACTTGGAAATTGGTGACTTTGATCACATCTCCTATCATTAAACTAAAAATGGCAGACACTCAGGTCTGCCATTTAGGTGATGCAACTTCTCTTGCGTAATCTTATAAGAGGGTAGTAGGACACACATAGTCCGAAACTTTGAATTTGCCAGACTCTTTGATAGCCTTGAATCCACCTGCAATATCGATCAGGTTGTCATACCCTCTAGCTCTGAGTATGGAATTGAATACCATAGACCGGTATCCACCTGCGCAATGCACGTAGTAGGTTTGATCCTTTTTCACCTTGAGCATGCTATCATTGATGTAGTCAAGCGGCGCATTTTCTGCATCGATTACATGCTCGGACATGAACTCGGAGTTTTTCCTTACATCAAGAATATGAATGGAAGAATCTCCTTCTTTAATTTTTGCCAATTCGTCCACAGTGATGGAAGTAATGGAATCCACTTCCTGTCCAGAATCTTTCCAAGCCTTAAAGCCACCTTTCAGGTAACCTATGGCAAAATCATATCCCACTCTGGCTAATCTGGTGATGACTTCCTCTTCTCTTCCTTCGTCTGCCACTACCAGGATTTCCTGCTTCAAGTCCGGAATCATAGCCCCTACCCATACGGCAAAGCTTCCGTCGATTCCGATATTAATTGAATTCGGGATAAATCCTTTGGCAAAGGTCTGCGCTTCCCGGGTATCCAAAATCAAGGCTCCGGTTTCGTTGGCAGCAACTTCAAATTCGGCAGGGCTCAAAGGTCTGATACCTCTCTCCAATACCTCATCGATACTGTCATATCCTTGGATATTCATCAGCACGTTTTGTGGGAAATAAGCCGGAGGAGGAGTCAAGCCTGTCAACACTTCCTTGACAAACTCTTCTCTGCTCATCGGCTGAAGAGCGTAATTGGTCTTTTTCTGATTACCCAGGGTATCGGAAGTTTCCTTGCTCATATTTTTGCCGCAGGCAGAACCAGCACCGTGAGCCGGATAAACGATCAAGTCATCCGAAAGCGGCATGATTTTATTTCTCAAGGAATCATAAAGATGACTGGCGAGCTTTTCCTGAGTCAGGTCTTTGATTACTTTTTGTGCCAAATCAGGTCGCCCAACGTCTCCGATGAATAATGTATCCCCGGTAAACAAGGCTTCTTCCTTTCCTTCCTCGTTGACCAAAAGGTAACAAACTGACTCCATGGTATGACCTGGAGTATGGATTACTCTGATTTTAGCTTTGCCTAGAGTAAATTCCTGATTGTCTTCTGCTACGATGGCATCAAAGCCCATTTTCATACCGGTAGGTCCGTAGACAATTTTGGCTCCTGTCTTGGCAGCCAAATCTTTGTGCCCAGACACGAAATCAGCATGAAAATGAGTCTCAAATACGTATTTGATCTTGGCGTTTCTTCGCTCAGCCTTTTCGATGTAAGGCTGCACCTCTCTGAGAGGGTCAATGACTGCTGCTTCTCCTTCTGATTCGATGTAGTAGGCACCTTGTGCCAGACATCCGGTATAAATCTGTTCTATTTTCATAGCCTTGCTGTGTTTGTTTTTTCTAAAAGGTAGTGTAAAGTTATTTTTCTGATTCTTGGGCTAAAATGACTTTTGTCACATGGACATCAAGCATTTGCCAGCAAATTGGACTCGAGGATTTGGACCAACTGATGGGCAGGAACTACCCCGGATTGTCTCCAAACGACTTTTCCTTTGTGAAACAAAATCAAAGTCGGCACTCCACGAACCTGAAACTTGCTAGCTGCAAGAGGATTCCTGTCCACGTCTACTTTGACGATTTTCACTTTATCTCCCAATTGTCTTGCGGTATCTTCCAAAATGGGTTGCATCATTTTGCAGGGACCACACCAAACGGCAAAGAAATCCACCAATACCGGGGTATCTCCATCGATCAGTTCCTGAAATGTTTTTGGTTGTGCACTCATAATTGTTGGAGTTTGAAATGATGGAACAAAACTACACCCAAAAGCGCCGCATGAACAGTAATTTTTGTCACATCCAAATTCTAAGCATTTTCTCCCCCCTTAAAAAGTCCTAAAATCCCCTGAATTGGAGTAAAATTTTATATTTTCGCCCGTCTAATTTTCCGATTTAATGCTCAATTACAAGCAGATCAATAATCTAACCGGGTGGATCATTTTTGCTGTTTCTACCTTGGTCTATGTCCTTACTGTAGAACAAACCGCCAGTTTCTGGGATCCGGGAGAGTTTATCGCAGTTTCTTACAAGCTTCAGGTACCTCACCCTCCAGGGGCTCCATTCATGCTATTGGTCTACCGAATGTTTGGCTTTTTGGCTATGGGAGATGGACTTCAGGTAGCCTATTGGATGAATATCGGAAGTGCGCTTTTCTCCGGATTCACCATTTTATTCCTGTTTTGGTCAATCACCCTATTCGGCAGAAAGATCTTTGGGATTCAGGATGGACAAGAGTCCAAAGGTCAGGTCATCGCCTTGATGGGAGCAGGAATCGTAGGTTCTTTGATTTACACCTTCTCTGATTCCTTCTGGTTTTCTGCGGTGGAATCTGAGGTATACGCCATGTCTTCCTTTTTTACAGCAATTGTGATTTGGGCATTTTTGAAGTGGGATGTGATCAAAGATCCGAAAGAGGAAAACCGATGGTTGATTTTCATCGCCTACCTAGTCGGGCTTTCTATAGGCGTTCACTTGCTGAATTTAGTTACGCTTCCAGCCTTGGCTTTGATCTATTATTTCAAAAAGTATCCTAGCCCAACTCTCAAAGGAGCGATTTACGCCATGTTTTTGGGTGGGATAGCACTGATTATCATCAATAATCTGATCATTCCCGGACTTCCCTCTTTGGCGGGTTCGATGGAGATTTTCTTCGTCAACAGTCTGGGATTGCCTTTTGGCGCAGGGATCGTGGTGTTTATTGCCCTTTTCTTGGGAGCATTGATTTTCGGAATCCGATATTCTGTTCAGAAAGCAAAGGTAACGCTCAATACCATTTTACTTTCCCTGGTCTTTATACTTATCGGATATGGCAGCTATACCCTGATCATCGTGCGGGCAAATCAGGATCCCATCATCAATGAAAACGCTCCCAAAGATATCATCAGCTTCGTCTCTTATCTGAAGCGTGAACAGTATGGGTATCGGCCTCTTTTGCATGGGCAGTATTTCACCGCTCAGCTGGTTTCTCAAGAAGAAGGAGCCCCTATCTACATGAAAGGAAAAGACCGGTATGAGATTGTGGATTATGAGCTGAAAAACACCTACGATCCAGAAAAGACAACCATACTACCGAGGATTTATTCCACTCAGGAAAATCACAAAAGAATCTACCGCTCCAAGCTGGGACTGAGAGAAGGTCAAGAACCTACGTTTGGTGATAACATTTATTTCATGCTGAGCCATCAGCTTGGGCATATGTACTGGAGGTATTTCATGTGGAATTTCTCAGGACGAGAAAGTGACTTCACCGATGCTCCATGGATCAGTCTGGCAGATTCTTTCTCGGACAAATACCCCGACTACATTACCGAAAACAAAGGGCATAACAACTATTTCATGCTGCCTTTGATTTTGGGGCTGATTGGGCTCTTTTTCCAAGCAAGAAAAGATCCGAGGTTTTTCTATGTGAACCTGATGCTCTTCCTCATGATGGGGGTGGTATTGGTGCTGTATCTGAATTCACCTCCGGTGGAGCCTAGAGAGCGTGATTACATCTACGTGGGTAGCTTCTATGCCTTTGCGATTTGGGCAGGCTTGGGAGTACTTGGTCTGGCTCATGCTTTTGGCAAGCTGACCAAGAATCTGGGAACTGGAGGCATCATCGCCACCTTGCTTACTTTGCCTGTTGCCGGTCTTATGGGCGCACAAAACTGGGATGATCACAACAGAAAAGGACGCTATTTCTCAGTCGATTCGGCTCGAAATTTCCTTGCATCCTGCGCACCGAATGCCATCCTCTTCACCGGTGGAGACAATGACACCTTCCCGCTTTGGTACGTGCAGGAGGTGGAAGGCTTCCGTACAGACGTGCGGGTGATTGTACTGAGCTACTTTGATACGGACTGGTATGTGGAGCAGATGACCAAGAAGGCAGACGAATCTGATCCTCTCCCCTTCTCCCTATCTGAAGAACGCTACCAAAAAGGCACCAATGATGTCCTTTACGTCATGGAACGGGAAAATCTAAATGCAATCTCCGCAAAAGAATACCTGAAACTGCTCAACTCTGGTTCAGACTTGCTCAAAATGCAAACCGGAGGAAAAAGCGTGGTGAATATGGTTCCTTCCAGAAATTTGATTCTAGAAGTAGACAGTAGCTTCCTTTATAAAGATGAAATCGTTCCCCCACAATTCAAAGAGTTGTTTGCTCCGCAAATCAATCTCCAAGTAAAAGGCAACTACCTGACCAAAGGCAATATGATGCTGATAGACCTGATCGTGAGCAACAACTGGGACAGGCCGATTTATTTCAACAACACCTCCCTGTCTACCATTTCCTTGAATATTTCCAACCATGTGGTAATGGAAGGTATGGCTTACCGATTATTGCCTGTGAGAAAGCCGGATTACATTCGGGAAGAATTGGTCAATACAGACATAGCCTATGAAAACTTCATGGAAAAGTTTGCATTCCGAGGCATGGATAACCCAAATGCTTATCTGGATGAGGAATATCGCAGATTTGCCTCTAATCACCGAAGTGTGGCCAATAGCATTGCCATGGCACTATTGGATGAGGACAAACTGGAAGAAGCCGCAGAGGTACTTAATCGCAATCTGGAGGTAATGCCGAATGAAGCCATTCCTTACGATCTGAGTAGCGGGCAATCCGTACCTCTTTTCTTTGAAGTAGGAGAAGATGAGAAGGCTTTGGATATTGTGGACAAAATCTCCAAAAAGTCCCTCGATATGATCGAGTTTTATACTCAGGAGGATAGAGCTTATGATCGGGAAATGATGATCTCCATCGAAATGGTGAAGTATTTCATTCCACTTCTCGAAGAAAGAGGCTATCAGGAAGAAGCCCAAAATCTCAAACTCAGATTGGAAAGCCTGATTGGAAGCGAAAGCTCAGAACCGGGAATTCTGGAAAGAAGATAAAACAAATAGAGTCGGGAAAATCCCGACTCTCTTTGTTTTTACAGCTATTCCTTTTTCCAAAGGATATAAAATAAATCCAGTCCTTTTTCAGGATTCTCTACAAGAGGATAATCCTCGTGGGAAATGGTCACTACAGACTCTCCCCGTTGCTGATGAAGTCGGTTCCTGTTGATCCGATTCAGAACCTCATAGGGCATTCTCAATACCCAAGCGGGGAGTCGATGCTGAAGATCCAACACGTCAAAACGCATGATTTTTTGCACGGACTTTCGATTGGCTTCGTGGTAATCCCACACTTTTTGGTTCCCTCCGATTCCTTTAGCCTCTACCCGGTCAAAAATCCCCGAGGCAAGCTGAATCAATTCATGAGGAAGGTACTCCCTTACGTGCCAAGGATTTCTGGAAAGGGTGTGCGTATTATTGGGAGTTGAAATAACCGCTTTACCTCCCGGGCGAAGCATTCGGTAGATTTCTTCCAAGAAAAGTCGATCATTCTCAATGTGCTCAATCACCTGGAAACTGACGATCGTATCAAAGCTCTCCTCTTTAAATCCATCAAAAGGCGGAATTACGGCTTGCCTGAAATCTACACCAGGATACTTGCTTTGGAGCATGGAGATCACTTCTCCGATTTTATCCAAGCCTAGGTAACTTTTTGCAAGGGGTAGCAATTCATCTACACCTCTCCCCTCTCCACAGCCGATTTCCAGCAAATCTCCACTGATCCAGGGCTTTGCCGCGAGGTATGCTTTCAATAAGCGTTGATGAATAGGATTATCACTAATCAACTTATCGGATGCGATTTCCGTTGTGTAGGTAGCCATTCTAAAATTTAGTATTTTGGCAAAAGTAAGGCTAATTTTTAAAACCTGAACTTGTACCCAATGAATCGAAAACCCCTCTTATTCATCCTAATCTTACTTATTTTTTCAACTTCAATTGCTTCCGCACAGAAAACCCTATCGACTCTAGACCAGTCCTTGAGGTATTCTCTTTATTCACGGCTTGGATTGAAGGTGATTCCTGTTCAAGTCAATGATACCACCTTCAAGGTTCAGTTTGTCATTGAAAAGATCGAAGAGAAACCTGATTTCAATTCTTTCAGCTTCAGCTATTCGCTTCTAAATTCCTACGATGAAGAAATTTCATCCGAGAAGGTCAATCTGCTCACTTCGGCAGATTTACTCACCGATACAGACAGGCATTGGTTTTTTGAAAAAACCATCAGCCTAAAGCCCTCCACCCAAGTTGCTGTTGTGCTACTGACAGCTTTGGACACCAGACAGGGAGATGAATACGTGTACCACACCGATCTGAAAAGCCCATTCATTTCATCCATTCCGGACTTTGGAATTTATTTTTCCAATGAAGTTCCATTCGATCAGAATTACATAAACATCAAAGAATCCTTGCTTTTCAAAACAGTAAGAAGACCAAGCATTCATAGTTTTTACTACCCGATTAAGTTTGACGTGCCTTTTCCTCCAATGGAAACCCGCCCCGCAGATGTCCCCAAAGAACTGGAAGTAATTAATCAGGGTGACTTTTTTGCCAATACTCCAAGAGAAATCGAGGAGGAAGGCTACTATTTCTTCCAAACCGACACACTTGCCCCCACAGGAATTCTTTTGAAATCCACTCATGACGCTTTCCCAAAAGTGAAAGACTGGGATGAAATGATCCAGATGGTCACTTATATTTCTACCCGCAAGGAACATGAGACTCTTCTTTTGGCATCAGACAAAAAGAAAGCTTTGGATGAATATTGGATCTCTTTAACTAGAAACCCGGAAACTGCCAAAGAGCTGATCCGCAACTACTTCCGGATGGTAGAATTTTCAAATATTCTGTTTACTGATTTTAAAGAAGGCTGGAAAACAGACCGAGGAATGGTTTATATCGTCATGGGACCACCTCAGGAAGTCAACTTTTCTATGGACCGTGAAGTGTGGACTTACGCCGGCATGGATGCTACCTCGAAAATTAAGTTTACTTTTGTCCGGTCAAAAACCCTTTTGACCCCACATTTCTACACCTTGAACCGGTCCAGAGCTTATCAGCCGATTTGGTTCAAAAACATTTCCCAATGGAGAAGCGGAAGGATGGCTTTCTGATAGACAAAGGAGCCCACGATAAGGATTTTATTTTTGGAACCCGTGCAGTCATGGAGGCCATTCATGCAGGCAAAGAGATCGATAAGGCCTTGGTTCAAAAAGAACTCAATAACGATCTGATCAAGGAATTGCTTCAGCTTTGTAAAAGCGCAGGAATTCCGGTGGTTCGGGTGCCTGAAGCCAAGCTGAACAGAATTACCCGAAAAAATCATCAGGGAGTCATTGCCCAGATGTCGGCTATCGAATATGCTTCTCTGGATCATGTCATCGATACTTGCTATGCTGAAGGTAAGGCTCCATTTATTCTGGTCTTGGATCACATCACGGATGTGAGAAACTTCGGTGCAATCGCCAGAACTGCTGAGTGCGCCGGAGTGGATGCGATCGTCATTCCTGAAAGAGGCAGTGCTCAGATCAACTCCGACGCGGTGAAGACTTCAGCCGGTGCGCTTAATTTTCTTCCTGTAGCCCGGGTAAAAAACCTCTTTTATGCCTGCAGGGATTTGCAAAAGATGGGCTTGGCCCTAGTCGCAGTCACAGAAAAGACCGAACTGATCATGTACGAAGCGGACCTATCATCTCCTGTTGCCTTGGTATTAGGTTCAGAAGAAGACGGTATTTCTCAGGAAATCATGGGGATTGTAGATCAAAAGGTAAAAATCCCGATGGCTGGAAAAATTGAAAGCCTCAATGTCTCGGTATCCGCCGGAGTGGCTATTTATGAAGTCATTCGCCAGAGAAAAAAGTAATTGGAACCAAGCCATTTGATAGGCAAATCCTGAATTTTCCTTCTTACAAATCCTCAATTAATCCGCTCTCCTTTACAAATAACCAAAAGAGAAGGGTGGCTTCAATTTGTTTTTCAGATGGGTTGATTATTCAGTCGTTATTAAAAATAAAAAACTTGTTCTGCATTCAATTTTGGCTATTTTTCGAGGATAAAAACTCCTCTAAACCATGTTGAATACCCTATTTTTGATTGTTTTTACTTTTTTCCAACAACCCCTAGAAAAAGCACAAGAATTCTATCAGCAGCGAAAGTATGATAGTGCAATTTGGCTGGCCAATTCCATTCAGGAAGATTCATATGATAAGCTCAATCTGATCGGAAGCAGCCATTTTTATTTGGGACAGTACGATAGCTCCATTTATTATTTTCAGGAAGTATTGAGGCTGGAGAACATCTCTACATCCAATCAGATCAATTCCCTGAATCGTCTGGGCCAATCTTACCAACGCTTGGGGGAATTTGATGAATGTCTGGAGCATCTATTCGAAGCCTTGAGAATTCAGGAAGCTGAAGTCTCCAAGGAAAAAAATGAAGACAACCTAATCCTCCTGTCCAGAATTCAGCTTTCGATCGGAACCGTATTGGACGAAATCGGTGACTCTGACCGTGCAATTGGTTATTACAAAAACACCCTTGCAACCCGAAAAGAACTCCAAGATTCCTTGGGCATGGCAAGGGTTTTCAACAATCTCGGGATCGTTTACAAAAATGCCCTGAAGTATGACTCCGCCCTGATCAACTATAAGCAAGGTCTGGAATTACTTCCCAACTCCAATCCCAACCTGACTGTGCAGTGGCAATTGATCACCAATTTGGGCAACCTCTATAAACGAATGGAGAAAAACGAAGATGCTAAGGCTGCCCTCACTCAGGCCGTGACCATCTCCAAAAAACTGAATAACGCTACACTTCAAAGTGACAGTCACTTGAACTTGGCTTCTTTTTGGCATTCGGTCGGCAATTACGGAGAATCAGAAAGGAACCTCATGCTTGCTTTGGAACTCTCCTCCGAAACAGGAAATACCTATGAGCTCTATGATATCAGAAAAAATTTAGCCGATCTGTATGAAAGCTGGGACAAAAAGGCTCTGGCTTATGATCAGTTGGTTCTCGCCAATCAATACCGGGATTCTCTTTTTCAGGAGGAAAAAGAAAAGGCTATCGCAGAAACTTTGATCCAATACGAAACTGAAAAGAAGGAGCAGCAAATCGCCCTTCAAAATGCCCAACTCGCCGAGCAAAATGTAATCAATCAAAGAAACTATCTGATCATTGGCATCTTGGTGATTTTTGTGTTGTTGCTTATTACTCTGGCAATTTTGATAAAAAATAAAGCCTCCAAACAGCAGGAGATTTTAAGAAAAGAAGGAGAAATCCAACTTCAGGAAGCTGAATTGAAAGCGACCGTTCAATCACAGGAACAGGAAAGAAAACGGTTTGCCCAAGACCTGCATGACGGTTTGGGGCAGATGATCACCGTGCTCCTGCTAAATATCAAGTCGCTGGAATCGAGACTATTGGACGAAAAAAATATTTTCCAGTCCTCGACTCAAATCTTAGAAGGAATGTATGACGAGTTGAAGGCGATCTGTTTCAATCTGATGCCGGACACACTGATCCGATTTGGGATAGAAGCAGGAATCCGTGAATTTGCCCAGAAAATCAATGATACAGGAAAAGTCAGCATTCGGGTGAAAGCGACGGGCTTGGAGGAAAGATTGGGCGATATTCAGGAGGTGTCGCTTTATCGACTAGCTCAGGAGTGGATCAATAACATCATCAAGTATTCGGATGCTGATCAAATCGAAGTAATCCTGGAGAAAAATTGGAATCAACTGCTTTTCCAAATCAAAGACAACGGCTCGGGATTTGACCTGAATCAACTCAAAAAAGGAAAAGGAAACGGCTGGAGAAATATGAATTCACGGGCCAAAATCCTCAAAGGGGATTTGCAGATCTCAACCTCTCCCATGCAAAAAGGAACTACCCTGAAACTAATTGCTACCCTAGAAGAAAGCTTGATTCTGGAACCGGAATACTAAATCAAACGAAGTCCTCCCCTTTCTTTCGGGCATTGCTTACAAACTCCCGGAACTTCTTCTCGGCGTCAAGCTTGCAGATCAGAAGGACATTGTCTGTATCACTGATCAGGTAATTTTCCAGTCCCTGAACTACCACCAACTTTTCTGAATGAGATTTGATGTAAGAGTGATGGGTGTCAAATAGCATCCCATTGGCTTCGACGACGTTGTCATGTTCGTCCTTTTCTCTGATTTCATGAAGGCTTCTCCAAGAACCCAAATCTGACCATCCAAAATCCCCTAGCACTACGTAGACTTGATCGGACTTTTCAAGGATCCCATAGTCAATGGAAATATTTTTGACGAGAGTATAGGCCCGGTTTAAAAATTCCTCTTCCGTGGCTTTACCAAAGTGCTCCGAGCCCTCTTCAAAAACCTCGGCCACATCCGGCATATGAGCTTTGAATGCGTCTATGAGACTTTTCACCTTCCAGACAAACATCCCCGAGTTCCAGACGAAATCCCCACTTTCAAAAAAAGCCTTTGCAAGCTTGGAATTGGGCTTTTCTGTGAAGGTTTTAACTTTTTGAGCAGAGCCTTGCTGAATATCCTCATGGTACTGGATGTAGCCATACCCCGTTTCAGGCCGATTGGGTTTGATCCCGATCGTAATCAAATGTCCCTCTTCTTGGGCTGCGTCCAAAGCCTTTTGGATGGATTCCTGAAACCGGTTTTCTCTCAGGATCAAATGATCCGCAGGAGTGACAATCAAGGTAGCTTCTGGATCAAAAGCGTGAATTTTATAAGCCGAATATGCGATACAATTAGCTGTATTTTTCTGAAGGGGTTCGGCTAGGATTTGATCAGGATTTAATTCCGGAAGTTGTTCAAGTACGAGATTAAGGTAATTCTTGTGTGTGACGATAAGAAACCGACTTGGATCAGCCACTTCTCTAAATCGATCATAGGTCATCTGCAAAAGTGAACGACCGGCACCCAAGATGTCCAGAAATTGCTTGGGTTTATTTTTCCGGCTGTAAGGCCAAAAACGGGAACCTATTCCCCCGGCCATAATTACGATATAGGGCTTTTGCTTCATGCTTGGCTTAAACAATTCCTTCTTTCATCAGGTCATGAATATGGATAAATCCTCCGATTTTTCCCCCGTCCAAAGCAACCAACTGCGTGATATTGTGATTGCGCATCAAATTGAGCGCTCGAATGGCAAATTCATCCGCATCAATGGTTTTTGGGTTGACAGTCATGATATCTTTGGCTTTGAGATTGGCGATATCCAAGCTTTTTTGAAGCATTCTCCGCAAATCACCGTCAGTAATAATCCCTTTCAGATTACCTACTGAATCTAGTACGGCAGTGGCACCCAAACGTTTTCCTGATATTTCCACAATGACCTCCGCAAGACTGGCCTCTTCAGATACCACAGGTACTTGGGTTTTGGAAAGAATATCATTTACCCTCAGGTAAAGCTGCTTACCCAAAGACCCTCCAGGATGATACTTGGCAAAGTCATCTGAAGTAAATCCTCTTGCCTCAAGTAAACAAACAGCCAAGGCATCGCCTAAGGCTAAATGAACAGTAGTACTTGTAGTCGGAGCCAGATTGTGCGGACAAGCCTCCTCTCCTATGGTCGCATTCAGAACAAAATCTGCCTGCTCAGCGAGATAAGAATTCACATTGGAAACCAAGGCAACCAAGACCGAACCCAGCTTTTTGAGAAGAGGAACCAAAACTTTGATTTCCGGAGTATTTCCGGATTTGGAGATACAAATAACCACATCATGTTCTTGCACCATACCCAAATCACCATGAATAGCGTCCGCGGCATGCATGAACAAGGCGGGTGTTCCTGTGGAATTGAGCGTAGCCACAATCTTGTTGGCGATGATGGCACTTTTGCCTACACCGGTCACCACGACTCGTCCTTTGGAAGCCAAAATCTGCTCCACACATGCTTCAAAATCTCCATTTAAAAAATCAACTACCCCCAAAATCGCATTTGCCTCATTTTGCAAAACCCGGGAAGCAGTATTTCTAATATTTTTAGCTAAATTCAATTTTACCTGCGTTTATCATTAATTTTGTACAAAGGTAAAAAACTAATCATTCAATCCTGTTTACTGGGATTATAACCTTACTAGCCCTTTCTTCAAGTGGAGGAAAAAGTCAAAGCAGACCTTAAGAAAATCTTCGGATTCAGCCAGTTTCGTGGGAATCAAGAACCCATTGTAGACAATCTGCTGAATAAGCGGAACACGTTTGTGATCATGCCCACCGGTGCAGGAAAATCTTTGTGTTACCAGCTCCCTGCAGTAGTTAATGAGGGTACGGCCATTGTGATTTCTCCTTTGATAGCCTTGATGAAAAATCAGGTAGACCAGTTGAATGCTGTTGGAATTAATGCGCATTTTCTGAACTCTACACTTACAAAAGCAGAAGCCACCAAAGTCAAAAGTGAGGTATTGAAAGGGAAAACCAAACTACTCTACGTAGCCCCTGAATCCCTCACCAAAGAGGAAAACATCACCTTTCTCAAAACTGCCAAGCTTAGTTTTGTAGCTATCGATGAAGCTCATTGTATCTCAGAATGGGGACATGATTTCAGACCTGAATACCGAAAGATCAAATCCATTGTAGGGCAAATCGCCCCCAATCTTCCGATCATTGCCCTTACTGCCACAGCTACTCCCAAGGTGCAGCAGGATATTCAGCGAAATCTACAAATGGAAGAAGCGGATGTGTTCAAATCTTCTTTCAACCGAACCAATCTCTTCTATGAAGTGCGGCCCAAGGTGAAGAATGAGAGCAAAAAAGCACTCATCAAATTCATCAAGCAGCACAAAGGCAAATCGGGAATCATTTATTGCCTCAGTAGAAAGAAAGTAGAGGAAATTGCCGAACTGCTCAAGGTAAACCAAGTCAATGCTGCACCTTACCATGCGGGGCTTGACTCAGCTGTCCGGATCAAAACTCAGGATGATTTCCTAAACGAAGAACTCGATGTCATCGTAGCCACCATCGCCTTTGGGATGGGGATTGATAAGCCTGACGTCCGATACGTGATTCACTACGATGTGCCAAAATCTCTGGAAGGCTATTACCAGGAGACTGGAAGAGCAGGTCGTGACGGGCTTGAAGGCCATTGTCTGATGTTTTATCGCTATGAGGACATCATCAAGCTGGACAAATTCAACAAGGACAAGGCAGTAACCGAAAGGGAAAACGCCAAACTGCTTCTGCAGGAAATGGCTGCTTATGCAGAAACAGGCGTTTGTAGAAGGAAATTTATCCTCAATTATTTCGGCGAAATGATGGAGGAAGACTGCGGATTCTGTGACAACTGCAAAAGAGAAAGAGAAACCTTCGAGGGAATGGAGTTTTTGCTTACAGCCCTTCAAGCAGTGCAGCAGACCAAGGAGCGATTCAACCTTACCCATTTGGTCAAAGTCATCCGCGGAGAAATGGACGAATACGTTTCCAGCTACAAGCATGACCTCCTACCTGTTTTTGGTCAAGGCAAAGAAGAAGAGGAGAAACATTGGATATCCATCATCAGACAGGCCATGATTTTGGCTTTTCTGGAAAAGGACATCGAAAACTACGGAGTGCTCAAATTGACTCAGAAGGGTCAGGAATACATGGACTCTCCTTTCTCTGTCGATCTGTTCAAAGATCATGACTTTGAAAAGCTAACTGAGGAAGAAACTCAGGAAGTCACCGTATCTACAGGTCCGGCTTACGATGAAAAGCTTTTCGAACTTCTTAAAGCCGAGAGGAAAAAAGTAGCCCGCGCAAAAGGGCTTCCTCCATACGTCATCTTTCAAGATCCCTCTTTGGAAGAAATGGCCACAGTCTACCCCACCACCCGTGAGGAACTCGCTCAAATCAATGGAGTGGGCATGGGTAAAGTGGCCAAATTTGGGGCACCCTTCCTCAAGGTAATTGCAAACTATGTAGAGGAAAACGAGATCGAAACCGCCTCAGATGTCGTAGTCAAGACATCCGGCAACAGATCCAAAGTAAAAATCTCCATTATCCAGCAGATTGACCGCAAAATCGACCTGGATGAGATTGCCGAAAATCTCAATATTTCCATGGATGAACTACTCCAAGAAGTGGAGCAGATTATCTACAGCGGTACCAAACTCAACATCGATTACTACATTCACCACATCATGGATGAGGAGCGAGAGGAGATTCTCCATGACTACTTTATGAATGCAGAAACCGATCACATCAAAACGGCACTGGAAGAACTGAGTGACGAAGACTTCGCAGAAGACGAGCTACGGGTCTATAGGATCAAGTTTATTTCCCAACATGCCAATTAAATAACCGAAACGATTAAATGAATATACTCTTATTGGGTAGCGGAGGACGAGAGCATGCCTTCGCTTGGAAAATGGCACAAAGTCCCCAATGCTCCAGACTTTTTGTGGCACCAGGCAATGCAGGTACAGCAGAGATTGCTGAAAATGTGGCTATTTCTGCCACAGACTTTCCAGCCTTGCACCAGTTCATACTAAATGAGAAAATAGACCTTGTGGTCGTAGGCCCGGAAGAGCCTTTGGTCAAAGGATTGGTTGACTATCTTCGATCACAGCGGGAGACGGCCAAGCTTCCTGTAGTCGGTCCTGGTAGCTTGGGAGCGACATTGGAGGGCAGTAAAGACTTTTCTAAGCGATTCATGCTCAGAAACGGTGTGCCCACGGCCGCCTATGAAACTTTCACCCCAGACCAAATCGAAAGCGGTCTTGCCTATCTGGAAAAGCAATCTCTTCCTATTGTACTCAAAGCCGATGGATTGGCAGCAGGAAAAGGGGTGTTGATCTGTCAGACTCTGGAAGAAGCCAAATCTTCCCTGAAGGAAATGCTTTTGGAGGCGAAGTTTGGTGAGGCATCTTCAAAAGTGGTCGTAGAAGAATTCTTAACCGGCATTGAGCTTTCTGTATTTGTAGCTACTGATGGAAAAAGCTATAAAATTCTGCCGGAAGCCAAGGATTACAAGAGAATCGGTGAGGGGGATACCGGATTGAATACCGGAGGTATGGGTGCAGTGAGTCCTGTGATTTTTGCGGACGAAGACTTCATGAAAAAAGTAGAAGAGCGCATCGTAAAACCGACCATCGACGGATTGGCCAAGGAAAATATCGATTACAAAGGCTTTCTTTTCATCGGTTTGATGAATAAAAACGGAGATCCTTATGTAATTGAATACAACGTGAGAATGGGAGACCCTGAAACCGAAGCTGTTCTTCCCAGAATCGAGAGTGATTTCCTCGAAATGCTCCATGCAATGGGCCAAGGAAATCTTGATCAATACCAATTGGAAATTTCTCCGGATTATTCCACCACAGTGGTCATGGTCTCCGGAGGTTACCCCGGATCATACCCAAAAGGATTCCCCATTTCTTTTCCAGAGGGAGAGCCAAAAGGGATTATTTTCCATGCAGGTACCGCAAGGAATTCGGAAGGAAAGCTTACCAATCAAGGTGGCCGTGTCCTTGCAGTGACGGGAAAAGGCAATACCTTGGAAGAGGCTTTAAACAATGCCTACTCCACAGTAAATTCAATTTCTTGGAACCAAGTCTATTTTAGAAAAGACATCGGCCAGGATATTTTGAAATTGATGAAATAAACCCAAAACTAAACGAGGCGAAAGCCCTGAATATAAATTATGTCTGGATGCAGTACTTGCTCTACCTCCTCCGGAGGAACAGGTGGATGCCAAAACAACGGCACCTGCGGCACGAGCGATTGTAATAAAATGAATTCTTTTGACTGGCTTTCCCACTTGGGAATCCCGCAGGTCGATAATTTTGATATTGTTGAGGTCAAATTCAAAGGAGGAAGAAAAGAATACTTCCGAAACGTAGATTACCTCTCCCTCAATACCGGTGACCCTGTCGTAGTGGATGTACCTAGTGGACATCATATCGGCTATGTTTCTCTCCAAGGGGAATTGGTCAGACTTCAAATGCAAAAAAGGAAAATCCGAAACGATGATAACATCACGAGGATTTACCGATTAGCTAATGAAAAGGATATAGAAAAATGGGAAGAAGCCAAAAACCGGGAAATTCCCACACTCTATCGATGCAAGCAAATCGTAGATGAGCTTGGTCTGCAAATGAAAATGTCTGATGTGGAGTACCAAGCCGATAACTCCAAGGCTACTTTTTACTATTCCGCAGAAGACCGGGTAGATTTCAGAGAACTGATAAAGGTATTGGCTGGGGAATTCAAAATCCGCGTAGAAATGCGACAAATCAGCCTCAGACAAGAGGCCGGGAGACTAGGAGGAATCGGAGTCTGCGGACGGGAACTTTGCTGTTCCACTTGGCTGGTCGATTTCAAAAATGTCACCACTTCTGCTGCCCGATATCAAAACCTTTCTTTGAACCCAAGTAAGCTCAGTGGACAGTGTGGAAGACTGAAATGCTGCCTCAACTATGAGCTGGACACCTACATGGATGCAATCAAAGATATTCCATCCATTGATCGTCCTCTACAGACTGAACAGGGCCCTGCCAAACTCCAAAAAACCGACATCTTCAGAAAACTGATGTGGTTTAGCTACAACAATGACAACGACTGGCATAGCATCTCTTGCGATAGAGTCAGAGAAATTCAAGCCATCAACGAAAAAGGCCAAAAGGTATTCAATTTGCAAGTAGACAAGGCGGACGAGTTGGAAGACCTTGCCGCTCAATCCACCCGAGAATTGGAGTTGTTGGACAAAAAATTTGCTAAAAAGAAAAAGAAGAAAAAGAAACGCAGCAAAGACACCCGACCCACGGAGGGAGAACAAAAAGCAGTATCTCAACAAGGACAGAGCCCCAAACCCAATCGCTCTAACGAAGAATCAGGTTCTTCTGATAATACCAGACGTCCACGGGCAGATTTTCAGGAGAAAAATCAATCTTCCACTCCTCAGCCTAATCGGGAAAACAGAAGAAAAAAGAAGCCTAGAAACAGGCCCAATCCCAATCAAAAGCCAAACGTCAATCAACAGGGGGCAGAACCGAAAAGCAGTCCTTCAGCTCAAGGGGAAAATCCTCAGGAGCAGAAGAAAAGGAAGTTTCCCCCAAGGAGAAATCAAAATCCAAATAAAGGAAGCAATGAGTAAGTATTTGTGTTTGGGGTTGATTTCATTCACTTTGCTATTATCCTCGTGTGGAGGTGATCGCCTATTTGAAGAATTCCAATCCATTGAAGGGGATTCCTGGCAAGTCACCGACACGCTTTCCTTTGAGATTGGCTCCTTGGAAACCGATATGAAAACTGATTTGATTGCGGTCCGATACGCTGATTCTTATCCCTTCTCAAATCTTTATGTTCGGCTTCTCATGGAGGACACCTCCATGAGAATTCTATCAAACAAACTGATCAATATCCCTTTATTCGACAGCAAGAGCGGCAAACCTTTGGGAAAGGGTTTTGGAAATACCTATACTAAATATGACACGTTACCCCTTACACTTTCAGAAGAAACGGTAAGGGTAAAACTTGTCCAATACATGAGAAAGGAAGAGGTAAAAGGAATTGAAGCTTTAGGACTGAAGATTTTAAAAAAATAACCTCCCCTTAATTAGAGGTTACCCGTTTTTTTGGCGTGTTCCCGGATTTTTTTGTCCAAATCCTCGGCTAATGGTTTTAAATAGCCAATCAATTTTTTATTCTCTTCATGGAGAGACTGAAAATCAATCAAGTCTAAAATACCAAGCATACTGGATAGAGGTCCTCGTAAAATATGAGAGGGCTGCAAAGCAAGACTTCTGAGTTTCTCATTTTCTTGGTGAAGCCTGAGCACCTGATTTTGGAAGTTGGAATTATTCCAAATATGGATAAATACTCCCTGAATCTCCTCCCCATTTTCAAAAATCGGATTGACCGTCACGTCCCAAAACAGAGCCTGACTACCTGATGAAAATCGCCGGATTTCGAAAAGGAATGGCTTTCCCTCTAAGGCTTCATTAATGGCGTACTTTAGCTTAACGGAATCAATCGAACTGCCTGATTTATCAAAATTTTCTCCTTCAATCCATGAATTCCCAAAAAGTACTTCTGACCACTCTTTTGCAGATTGGTTTTGCTGAACTAAACAGGAGTCCTTGTCCAAAATGAATACTGCACCAGGAATCAGATTAATTTCCTTTTGAGAAAATATCCTTTTTGAGAAGGCCTCAGCAGGTTTTTTTTCTTTGGGTCCCATAAAGAAATGAAACTCCTGTCCCGACTTGTAAAGTAGTCCGGCAAACTCCCTTTGATTTCCAATAAAGGTAAAGAAGACTGGGTTTTCTCCCTCAAGCAATTTTTGCAAACTGGAAAACAAGTTGGGGTCATCTCCAAACTCTGCAGTCTGCAGGAGATCTTTATTCTTCCATGCCAAACCATCTTTGACAAACCAAGATTCCACCCTGCTATCCCATGAAGTGATTCTCAGCCTTCTGTCCAATACCAGCTTGCCAAAACCCAAAACATCTACCAGATTATCCCAAGGCATTTCATCTTCCAATAGCTGAATGCCCACTCCAATCCCAATCACCGATGAAATATCCCCCTCAGGAGTAGTGACTACGGAAAACTCCCACCAGATTTGAGAAAAGGAGTCTTGATTGCAAAGAGGGTGCTCAAGCATCAGGTGACGTCTTATTTTTGGAGCGCCCAACATCAGTTCTAGCGAATAGCAAAATTCCTCTGCTGTATCCAGAGATAAAAAGTTCCAAAACTCTCGATTAGTAGACCGAGGTGCTATTTTCTCAAAAAGCCCATTAGACTTCAGCACCTTTCCCTCCACGTCCATAATGACGAAGAAGAAATGTCCAGAATTCATTAGGGATTCAGGAATGAGATTTTCTATGTTCTCAGTACAGATCAAAGCAATAAATTGGGTGACAGTCGAAATATGGTTAAAAAAATTTTAATAATAAAAAGTAATTATTCTAAAAATATTATATCATTTTTCGCTCTTATTCAGAATTATATTTTATGATAGAAAAAAAGTTGTTTTGAAGATGAAAAATGTTTTTGATCCAAAATCCTATAAAAAATCTTTAAAAAAAAATTTTCGAACGAAGGAAAAATTAGGATAAGTGGGAGATAACAGGCAGGTTACCGG
The DNA here is from genome assembly GCF_036245645.1 of Algoriphagus taiwanensis. Classification (NCBI taxonomy): domain Bacteria; kingdom Pseudomonadati; phylum Bacteroidota; class Cytophagia; order Cytophagales; family Cyclobacteriaceae; genus Algoriphagus; species Algoriphagus taiwanensis. The sequence goes on along the minus strand of NZ_BTPE01000002.1, from coordinate 219,557 downwards.
ATATTGAAGGAAAATTGGAATAGTCAATTTCCTTTACCAAAAGAATCAAAGTATGTGCAAAATCCTGTTTGCAGGTTTTGGTCAGAAAAGGCATTTCGCTGAAATTGCGCGAATGATGTACTGATGAGCCAAAAAGCCGTTGAAGTTGCTCGGAGTTGTCAGAATAAACCATTAAGCATCCATCACAATCAGATGAGGATTCAATCAAAAATTTGGCATTCAAAGTTTGAATAATCATAATAATAATGGTTTATGCAATAAAAGTAGAAGAGATCATGGAGAAAAAAATACCCACAACTGGGTATTTTACTTTTTTCAAAAAAATTTCTGTTGATTTTCAGAGCTTTAAATCAGCCAAAAGTAAAGATGACTCCATTTTGCCAGAGCTCTTGTTTAAATCTTCTCAATTGGCTTATATTTGCATCACTTTGGCGGAAGGCCAATGGGAAAGAGAGTTGGGTGAGTGGCTTAAACCAGCAGTTTGCTAAACTGTCGTACGGGTCAAACCGTACCGGGGGTTCGAATCCCCCACTCTCTGCAATGAATTTGGATTCAAAAACGACTCCGAAAAAATTACCGCCTGAGGCATATGGCCTTAATCCAAAAGATTTCTTAAAGTTCGGGGTGTAGCGTAGCCCGGTATCGCGCCACATTTGGGATGTGGAGGTCGTAGGTTCGAATCCTGCCACCCCGACTTAGTTTTATTGACACTTGCGCATGTGGCGAAATTGGTAGACGCACTGTCTTCAGGCGGCAGCGCCTTCGGGTGTGGAAGTTCGAATCTTCTCATGCGCACGCAGTCCCTCTCAGCAATAACTGAGAGGTTTTTTTATGCCCAAATCTCTTTTCTTTTCCTCCGGGACATCCCACATGCTCAATCCTTTTCGAAAAATCACTTTTGACGCCTAAGCTTCCGGGAAAGAATCTTCACAAAGTTTTCACTTTCTTCTGTGACTGGAATTTCGTCCCCAAGAAGGTAGGCAAAAGGCCTGAGTTGCTCACTTCTGCTCAAGGTAATTTTCAAAACTCCAACCAAGGGAATAAATAGAACCATACCTGATACGCCCCAAAGCCATCCTCCAAGGAGAATCGCTAAAATAACGGCTAGAGCATTGACTTGAACCTTTGCTCCCACCACCAAGGGAGTGATGATATTATTTTCAAATAGCTGAATACCCCAAAGAACAAAAAAGGTAATCAAGGGATAAAAAAGTGTGTCACTCGTCAAAAACACATACAAAATCGCAAAAAAGGAAGACACCACCACTCCTACGTAGGGAATCAGATTCATGATGGCAATAAATGCAGCAAATAGCAAAAAGTATTTGACCCCAATCAAAAAGAAAAAAATGCCCGAAAGAATGGCTACAATTATAGTAACCCGAATCATTCCAATAAGGTAAGATTGAATGACTATCCCAGAATCTCTAATCCATGCCATCACCTCCTCTTTTTTTTCCTTTGAAATCCTCACCAAAAACTCAGCAAAAAAATCCTTGTAGTACAACAGGAGAAAAATATAGAGCGGAATAATTCCGGCAAGTGTCAAAGATTTACCGGTTGTAAACAGAGTTTGATTGAAGTTTTCAGGCTTAAGAATCGACCAAAATTCAGATTTATGGTCAGGGTCGGTAAAACCCTCTCCTAAAATCAAAGAAATCTCGTCTGAGTATTGCTCGATTTTTAGCTGGAGATTTTCTCCGATTTCGGGAATTTCCCGGATTAATCCGATCATCTGATTGAGCAAAAGGTAAAAAACTCCTAGGACTACCAAGCTTACCAGCAAAATGGACAAAGCAATAGACATCCCTCTGGGAATAGCCTTTTTCTCAAACCAAACAGCCATGGGATTCAGTGCAAAAGCAAAAAAAATACCCCATACCAAGGGCACTAGAATAAAGGACCCTTCCTTCATCAACAGGGCTCCAAATACTACTATAATCAGGATGTAGGCGACTGCTTGAAGGTTTCTCATAGCTTTGGGTTTTCGGTTGAGAATATACAAAAACAGCTTATTTTCATTCCTGATTTTACTCAGTTCGTGGTTTAAAAACGCGGAATCTTTTGGAAAACCCTGATATCATTTATCAAAAACTGACCTTGATCTCCTTTTTTTACGTCTACCTTTAGACCCAATCCATTTCGCGATTTGCATAAAATTCTGCTTTTTGCAGCCAGATTTTCACCCCAATTATGTCAAAATTCGATTCTATCAGACCTTTTTATGATGCCGAAGTCAATACTGCCATCAAGCAGATCATTGACGATCCCATGCTGGATGCTATAATGAATTTTGCTTTTCCTAATGACCGTACGGAACATTGGAAGGATCTAATGCTTCATACCCATTCTCTAAGGGATTTTCAGATCAATTTCATTTATCCTGCCCTTAAGAAGGTTTTGGAAAAAAGCTCTGATGGATTAACCATCGGTGGTTTTGAATGCTTGAAACCTAACACAGCCTACCTATTTATTTCAAACCATCGGGATATTATCCTAGACACATCTCTGCTAAATGCTGCATTGTATGAAAATGGGTTAGTCATGACCACTTCGGCCATCGGAGACAACTTGATCCGTCAGCCTTTCTTACATGTGCTTTCCAAGCTTAATAGAAATTTTGCCATTAGAAGAGGATTGACTGGAAGAGCCTTGTTTGAAAGTTCCCAATTGGTATCAGAGTTTATAAGAAAATCTTTACTCAAGGAAAACAGATCTGTTTGGACTGCCCAAAAGGAAGGCAGGACTAAGGATGGAAATGACAGTACCCACAAGGGTGTTTTAAAAATGCTCACCTTGTCAGAAGAGGGCAAAAACCCGTTCGATTTATTTGAAAAAATCCAGCTGGTTCCTGTTTCCATTTCCTATGAATATGACCCGACGGATGTATTAAAAATGCCCGAATTAATGGCAAAAGCGAGAGAGGAAAAATATGTCAAAAGTGAGAATGAAGATTTTTTGAATTTGCTGAGAGGCATCCTTGGAACGAAAAAGAGAATTCACATCCAAGTAAATGGCTTTTTGGACGAGGAAATAAAAAAAATAAATGCCTCTGAAATCAACCTGGGAGAAAAACTAACTGATTTAGCTGGGCTCATTGATCAAAAAATATGGGCAGGATACAGACTCTGGCCAAGTAATTATATTTCCCATGATCTCCTGAACGGAACTTCAACTTATAGGGAAAACTACACCGAAGAAGAGAAAAATGCTTTTGTCAAAAGGTTGGAAGAAAAAGTGGATGCAAAGAATGATTTTTTGGTAAAAAACTTTTTAGCGATGTATGCTAATCCAGTGGATAACCAATTAAAAAGCAAAGGTTAAGTAAAGTCTAACGTTAGATTTTTCGGAATTAGCTGTGGATTTGTACCTTGAAAAGACAAAACAAAACTCGGCAACTTATGATCCGATTTATCCTTTTCTTACTTTTTCTAATTTGGGGAGGTATAGGTCATTCCCAGCAATTAAAGAGTCAAATCCCCGTAGGAAAGATTTCAACTCCCTTGGGGGAAATCTACATCCAACTGGACGACAGGACCCCCAAGCATCAACAAAGTTTTATTCAATTGGCAGAAGCCGGGTATTGGGATAGCCTCAGCTTCAACCGGGTGATTCCCAATTTTGTAGCTCAGGGAGGATGCCCGGATACACCAGAGGGATTTAATGACCCGGAATACCTGCTCGAGCCAGAATTTCATCCTGAACTTACCCATACCTATGGGGCCTTAGGAGCCGGCCGGGATGACAATCCCGGAAAGCTTTCAGCCCGCTGTCAGTTTTATATAGTCCAAAATAAGGAAGGGTTAAGTAGACTGGATGGGAATTATACCATTTTCGGAAAAGTGATCAAAGGAATGGAAATCGTTGATCAAATTGTCTCAGTCAAACGAGATGAAAATGACCAACCACTACACACAATCACTTTGGATATTGACATCATTTATCTTTCAAAAAAGGAATTTAATAAGCTTATTGAGGAATAAACCCAACCCAGCCTAATGAACCAAAAAATCAAAATCCTGGTAGTCGGATGCGGAAATATGGGAGCCTCCCATGCCACAGCCTACTACCACATGCCAGAATTTGAAATCTGTGGATTAGTAGCCCGAGGAGAGAGCAAAGTCCGGCTAAACCAAAAACTGAACACTGACTATCCCCTTTTCGAAGACTACGAGCAGGCTCTTCTGCAGACCAATCCCGACGCGGTGTGTATTTCGACCTACCCAGATACTCACGAGGAATTTGCCTTGAGGGCTTTGGAGGCAGGATGTCATATTTTTATCGAAAAACCACTAGCTGATACTGTTTTAGGCTGCGAAAGGATCATTGCCAAAGCCAAGGAAAAAAATAAAAAAGTGGTTGTTGGCTATATTTTGAGGCATCATCCCTCTTGGATTCGCTTTATCGAAGAGGCCCAAAAGTTGGGAAAACCTCTGGTCATGCGAATGAATCTCAATCAGCAAAGTCATGGATTCATGTGGGACGTACATCGAAATTTGATGAAATCCCTAAGTCCAATCGTAGACTGTGGAGTCCACTACATCGATGTCATGTGTCAGATGACCCGGTCAAAACCCGTTTGGGTTTCTGCTATTGGTGCCAGATTGACCGAGGATATTGCCAAGGACAATTATAACTATGGTCAACTCCAAATCCGGTTTGAAGACGGTTCGGTCGGTTGGTATGAGGCTGGCTGGGGTCCTATGGTCAGCGAGACTGCCTTTTTTGTCAAAGATGTTTTCGGCCCCAAGGGAGCGGTATCCATTGTGGCAAAGGAAGCTGGAAAATCAGGTAAATCCGATGACGTGGATTCCCATACCAAAACTGAATCCATCCGTGTTCACCATGCGGATTTAGATGATAAAAACCATTTCACTAAATCTGATGAATGGATCGACATGAAAGATGAGCCCAACCATCAGGAACTTTGTAACCGGGAGCAGGCCTATTTTCTCAAGGCTATTGAAGAAAACCTGGATTTAACTGACCACTTAGACGATGCGCTGAACAGTCTGAAGATTGCCTTCGCCTGCGACGACTCGGTGAAAACAGGGGAAGTGGTTCGTTTATAAGCTTATTAACCTATGAAACACCAAACTGTCTTAATCACCGGAGGAGCTAGCGGAATAGGCTTAGCCATGGTCAAAAAATTCGCAGCAGAAGGAAGTACTGTCTATTTTATTGACACCAACCATCAGGAAGGAACCAAGCTACAACTTGAGGAACATGAAAAAGGCTACCCGGTAAAATTCCTAGAAATCAATCTAACCGATTACGAAGCCGTAAGACATGGGATCAATTCCATTCCGGGAAAAATAGATGTCTTGATCAATAATGCCGGGATTTCCCATATCGGAAAGGTAGAAAACACCACCGACGAAGACTTTGACAGATTATATTCGGTCAATATCAAAGGAGTCTTTCACGCAATCAAGGCGGCCCTACCCAAACTGATAGAAAATGGCGGAGGCTCTATTCTTAATCTATGTTCAGTAGCAGCCACCATTGGGATTCCCGACCGATTTGCTTACAGCATGACTAAAGGCGCTGTTCTGTCTATGACCTTGAGCGTGGCCAGAGATTATGTTGATCAGGGAATTCGCTGCAACTGCCTCTCTCCAGGCAGGGTCCATACTCCTTTTGTGGATGGGTTTTTGGCTAAAAACTACCCCGGAAAGGAAAAGGAAATGTACGATAAGCTCGCCGCTACCCAACCCATAGGTCGAATGGGAACTCCGGAAGAAATCGCAGAACTAGCTTACTTTATCAGCTCAGATGCTGGAGGATTCATCACCGGCGCCAATTTCAATATTGATGGAGGTTTTATGGGCCTCAAAATGTAGTCTCCATTTAGCTTTCAAACCAAAAACCTAAATAACCTCATGAAACTTATTCGATTTGGAGAAAAAGGGAAAGAACTTCCCGGCATTCAAACACCTGAAGGAATAAACCTGGACTGCTCCGGTTTCGGAGAAGACTGGAATGAAGATTTTTTTAATTCTGATGGATTAGAGCGACTCACTGATTGGCTAAATACCAACCAAAAACAGCTCAAAGAAATCCCCACAGGATTGCGGCTAGGCTCTCCGATTGCCCGACCCTCCAAAATCATTTGCATCGGGCTTAATTACCGAAAGCATGCTGAAGAAGCTGGAATGGCTGTACCGGAGGTACCCATCATTTTTATGAAGGCCACCTCTTCCCTTTGCGGTCCGTATGATCCCATTTTTATTCCAAAAAACTCAGTAAAAACAGACTGGGAAGTCGAGCTCGCAGTAGTCATTGGCAAAAGGGCAAAATATGTAAAAAAGGAAAATGCCTTCGACTATATCGCAGGGTATTGCCTTCACAACGATGTGAGTGAGCGAGATTTCCAATTGCACCACGGAGGTCAATGGGTGAAAGGAAAAAGTGCCGATCATTTCGCCCCTCTAGGACCTGTTTTGGTCACCAAAGAGGAAATTAAAGACCCACATAATCTGAGACTTTGGCTCAAATTGAATGGGGAAATCCTTCAGGACAGCAATACCTCTGACCTGATCTTTGATATCCCCACATTGATCGAGCATTTATCCCAATACATGACTTTGTTACCAGGAGATGTGATTTCTACCGGAACTCCCGCCGGGGTAGGAATGGGCCTAAAGCCTGAACCTCAATATCTCAAAGATGGAGATGTGGTGGAACTCGGTATTGAAGGACTTGGTGTTTCCAAGCAAGTAGCCATCAACGACCCGGAAGCATGAAAGTCGACTCCCATCAGCATTTTTGGGAGTATGATCCCAAAAGACAGGACTGGATCACTGATGACATGAAAAGGATCCGTAGAAATTTTCTTCCAGGAGATCTTTTTCCCCTGCTTCAAGACGCCAAAATTGATGGTTGTATAGCAGTCCAGGCTGAGGAAAGCTTGCGTGAAACGGACTTTCTTCTCGATCTCGCGGATCAGCATGAATGGATTCTGGGAGTTGTAGGATGGGCAGATTTAGGCAGGGATGACCTGGAAAAGGTCTTGGAAAACTACACCGAAAATCCTCATCTCGTGGGCTTTAGGGAGGTTTTGCAAAGCAAAGACCCTCGATACATGCTTCGGGAAGAATTCATCCGAGGTATCCATAAACTAGGCGAAAAAGGCTATACATACGATCTTCTGACATTTCCCCGACATCTTCAATCTGCTTTGGAATTGATAAAGAAATGCCCAAATCAGCGGTTTGTCATCGATCATTTGTCCAAACCGGATATCAAATCTGGAGAATGGAAAGATTGGAAAAAGCTGATTTCACCCCTTGCTGAACGGGAATTGGTCTTTTGCAAGCTATCGGGAATGGTTACCGAAGCAGATTGGAAAAAATGGAAACCTGAGGACCTATTTCCCTATTTGGAAATCAGCTTGGAGCTATTCGGCCCGGATCGCTTAATGTTTGGGTCAGATTGGCCGGTTTGTTTGGTGACTGGAGAATACGAACAGGTTTTTCGGGTTATCGAAGACTTCACTTCCCAACTTTCCTCCTCCGAGCAGGACAGAATTTGGGGGGAAACTGCACTGGAATTTTACCAAATATCCTGAGCCATGAATCTAAATTTAGAAGGGAAAGTCATTCTGGTTTCCGGCGGTGCCAAAGGCATAGGAGGAGCTATTTCCAAAGGACTCATCGAAGAAGGTGCCTTTCCTGTGATCATTGATCCTTCGGAAAAAGAAGGAAAAGCTTTGGTTGATTTGGCTGAGGGAAAAGCTTTACATCTTCCCTTTAGACTTTTTTCTGCTGATCAAGCCAAAGAGGTGGTAGACCATACAATGAATCGATTTGGAAAAATCGACGGCTTGGTCAACAATGCAGGTGCCAATGACGGAGTTGGTTTGGAAAAGGGAAGCCCGGAAGCATTTGCTCAATCCCTCGCCAACAACCTATTTCACTACTATCATTTGGCGCATTTTTCACTTCCCTATCTGAAAAAAAGTAAAGGGGCTATAGTGAATATTTCTTCCAAAACTGCCGTCACCGGTCAGGGAGGGACTTCAGGTTATGTGGCTGCCAAAGGAGCCCAACTAGCCCTCACCCGGGAATGGGCGGTGGAACTCCTACCCTACCAGATTCGGGTCAATGCGATTTTACCTGCCGAAGTCTATACTCCGATGTATGAATCCTGGATCCGGTCTTTTCCAAATCCTCATGAAAAACTGGAAGAAATCAACCAAAAAATCCCTCTGGGAAAGCGCATGACTACTTCAGAAGAAATCGCTGCCATGGCGATATTTCTTCTATCCGATAAGGCCTCCCATATCACCGGACAGCATCTCTACGTGGACGGTGGCTATACCCATCTCGACCGATCCTTATGAGCCAAAAACCTGCCTTAGTTCCAAAAAACCTATTATTCCCCTTTGTCCTGATCACGTCTTTATTTGCGCTTTGGGGATTTGCCAATGACATCACCAATCCGATGGTGGCTGCATTCAAGAGGGTTTTAGAATTGAATAATACCCAGGCTTCTTGGGTGCAACTGGCTTTCTACGGAGGATATTTTACCATGGCTTTGCCTGCTGCATTTTTTATAAAAAAGTACAGCTACAAAACCGGGGTTCTGTTGGGTTTGGGCCTTTATGCCTTCGGGGCCTTATTGTTTTTTCCGGCAGCATCTTGGGAAAGCTATGGCTTCTTTTTGGCTGCCTTGTACATTTTGACTTTTGGTTTGGCCTTTTTGGAAACTACTGCCAACCCCTATATCCTGTCCATGGGGCCCGAAGCTACTGCCACTCAGCGACTGAATTTAGCTCAGGCTTTCAACCCCATGGGGGCTTTGGCAGGGCTTTTTGTAGCCAAAACTTTCATTCTCAACTCCCTCCAATCCAATAATCTGGATGAAAATGGCAATTTGATTTATGACACCTTGGACGCTGCATCCAAGGCCGTAGTAAGAACCAATGATCTTCTGGTGATTCGAAATCCTTATGTGATGTTGGGCTTGGTGGTTTTGGGAATTTTGGTCGTGATTGCCTTAGCCAAAATGCCCGAAAACAAGGATTCTCATGGGAAAATCAACTTTGGGCCTACCATGAAAAGGCTTTTGAGAAATAGGAATTTTGTGGAAGGAACCCTAGCCCAGATGTTTTATGTGGGAGCGCAAATCATGGTCTGGACGTATATCTACCAGTATGCAGAATCGATCGGGATTTCTACCTATGATGCAGTCAATTATGCCTATGCTTCCCTGGGTGTCTTCTTGATTGGGCGATGGATTTGCACCGCTTTGCTCCGTATCATTTCACCTCCAAAATTATTGGCTTCCTTTTCCATTCTGGCCATGATTTTCACCTTAGGCGCTATTTTTCTGGAAGGAATGACTGGGCTTTATTCTCTGGTAGGAATCAGCTTTGCCATGTCCTTGATGTTTCCCACGATTTATGGAATCGCTTTGGAAGGATTGGGAGAGGATTCCAAGTTTGCAGCGGCTTATTTAGTCATGGCGATTGTCGGGGGAGCGATTATGCCAACATTGCAGGGGATGATTTTGGATTTGGGAGGAAAGGGCTACACGGATACCCAAATTTTGGGAGTTCCTGAGGTAAACTTTTCTTTCTTCCTTCCCTTTGCCTGTTTCCTGATGGTTTGGCTGTTTAGTGTTCGGGTGAGAAAAGGCTGATTCAGACTGATTTCCAATTACTCATTTAAAAAATTAGGGAATCCAAAGATAAGGAAGCAAGAATTACACTTTTTGAAGCAAATCTGGTTCACTATTTATAAAGGCTTTAGCTATGGAGATTGGCATCATTTCCAGACTTTTATACGTACATTAGAGCATTCATACGCATAACTATGAAAAAGAAACTCAACATCACCATCGAGGAAAATCTTCTGGAAAAAATCAAAGCCTATGCTGAGTCAAAAGATAGAAGCGTATCAGATTTGGTTCAGGAGCATTTTGAGACTTTGCTCAAGCCTCGCCCCACTTTGCCTAATGGGATGACATTGGTGGAGTACATGAAGTCCTTACCAAAATCCAAGATCGAATTTCCAGAAGGAATGGATTGGAAAGACGAATATTACCGGGCAAAAGCGAAGAAATGGGGCTATGAAGATCTTCTTTGATGTAAATGTGATCTTGGATTTTTTTCTGGAAAGAAGTCCCAACCAAGATCAGTTGAACGAACTATTCCAAAAACTCGAAGAAGGGAAAATTCAAGGTTTTGTTTCCATTTCAGTTCTACAGACCTGTTGCTATTACCTCGAGCTTGCAAAAGGCTTGGAAGTAACCAAACAAATCGCCGGGGTAATTGCTAGAAGGTTTGATTTCTTGGATGGTTCCAAATACGAAGTTTTGAGTGCTATTGAATCAGAATTTGATGATATCGAGGATGCTATCCCCTATTTTATTTGCAGTAATTCTGATATGGAAGGAATCGTGACCAACGATCAGAAATTTTTAAAACATTCCAAGCCGCATCTTCCCATTTTGACACCCATTCAGCTTTTGGAAAGGCTGTAAAAGCAAAAATCCTGCTTCCGGAGAAGCAGGATAGCAAAGGCTACAAAACCTTCGATCCCGAAGGTTCGGGATCAAAGGTTGAGCGCCTCCCAAAGAATCTCCACCGGATGCTTGGCTTTGCGTCCCGTACCATCGGCAATCTGATGACGACAAGAAGTTCCTGGCGCAGCGATGAGGGTATCTGATTCGGCTTTTCTTACCGCCGGAAATAGCACCAACTCTCCCACTTGCTGAGAAACTTCATAATGTTCAGCCTCATAGCCAAAGCTGCCTGCCATCCCACAGCAACCACTTGGGATCGTTTCTACAGAATAGTTCGCAGGAAGGGAAAGGATCTTTTGCGTCCAGGTCAAAGAAGAAAGTGCTTTCTGATGGCAATGCCCGTGGAGCTTGATCTTTTGGGTTTTGGTAGTGAATTGCTCCGCCTTGATGTTTCCGGCAGCTATTTCCTGACCCAAAAACTCATCGATCAACTTCACATGAAACTTGAGTTTCTTCGCTGCAGGCACCAACTCAGGACTGACAATTCGTGGATATTCATCCCGGAAGCTCAAGATCGCCGAAGGCTCTAAACCGATCAACAGGGTATTTCCATCGATCAAATCTGTGAAAATCCTCACGTTGGCTTCTGCATGTTTTTTGGCCTTGAGCAACAAACCTTTGGAAAGTGCGGAACGACCGCTTTCCTCATGATCGATCACCTTGACTTCGTAGCCCAGTTTTTTCAACAGGGAAATCGCCTTTATCCCGATTTGGGTATCGTTGTGATTGGAAAACTCATCGACGAAAAAGTACACGGACTTGATCGGCTTTGCAGGTCCAGCAAGGGAGGTATAATTCTTTTTGTACCACTTTCGGAGACTGATGGAACTAATCTCCGGCAAATTTCTCTCGGGAGCCACTCCTAAGACCGATTTCATCAATCCCCCGGTTAGAGAATTACTCAGGAAGAAATTGGCAATTCCTGGCACGATAGAGCCCAGTCCATTCAGTTCATTGATATAGGCAAAAGCCTTGGATCGAAGCGGTACTCCGTTCGTTTTTTGGTATTGGTAGAGAAATTCAGCCTTCATGCTCGCCATGTCCACATTGGAGGGACACTCGGCGGTACAGCCTTTACAGCTCAAGCAAAGGTCTAGGGCCTCTTTGATCTCGGGATGGTCGAAGGCATTTTCCTTTTTATCCAAAGTCAAAAACTCACGTAATGTATTGGCCCGTCCTCTCACAGTATCCCGCTCATTTCGGGTAGCCATATAGCTCGGACACATCGTCCCTCCAGAACCCGGCAGCTTTCGGCAATCTCCGGATCCGTTGCACTTTTCTGCCAGACGAAGAATTCCCCCCACATTGGAAAAATCCATAACCGTCTGATGCTCGGGAGTTTTCATTCCCGGTTCATAACGGAGAAATTGATTCATGGGAGCCGCATCCACGATTTTGCCTGGATTGAAAATGTTTTTCGGGTCCCAGGTGTATTTGATTCGACGGAAAAGCTCATAGTTCTTTTCTCCTACCATCAGCGGAATAAAAGCCGCTCGCACCCGTCCGTCTCCATGTTCCCCGGAAAGCGAACCTTGGTATTTCTTAACCAATTTGGCTGAGGCCAAGGAAATTTGGTAAAACTCCTCCACGTCCTCGGCTTTCTTCAAATCCAAAATAGGCCGAAGGTGAATCTCACCTGCACCCGCATGGGCATAGTGAACCGGCTTTTGGTTAAAACCTTCCATCATCGCATCGACCTCGTCAATGTAATCGGCCAAATCTTCAATATCTACTGCCGTATCTTCAATACAAGCAACAGCCTTGGGATCCCCGGGAATATTTCCCAACAATCCTAACCCTGCCGCTCGAAGAGCCCATGCAGAGGCAACTTTGGCCGGCTCGATAATTGGATAGGCATAGCCATAACCGCCTGCTTTCAAGTCAGCTACCAACGCCTCACCTTTGGCCATGGCTTCTTCCAGCGTTTTGCCCCGAAACTCAATCATCAAAATCGCCTCTGGATCACCCTCAACGAAATAGCGGTTTTTGGAATATTCGATGCTTTCTTTGGTGCAGTCCAAAATGATTTTATCCATCAGTTCCACCGCAGTTGCCGGATGCTTCATGGCGACCTGAGCGGATTTCATACTCTGATGAATGCTTTCAAAATGGGCTGCGACTACTATTTCCACCGGGTCAGGAAGTGGGTCTAGGCTGATTTTAATTTCGGTGGTAAAAGCCAAAGTCCCCTCCGAACCTGTCAACAACTTACAGAAGTTGAATTTTTCCTTGCCTTCGAAAAGCTCTGCCTTTAGCAATTCATCGACCGCATAGCCAGTATTTCGGCGATGAATGGACTTTTTGGGAAATTGGGCATGGATTTCTTCCTTGATTTCGGGATTGTTGAGCTCGTCGAAGATTTGACGATAAATCGTGCCCTCAAGGTCTTTTTGCCCGCATTTACGATCAAACTCATCCTGAGATATCTCTCCGAACACCACCTTCTTCCCATCACTTAGAATGGTATTCAGGGAAATCACCTTGTCCCGAGTCACCCCATATACAATCGAAGTGGTCCCTGAAGAGTTATTTCCAACCATTCCCCCTATCATCGCACGATTTGCAGTGGACGTAATCGGACTGAAAAAGAGACCATGAGGCTTCAAGAATCGATTCAGCTCATCGCGAACGACCCCCGGCTGTACACGAACCCAGCGCTCTTCTTTATTGAATTCTAAGATTTGAGTGAAATGCTTGGATACATCGACCACGATACCATTACCCACACATTGCCCGGCAAGGGAAGTTCCGGCTGTCCGGGGAATCAACGAGGTGCCATGCTCGGTAGCAAATTGAATTAGCTTTTGAATATCCGACTCAGACTTGGGAAAAGCCACGGCCAAAGGCATCTCCCGATAGACGGAAGCATCAGTGGCATACAGGGTCCGGGTGAGTCGGTCAAACTGCAAACTGCCCTCCAATTGGGCGGCCAGTTTTTCTAAATGAGGTACTAGGTTAGGTTGGTCTGAAAGCATGGTCAAAAATACAGATAGCCGATAAAATAATGGTGGTAATAATAAATTAGTGAAAAACTTGTTTTTCAAAGCTCTTCAACTATCTTAAAAGTACGATTTAACAACTACGCTAAAACCAGAAAATCATGGGATCAATTATCTCAGGTGTTATTTTTTTGACAGTTGGACTCATCATCAGAGTTTATCCAAATATCCTTGCCGGGTACAATAGCCTATCTCAAAAAGAGCGAGAAAACGCAGAGATGAATAGATTACCCTTTTTTGGCTTTCTATTGTTTACCGTTATGGGGGTGATTTCCCTTCTTTCCTATGTCCTTTCTATTTGGTTTGAGAGTCCCAAATTAAGTTCAGAAGTTACCCTGATAGTCACTTTGACAGGATTGATTTTCGCTGTTGTTGGAGGGAATTTGCTAATTAGCAACAGATTCACGAAATGAGCTAAACCCTGATTTTCTGTCGTGAAGCGGAATATAACAGCTTTCCGACCCTACGAATGTGATCTTTCAGGTTTTCATTTTTAATATCCTTCCAAACTTGAAGATCGACGGTTAAGGGAAAATCACTGGAATTAATCTCCATCCAAATATTACCCAAAGTCTTTCGGTCGAGATCGTCCATGATCACTAAATCCAAATCACTTCGTTCGTTGTGAGTTCCTTTGGCACGAGATCCATAAACTTTCACCTCAGAAATAGCAGGGCAAGTACTAAAAATGCTCGTTAGGATTTCGAAGGATTTATCGCTTAGGCCAAAGTTTTTCATCATTGCGTTTCCGAAAGATTTTTTGCCAAAGTGGCTAATAAAGGTGTGTAAATAGACTGAATATCAGGAATTACCGATTCGAAAGTCTCCAGATCATAACTATGACTCAGCAAATTTCTGTCATTAATCATCTCCATCCAAATATCAATCTGATCAATGTATTTGGTTTGAAACGCTTCCTTTAACACTACTTTTGGAGAAATCCGATCCAAAATCAAGCCGTCTGACTCCATTTTATCCTTCAGCGTCTTCCATCCCAATTCCAAGGTATATTCAAATCTCTGGACAATCCCCTCCTTTTCTAATTGAGAAAGCTCGCCCAAATCCATCGATTCTACTTCCAATAGCAGATTAACTGCCTTTTGAAAGTTATCCAAGCGCTGAATCCAACGAATATCCTTTTCCATCATGCTCTAAATTATTGATTCAATTTACCATAATTACCTTGGGAGAAAAATCAATGCCCAATTATCAATAACCAAACTCAATTACCAATGGTCAAGAATCGCAACGACCTTGAACATTGTCCATTGAATTTGAAAATTGATCATTAAAACCCTTTTTTGTCAATAAAATTATCACACCTACATGTTCTTCTACCTCTCCCAGTTTCTGAGTTTTTTGGCGATGCCTCTTACGATTGTGTTGATATTGATTGTCTCAGGGATGATTTTTCTAAAGAGAAAATGGGGTAAAAAGCTGCTTTGGGCAGGAATCGGACTCTTGCTTTTTTTCACCAATCCCTTCCTTTCCAATCTGGCTTTATTGGCTTGGGAACCCGATTTCAAGTCTTTTGAAGAAATTGAAACCCATGAAATCGGCATTGTCCTCACCGGAGTCACCAACTTGAGCAAAACCGCTTACGACCGAACCTTTTTCAATAAAGGGGCCGACCGCATCACCCATGCCCTCCAACTCTACCGCATGGGCAAAATCAAAAAAATCCTGATTACCGGAGGTCAAGGCCTAAATCCAGTCAATCCCCAATCGGAAGCGGAAGTGCTCCAACGGTTTTTGCTCATGACTGGAATGCCTGAATCGGATATTCTAATCGAAGATCAGAGTAAAAACACAGCCCAAAGTGCACAGTTTACCAAGGCCTTTTTGGAGAAAAATGGAATCTCCACCGATCAGGAATTTGTATTGATTACCTCGGCTTTTCACATGAAGCGGGCTAAGGGATGTTTTGATCAAGTTGGGTTGCAAACAGTGACTTTCCCAGTGGACTATTATTCCCATGAGGTGAAATATGATTTACCGGCCTTGCTCTTTCCTGATGCGGATTCCATTTCTTATTGGCACAAGTTGGTTAAGGAATGGATCGGAATTACCGTTTATAGCATAGTGGGATATATGTGATTTTAGCGGGTTTTTACAGGGACTTTTCGACTAGACTTGCTAGTTAGGGGAAAAGAATGTCACTATGACCCGCGTCGCACTTTCCCTGGTTTTTAGTCTAATTTTCCACTTTTCCCTAGCACAAGTGCCTCAAGGCCTTAAGGAAAAATCGGATAAGGACAAATTCCAATTGCAGGAGATTTCACTCAAG
The DNA here is from genome assembly GCF_036245645.1 of Algoriphagus taiwanensis. NCBI lineage: Bacteria > Pseudomonadati > Bacteroidota > Cytophagia > Cytophagales > Cyclobacteriaceae > Algoriphagus > Algoriphagus taiwanensis. The sequence goes on along the minus strand of NZ_BTPE01000002.1, from coordinate 203,741 downwards.
TCCCCTTTCACCCTTGATCAGGAATTTTTCTTCAACAAAAAATTCTACTTCACGGCCAAAACCTCCGAGATCCAAGTCAATTCCTATTTCTACATGAACACCAAAAATGGCCTGTTCGGAATGGATAAAGATCTTGCCGAGCAGCTCAAGCGACAAAAAGGTTCGGAATTGTTCAATGAAATGGACTTTGCTGTGGAATTGGAAACGGGGGAGTTTTTTACCTATTCGACCCGACAGCGAACCGGAGACAAAATCGCCATGATTACTTGGGAAATGCTTTCCTATTTGCCGGATTACCTGGAAGGAGTCACAGAGCCCCAATTTTTCAAAGACTACATGGAGCGGGATGGAAATAAAACCTACGTGGGTGATAAATCTCAATTTCCATCAGAAAGCTTTCAAGGAGTAAATCTGGAAGAAGGTGGCCATATGTTGGTTTGGTTTTCCAAAAACACAGACTTTCAGATGAATCCTGAAAATCGAATGCTGATCATGAGTCCTTTTGGAATAGGCTATGTTTTCTTTGAAAACCAAACCTACTTGATCACCGGCTGGGAAAGTGATGATTATGTCTCCAGACTGGAAAAAATCGAAGATGTAAACCTTTCTTTCAATGGAAAAGATTACACCCCACTGCAACAAAAGATCGAGGAAAAAATCATAGAGACCGGCGAAAAAATGGATGCAGCCAGAGCCAAAGAGCAAGATGCTCTAGCCAGGCAGGAGGCTGCTGCCAGACAGCGCCTGGCCACAGCTTCGCCAGAAGGAAACAGTGTCCGAAGAGCACAAATCGATGTGGAAATTGTAGAAATCAAAAAGCAGATTTTAGAAAAAAGGAAGGTTTTGGAATCCAAGGCTATCAGCAAGTCTAAGGAGTTTAGTAAAAAACAAGGTTCCATAGAATCAGCAAAGGATGCAATGGAGTCCATGTTTGAAGGGAATGAATTTGTGGAAATTCAAAAGCTTGAACTCAAGGAAAGCATTTTGAAAGATGAAAAAGCCCTTCTGGGTAACTCCCTGGACTCTAAAGAGCGGGATGCAAAGCAAAAAACGATGGATTGTCAAAAAAGGCTGTTGGCGATTTTCGAAGGGATTTATGACAAATTCACAGAAATCGACAGGCAATATGGAGACGATTCCCAGCAGGTTTTCTTTAAAAAAATGAATGTCTACAATCAGGAACTTGCTCCGATTATGGCCAATCCTTGCGGAAATTAGGGTTTTATTGGCTTTGGACTTGGCGTAAAAAATTTCCAGCAACCTATTGATTTTCAGAAGTATATTCTGTAAATCAAGGTAAATTTTTCCAGTTGCAACCATAAATTCTTATCCATGGACTTCTCTTCTATCCTCAACCTTGTCATCGGTCTGGTTTTTATTTACTTTCTGATTGCCCTAGCCTGTTCGACCATCCAAGAATTGATTGCCCACTATCTGGACCTGAGGGCCGAAAATCTGGAAAAGTGGCTTAAGGATACTTTTCGGGAAAATAATCTGGGAGAAAAATTCCTTAATCACAGATTAATTGACGGGTTGACTGCCCAGGGAAGAAGGGCAAGTTATATCCCTTCCAAGGTTTTTTCGGGAGTCTTACTGGACTTGGTCAACAAAAAAGAAATGCCTTATGATTTGGTATCCCTTAAAGAATCTGTAGGAGCTTCAGACCTTCCCGAGGATTTGAAAAGAAGATTGCTTCAAAGCATTTCAGAAGCCAAAAATGGCCTAGAGGATGTACGGAGAGATATTGAAGGCTGGTTTAATGACTGCATGGACAGGATTTCCGGAACCTACAAAAAGAAAGCTCAATTTTTCATCGTCATCATTTCAACAGCTGTGGTCATTTTCCTCAACGTAGACTCAATCAACATTATCCAATATCTATACAACCACCCCGCAGAGTCCGCGGCATTAGCAGATCGGATCAGTGAGAATATTGAGAATCTCGATCCAAATAATCAAGCTGCTCTTCCTGATTCCTTAAGCACAGAAGCCAAAATTGATCTTAAAATCAATGAATTAAAGGAAATACAGGCATCTTTGGATGCTACAAAGCTTCCCTTTGGATGGCAAAAAGGGGACGGGGAACTGAGTTTCAGAGAATTCACAAACAAGATTTTAGGATTGATTTTCTCGATTATCGCAGGAATTGTGGGTGCTCCATTTTGGTTTCAGACCTTGAACAAACTGGTCAATCTCAGAGGAGCAGGGGCAAAACCCCAAGACTAAACCAAAAGAGTCGCTTGGACCGAATCCCGGAGTTTGGGATCGACTTGGACTTCATCAGCAAATTCATTCCACCGCTTCACTGCTTTTCTGACCTGACCGATCTTTTCTTCCGGCTTTTTGATATTCATTTTCCGGGCTATTTCCAGAAAGTCCACATCGCCTATTCCTTCCCTTTTTCCATTGACTTGAAGGGATTGGCTGCTCACCCATAAGCTCCCGGGCCGATAGGCATGGCAAATATCAAAGGCTGGAGAAAGTGTCCACTTTCCGCTTTGATTCATCAGAAAAGCAAAGTTTTTGGTATGGTCATCGCAATTGCGGGCAAGGACATTGAAGACCATACGGATAAACATCTGTTCTGCCTCAGGATAGGACAATCTCAACATCCGCATCGTTTCAAAAACCTGCTCATAGCTGTAAACGCCCACCTGATTGAAATCAAAATGTCGCATCCCACATAAGCTTTGCATGTGGATTTTGTCACCGGTATCGGTCCGATCAAATCGCTTAGTCATGAAGTGAGCCCGCCCATTTTCCTCCAAAAGCCGGGATTCATTCATTTCGATTCCAGCTTCTTTGGCCATCAGATAATAAGCCATTTCTACCCGACCATACCCCACCGAAGCTCCAAACTGACTGTCCGTCACCCCGTCAAATTTGATCAACCAATAGGTAAATCCTTTGGGGGCTTTCACCTGTCCACTTTTTACTTCCCCGGTTTTAGGATTATATGCGATTACTGCCTTTGCACGAGCACCTCCTGCAGAAGTTCCGATTTTAAGAATGTCGGCCAAGGCCTCTTCCTCCTCCTGAGAAAGGTCGGTTTGAAAACTTTCACGACTGTTTAAGATTTTGTTGGCGATGGATACCAGACTATCCAGTTCCAGATTACTCGAAGTACTGCTTTCTGATCGAAGTGAAGGCTTGATCTCAAGTGCCCCTACTCCCCGCTTTCCAATAAAACAAAGCAATTCCACAGGGTTGAGACTGTCGGTTGGTCGGCCGTTTTGCACCAGCCAGGCATTGATGAGCCGATTGCCGTATTTGTCGGGAAGCATATCCGCCAAAAGTCCGGGAAGGCCTTTAAAGGTATCAAAGGCATCATTTCGCCCTCGCCTGATTTCCGGAAAAGAATACAAACGCTTGCCCTGTCTCAGCGGCATAGTGACAGGTGCTATATCCCAGCCCGAGCGCAAAAAGCCCTGATCAAACTCAAAGCTTGCCAATTGCTGTGTCTCATCCCAAAGGATTGCACCAGCCAAGCGATCCCAAAGCCAAACTTCCGCTGCGACTACCATTCTGAAGGACGATCATCCTCGGCTGCGATATCCGGATGCCTTACCCGCTGCCGCTGATATTTCTTTTGGAGCTTGATGTATTCGAGAGGACTGATCTGCTGACGTACCTCAAAAGCCTCGAGCAACTGCAACTCATCCAAAACCCGAAGCGCCTGAATCAAAGTCAGCAAATGAACCTTCTCCCCGCGCTCAAGCAAACTGAGGGTAGAACGACTCATCCCGGCCTCTGTAGCCATCTCATCCTGAGTCTTATTGAGGGCCATCCGCTTCTTTTTGATGAAGTCCCCGATCATGCGAAGAATGGCCATATCTGAAAGCTGCGCGATATCCATGCATTAAATATCATACATAAAACTCATTTTTACAATTTAATGAATGAAAAATCAATCAAAAATATGAATAAAGATGATAGACGTAAGACGCTAGACATAAGCGAGACTTCTGGAATTTCAAAATTATTTTATGAATCAATATTCATTCATTAAATCAAAAAATATATTATAAGGAATGATAAATCACTCCCTATAAAATAATCAGTAAAAGATAGTCGCGATTTGCTTTATGCTTTTTCAATGGTTAATCCAGCCCCTTAATAATTTAAACTTCTCTCTCGACATAAATTCAGAACTTCGAAACTGCTTATTCTTATCAGTTTTCTAATTTAAGCCATCAGTCTTCCAAAATCTGCCTACTGAGACTGCCTACTGTTAACTTTCTTCAGATTTCTGACTTCATCTTTCTGCCTTCCAGAATCTGCTCCAAATCCACTCCCATTTCCAGCCTTTTTCCTCCAGTAAAATCGGATGGTAAGCCATAGCTGCTTTGGCTGAAGGTGCATCAAAAAACCGTTGATCGTCGGTCAAAATCGCAGTCTGATTTCCATCGGAATCAGTTTTCATCAAATCCATCACCGCAGAAGGAATCTCTTTGGAATAAGTATCATCTTTATTTAATAGCTGATTCTTCAAACTCCAATCCAACTCAAAACCAGGTACTTTGACCTCTAGGGCAGGAATCTTCCGTGTCTTGCTTTGCGCTTTCACAAAAGCCAAAAACTCCCGAAGCAAGGACAAACTCGGATTACTCAATTGACCGGGACGGAAATCCTCCGGCTCGATGGAAGAAATGACATGGAGCATTTTCCTGGCGCGGGTGATGGCGACATTCAACCGGTTTTCAGCACCGGATTTGCCCAAGAGACCAAAATTGGTCACCAATTTTCCCTCCCGATTAGACGCGTACCCCAAAGACAAAATCACCTGATCGAATTCATCGCCCTGCACATTTTCAATATTCCGAACTTTGATGACTGCATCCTGATAACCTCCTTTCCAAAGCAGTTCCCGAATCAGCTCCATCTGAAAATAATTACCTGTTACAATCCCAATGGAGTCTTGGGGAGTCTCTTTCAAAATCACCTGAATTCGATTCGAGACCGCTTCCGCTTCCGTTCGATTGATCTGATTTTCCCAGATTCCTTCTGTTTTTTCCCAGAAAAAAGGAGTTTTTCCAGCCTTGACCGTGTCATAATCAGGCAAGGTTTCAAGTCGATTTCCATAAAAATGTGAATTGGAAAAGTGAATCAAAGCAGGGTCTGCAGAGCGATAATGCCCTTTCAATTGCAAATTTTCAAAAAAATGGCCTGCCAACTCCAGCAAAGACTCAGCTTCGTACTCCATCCCTTCTTCCTCATTTTCCCACTTCACCTGATAAAAATCCGAAGGTCGAAGCTGTTTGGAATCACCGGCCACAACCACCTGTTTTCCTCGCAGCATAGCCGGCAAGCCTCGCTCGACAGGACACTGGGAAGCCTCGTCAAATATGACCAAATCAAACACTTGACTTGTTGGAAAAACTGCCGAGACTGTCTCCGGACTGCCCAACCAGCATGGAAGCACCCGAAAGACCTCTTCTCCCAACTCTTCCACCAACTTCCGGATAGACCATTTTTGGCGCTTTTTACTGACTTGATGAAGCAGTTCCCGATAAGTCAGGCGATTGCCCAGTCTATTGTAATCCAGGTGCTCGGCCACCCGCTCCCGAAGCCTGAGCAAAGCCAAATGCCGGGTATTTTTTCGCTTTTCAAGAATGGAAGTTTTGAGTTCCTCCATTTCATGACTGAGACGCAGGGACCCCATTTCGCTCAACACCGGATGCTGCCGCTCAATCTCCCCTATCCAAGCCAATCGCCAAGAATTCCAAAAGATTGAAATATGCTGAATCAAGCTCAAATCGGAAAAGTTCTCCACCAAATGCTCACCCAATTCTCTGAATTTCCATTCTTCCAAAAACTGATCAAAGGCCTTCAATTCAGCAAAAACCGATGGCCAATTCAGCGGATTCTCGTAAAATGCCTTTTCCAAACCATTTTCCATCAGTGCCAAAAACTGCGCTTCATGCAACCAAAGCCGATAGGACACCAAATCAGATGAAAAGCTTTCAGACCAAGTCTGAATCTGATCCAAAGCAGTTCTAAACCCTGAAAAGGTTAGCTTTTTCCAATCCAACAATTCCTGAATCTCAAAAATGGCTTCCCAGTTTTCTTTCCAAGCCAGAAGCTTTTCAACTTGAATCAAATCACTTGAAAATTGCCCCGTGGGACTAAAAAAATACGATTTCGGCAGCTCAGATGCCTGAGCTTGAATCTGGATTTTTGACTCGGATTCTAGCTGAATAGCAAGAAGGAGCTGAGTTTCAAAAGTCAGGTAATTTTGGGCTAAGGCTCGAAAAACCAGCGGAAATTTCGACTTGGAAAACCTAGCCTGAAGCTTTCCGAAAAAACTTTTTGAAAGCGGAATCAATGGTTCCAGTTCCTTGCTCAAACCTGCCAAATCAGGTCCCAACTCCAGTTTCCAGCTTTGAGAAGTCGCTATTGCCTGAATCAGAAATTTCCGAATCTTGAGAAGAGCTTTTTGTTCTTTGGATTGAAAGACCAAGGCAAAGTCTCTCTCCGGATCAGCAAGATCATTTAAAGTAAGCTGAAGCTTTTCAACCTTCTCCAAAAACCCCCGACTAGACCAGACGGACCAAAGAACATTTTTACCTTTTTCACCCTTCAGAACTTCAGGAAGCTGTTTTCGATGATTCTCAATTCCATTTAGCGCACCAGAAATTTGGGCAAAATCAGCGGGTTGAACCCTCGAAAAAGAGTGACGTTTTTCCCAAAAATTTCCTTTAAATTTTTCCTGATAGCCCGTGTAAACCCGCAAATCCTGTTCAAAAGTCTTTGCTTTTTCCATGTCCAGTTGAAGCAAAAGAGGATGCGAAAATGAGGCTTGGCGCAAATCCGCCTGAAGGTAAAGCGCTTTAATAGGAAGCCCGGCAGGCTTTTCATCAAATAGGGCCGTTCGAAGTTCTTCAAACTTTACCGAAAGTCTGGAAATTGTTTTGGAAAGCAGGCTGAGTTCCCGCTCCAATTGGATCGCATCGATTCCCCGATTTTGACTTTGATAGTTCTCGACAGACTCAATCTGGGTTTTGATCTTTTCAAAAAGGGCTTTCTGATCTCCCCGAAAATCATGAACCAAACCAAGGAAAGAACCGAAACCTGCTTTTTCCAATCGCTCAAATACCACATCCAAAGCGGCCCTCTTTTGGGAAACCAGCAGGACTTTTTTACCTCTTGCGATATAATCCGAGATCAGATTGGCAATCAATTGGGACTTTCCGGTTCCGGGAGGACCTTGGATCACCAGGCTTTTTCCTTGGCGAACTTTGATCAATGCGCTTTCCTGGGAAGCATCAAGGGGAAAGACCGGAAAAAGATTTTCCTCCCGAATCTGCGTTTCCTTTTCCTCAGAAAGAAAAAGGTGCTGAAACAATTCCTCCAGCGAACTTTCGGAATGGTCTTGCATCAAGATCTCGTAATCTGAAAACAAAAAACTCCCCTTTTGGGCAAATTGACCCAATACCGCATAAGGTTTTAGGCTCACTTTTCCTTCGGAAAAACGCTCCTGATCAAGAGAAATCTGGGAATTAGGAAAAGGAAGAATCTGATCCTCCAGCAGGTTGGATTGAACCTGAATAGCGAAATGCTCGGGAATTTGTTTGGCCAATGCCGTCCGAAACTCCAGCGCATCCTTGGGCAGATTTTCCAGAAGTTCATCAGAAAAATCATCAGACAACTGCTGACCAGTGGCATGCCTCCAAGCCAGCAAAAACGCAGGATTCCATTGCCAGTTTTCTTCCGAAATCAAGCTCCAAAAGCCATTTTCCTTACTGAGTTGAACAGGTTTTAAAAGCAAAGGACTGCGGATGATCTGCCCGTTGATCAGCTTTCCCTCGGCAAAGAGCCAGGCCAGATAGAGACTTTGCTCCCCGGTTTCTTCCTGAGTCAACTGGTCCCGAAAAGCCATTCGGGAAAGTGACTTGGACACCTGATTGGCATCCCCTGACCTCGGATCGAGATCAGGTGTGAGCGTGATTTTCTTTTTACCTTCGATGGACTTTCTGAGAATTTCAAAGGCAGGTTCCCCAGTCAAAAAATCAAAATCCCGAAAATCCAGCATCCCATACCCTTCCAACTTCGGCAAATACAAAGATCTGTTTTTAATTGACAGATCCGTGAGCCGATTCAGGTAGGTTTGGAAGATGGATTCGGGCATTTATTTAAAGGGCGAGTCTTTTTCTTTGGCCATCTGATTATAGACAATTCCGTCGAGAATTCCCGGCATCCATTTGTTTAGAAACACAGCCAATTTACCCTGAGAAGTCAAAACGATATCTCGCTTCCGTTTGCGGGTAGCTTTCAAAATATGTTCTGCCACTTCCTCCGAGGTCATCATTTTCGACTCGTCACGGGGAGATTCACCCTGAGAGGAACCGTCAGCAGTGAGCGCTGTATTTCGGATGTTAGAGGATGTAAAGCCAGGAGCCACCACGAGAACATGGACGCCTTTTTTCATAACTTCGGTCCGAAGTGCTTCAAAAAAGCCATTCATAGCATATTTACTTGCTGTGTAGGCCGTGCGTGCCGGAGTGCCTCGGTAGCCATTGATCGAAGAAATACCAATGATCGAGCCTTTGGACTCCAAAATAGCCGGAAGGCAAAACTTGGTAGCATAGACCGTACCCCAGAAATTGGTATCCATAACCTTCCTGAAAACCTCCAAGTCCAGATCCTGAAAAAGTGCTCGCATGGAAATCCCCGCATTATTGATCAGGATGTCGATCCGGCCAAAATGCGAAAGTGTCTCCTCAGCCATTCGTTGATTATCAGCTTCGGAACCGGCATCTGCGAGGATTGGAAGAACTTCGATGTGTTGCGACCGGAGTTTTAGGGTAGTCTGCTCCAGCTTTTGGGGATTTCTTCCGGTGATGGCGATTTTGGCACCTTGTCGACCAAATACCTCAGCGCAGGCCTCGCCGATTCCAGAAGTGGCACCGGTGATGATGACGACTTTGTCTTTGAAATTCATGGGTAAAATTTGAGGGTAAAGATAGGGAATCGAGGGAATTGACGAATTCATTTAATCCTAGACCTTCGGGGTTTTGAAAACCCCAAAGGTCTTCTGCCTCATTTTCCCTAATTTTGCGCCCATGTCGAGAAAAATGAAAAATAAGGTCATCACCAACCTACTGATCGAGCGCATCGCCTCCGAAGGGAAATGCGTGGGACATCATGAAGGCAAGGTGGTGTTTGTCTCCAACGTCGCACCGGGAGACGTGGTAGATGTTCGGATTACCAAAGGAAAAAGCTCCTTTATGGAAGGGGAAGCGATCCGATTCCATGAGTTCTCCAAAGACCGGATCGAACCTTTCTGTTCCCACTTTGGTACCTGCGGAGGCTGCAAATGGCAACACATCAACTACGACCTGCAAAAGACCTATAAGCGTCAGCAAGTTTTGGATCAGTTTCAGCGAATAGCCAAAGTGCCTATCCCGGAAGTGGCACCGATCTTGGGTTCGGAAAAGACCCAATACTACCGCAACAAACTCGACTTTACTTTTTCCAATAAAAAGTGGTTGACTCTCGATCAAATCCGCTCTGAGGAAGAATTTGACCGAAATGCATTGGGCTTCCATATCCCGAAGATGTTTGATAAGATCATCGATATCGAGCATTGCTATTTGCAAGGTGGGATCTCAAATGAGGTTAGAAACTCACTCCGGGAATTTGCTTTGGAAAACAAGCTTAGCTTTTACGATATCCGGGAGCAAGTTGGCTTACTCCGAAATCTCATTATCCGGACGACCAGCACCAATCAGACGATGGTTATTGTCCAGTTTGGAGAAAATGACCAAGAGTCAATAAAGCTGGTGATGGAGTTTTTGAGAAGGCAATTCCCATCTATCACCTCCCTCCTCTACGTCATCAACACCAAAGGCAACGAGACCTTCCATGACTTGGAGTTGGTGACCTTTTCAGGACTTCCTTATATCGAAGAGGAGATGGAAGGATTGAAATTTCGAATCGGTCCCAAGTCTTTCTATCAGACCAACTCCGAGCAGGCTTACGAACTCTACAAAGTAGCCCGAGATTTTGCCCAACTGAAAGGTGATGAAGTGGTCTATGATCTATACACCGGAACCGGCACGATTGCCAACTTTGTGGCTAAACAAGCTAAGCAAGTAATCGGGGTCGAATACGTCGAAGCGGCCATCGAAGACGCCAAACTCAACTCCCAAATCAACGGCATTGAAAACACCCTTTTCTACGCTGGGGACATGAAGGATATCCTCAACGAAGAGTTCATCTCTACCCATGCCAAACCGGACGTAATCATCACCGATCCGCCACGGGCAGGGATGGATGAAAAGGTAGTTCAAATGCTCCTCCGTCTCGAGGCTCCGACCATCGTCTATGTCTCCTGCAACCCGGCCACGCAGGCTCGTGATTTGGCACTTTTAGGAGAAAAATATCAGGTAGAAAAAGTCCAACCCGTGGACATGTTTCCCCAGACCTACCATGTCGAAAATGTCGTACGCTTAACCCTCAAATCATGATCTCAGATTTCAACGATCCCGAACTCAGCGGTAAATACCTCGGCACGATTACCAGCGACTTTGTCAAGATCTGTGATGTGCTCAAAGAGGCCTCCTATCAAGTGCGGTCCAGAGGATTTTCCGACTATCCGATTTTCCCGATTTCTAAGGACATGCAACCCATAGGAAAGATCTTTATCGGCAAGGCGGAGAAAGACCTGGACTGGAATTATTTCATCACTTACGTGGATGAATTTGTGCAGCGGAAACTGATCGCCGAAGAAGCTTTAGATGAGTTTAAAAAAGCCTACAAAGACCCCGACGAATTCTGTTGTCTCTTTGTGATCGACGGGGCATTTACCAGTTTTGTGTATGTACCCTATCCCAATGATTGATAAAAAAAGGCTTTAGCAACCAATTAGCTAAAGCCTTTTTACTTTATGATAATCAATTAATTAAATGACTCTACTTTTAGATCAATTTGAAGCAAAAACTCCTTCTTTTTCATTATCAATTCAAAAGGACTTACATTAGATCAGTATCTCAAAACCTAAATCCTTGACTTCCAAAACTCTGCTTCAAATCGAAAATGCCCGAGTGAATTACCTTGGGAAAGCCAGCTTTGAAGATCTCAATTTCACTTGGAGAGAAGGAGAACATTGGGCCATCACGGGGGATTCAGGAAGAGAGTTGACCGCATTTTTGGAGACCTTAAGAGGGACAACTCACCTGCCCGAAGGGAAGATTGAAAGACCTTTTGCAGACCAATACATTATCCAAAAAACCGAAGAAGGGATTGTCCACAGCTTCCGGGACTTGATCGCTTATGTCTCCCAACAGTACCGATTCCGAAACAAATCCAACCTCCAAAACTTCTACTTTCAGCAACGGTTCAACAGTTCTGAGGCGGATGAAACTGCCACTGTCAAAGAGTATCTGATCCAAAATTCCACCCCAACTCCAGGCCCGTGGAGCTTGGAAGTGGTAGCCGATTTGCTTCGCCTATCTCCCCTTTTGGACTCTTCGATTCTGAAGCTTTCCAATGGAGAAACAAGACGCCTGGCCTTGGCTTTGGGACTACTTCGACAACCCAAAATCTACCTCATGGATCAACCGATGACAGGCTTGGACCAAGAAAGTCGGGCTGCCTTTGGTGACTTTCTAAAAGAGATAATTTCTAAAGGAATTCATGTCCTTCTTACGATTCCGTCGACGGAAATTCCGGACGGCATTACCCATATCGCCCAATTGGGATTGGGACAGATTACCCAAACTTGGCCTATTAAGGAATATCCCAAATCTTCTGGATTTACTCAGGAGTTGCCTTGGGATATGGATTTGCTGGAAAGACTTTGTGCCAATTTTCATATCCCAAAAGAGGAGGTTATCCGCCTCGAAAATATCCATATTCAGTATGGTGAAAAAGTAATTCTGGGTCAAATCGACTGGACCATTGAGGCTGGAGACCGATGGCAGTTGAGGGGTAAAAACGGCTCCGGGAAATCCACCTTGATCAGTCTTTTGATCGGGGAAAACCCACAGGCCTACTCACAGAATTTTTGGCTTTTTGGACGAAAAAGAGGATCGGGAGAAAGCATTTGGGAAGTCAAAAAACCGATCGGGTTTGTTGCACCGGAGCTGGTCCGCTTTTTTCCTGCCAACCAAACGGTCTACAAAGTCATCGCCTCAGGCTTTTTTGACACCATGGGATTGTTCAAGAAATTGAATTCTGAACAAGAGTCAAAAATCCAAGAATGGGTTGATTTGTTTCGGCTAAAACCCTTTTTACACCATCCTATCCAAAGAATTCCCTTGGAAAATCAGCGTTGGGCTCTCCTTGCCAGAGCACTGATCAAAGCTCCAAAACTTCTCATTCTGGATGAGGCCTCTCAGGGAATGGACGAAAGACAAAGGGAAATTTTCAAACACACAATAGAAAAAATTCTCGAAAAAACTGGACTTACCTTGATTTATGTAAGTCACTACCGGGAAGATATCCCGGATTCTGTTGACCGGATATTCACCTTGGAATAGTCACTTCTTAGGCTTTTTTCTCTCGGCTCTGAACTTGGCTTCTTCCAGCCTGAAGATTGCAATCTCCTTAATCAAATCCACCGGCAGTGGCTGGTCGTAGGGAAACTGGATAGCTCCCTTAGAAGTTACGTAGCCCTCGAGTTCCTTTTTGAATTCTACAATCGGAGTATTGGTTGGATAAAAGCCCAAGTGATTCTTTGCTCCGGCGAAATAAACCAAAACCTCTGAAGTACGATAAGCAGGCATATGGTAGCTGATCACCTCCTTTGCCTCGGGGATTACTTCCTTCAAAATAGCCCTGATCTGCTCCAGCTTTTCGCGAATTGGTCCTTCATACCAACTCAAATACTCTTCAACGGATTCGGCTTTTGGATTCATCAAAGGATTCTGGGATTAGAGATTCAATATCTGATTATTGACCGAGGTTCGAATCCCCAAAACCATAAAATTTTGAATTTTTGGATGGATGGAAGGAAAAGTAGATGGAGATTTCATAGCTTTTTCAAAAGAATGAAAGGCAACATGAATCAGCGTCGTACTTTTCTGCAAAAGCTAGGTTTGGGTCTGATCCTTCCTGGAATACCAGAACTAACCCCACCTTTACCCGATTTTCTTTTTCCTAAATCCGACTTATCTCCATCCGAATATTGGAAACAAATCAGGGACGCCTTTCCCCTATCCAAAAGCCGGGTTTATTTCAACAATGGAACTTTTGGTCCTGCTCCTTACCCTGTTTTAAAAAAACTGGAAGAGATCAATTTATCCGTGTCTACTACCGGAGAATATGGGAATTCGAACAAAGAGCGTGCAGACCTGGCACGATTTCTAAACGTGGAAACCGAAGAGTTGAGTCTCACCCACAATACAACCGAAGGGATCAATATCATGGCTTGGGGCCTGCCCTTAAAATCTGGAGATGAGGTAATTCTCACGACTCATGACCACGCCGGAAATGCCCTTCCCTGGCTCAATCGGGCCAAATTGCATGGAATCGTACTCAAAACCTTCAGCCCCAAAAATACCCAAGAGGAAAACTTTGACCTGATCAAATCACTCTGTGGCCCTAAGACCAAAGTGATCGCCATCCCTCATATCACTTGTACTACCGGCCTGGTCTTTCCCATTCGGCAGATTTGTGAATTTGCCAAAAACCAAGGAATATTCACGGCAATTGACGGAGCACATGGCGCTGGGACTTTTGACTTGGATTTGACCAGTTTGGGATGTGACTTTTACGCAGGATGCTTTCACAAATGGCTTCTTGGACCTAGTGGAACCGGTTTTCTGTATGTAAAAAGAGAAAAGTTGGACGAACTTCAGGCGATACAAATCGGGGGATATTCTGATCTAGGTTGGGATATGCTGAGTAATCCACCGGAGCTCAAAGGATATGTACCTACAGCCCATCGCTATGACTATGGGACCCAAAGCAAGGCACTTTTTGCAGGAGTCAAAGCCGCAACGGATTTTCATCTGGAAATAGGAAAAGCAAAAGTAGAGCAGCGAATTCGCCAATTGTCGGGTTTACTTTTTGACGGGCTAGGGACATTGGGTGAAAAGATAGAAATCCTCACTCCAGAAGAATCTTCTTCCCGGATTTCGATGGTAACCTTTCGCTCAAACCGTTTAAGCTCGGAAGAATTAAACACATTAATGGGTCAGGCCGGCTTCAGAGTCAGGCTGATTCATGAAGCTAACCTAAATGCTATCAGAGTCTCCACTCATATTTACAATTCAGAAGAAGAGGTACAGCAATTCATCCATTTCTTGGCAAATACCCTTTAGGAGAAATAAAAACCTGAATTTGACTCCGATTTAACGTGTAATTTACCGTAAAACAAAAGGTATTTATGCTTTTCAAATACCTTTCTACTACTTTTAAAGCAGTTTTAATTTATATCCAGTATTATCTATGAAAACACTAAACCGACTTCTCTTTCTTTTAGTCTTAGGGCTACTTGGAAGCTGCTATCCGGGTGGGGTCCAGTTTTACGAAGACACGGACATTGTCTACACGACCAGAAAGGATGATTTTGACTTCAACAGCAAGTCCACTTTTGCAATGCCTGACAAAATTGTGATCGATGTGGAGATCAAAAATGGGGATACTACCTACATCTACATGGAGGATAGATTTGCCCAACCCATTTTGCAAAATATCCAAGCCAACATGCAGAACTTTGGATGGACTAGAGTGGAAATTTCCCAAAATCCAAGCATGCTGCTTACTCCTTCAGCAACCAAATCAACCTCTGTTTATTATTCCTACTGGTATGACTGGTGGTATGGCGGATTTTATCCGGGTTGGGGCTGGTATTACCCTCCTTATTTCACTGTCTCTACCATTACAACAGGTACAGTGATTATCACTTTAAGCGATCCTGAAAGAACGAATATCGTGGGAGAATCTGAAACTGCCTGGTTGATGGTCGGAAATGGTTTGCTTTCCGGATCCAACAATGTAGACCGAGTAAATAAAGCGGTCGATCAAGCTTTTGAACAATCTACTTACCTCGACCTTAACTAATCAGAAAGATGAAAAAAACACTAATTATCGCCGCTTTTGTTATGGCCTGTGTGTGGAATAATCTTTCTGCACAAAGCCTCAGCACCACTTCCTATTCTATCGGGATTCCTACCGGGGATTTAGGAGAATACATCTCCTCCGCTAGCTTTAGAGGAATTGCCTTTGATTACCGAAAATTGGTAAAACCCAACTTGGGAGTAGGTTTTTATGCCGGTTGGAATGTATTCTATCAAGAAAAACCCTACGATACCTACACTCTCAGAAACAACGCCATCAGTGGAAAGCAATACCGCTACACCAATAGCGCCCCATTAATGTTTGCGACAGATTATTACCTGAAGCCGGGAAATGATTTTAATCCCTACATCGGTGCGGCTATCGGGGGTGTTTACACCCAAAGAGCCACGGACATGGGAATTTACAGATGGGAAGAGGACGCCTTCAGTTTCGGACTGACTCCGCAAATTGGTTTCCTTTACAAAGTGAGTACCTTCTCTGCCATTTCTATCGCTGCCAGATACAATATGGCCTTCGGAGCGGGAGATTTGGATGCTTCCCAAAACTACGTTTCCATCAATTTGGGATACGTATTTATGGGGAATTAATTTGATTCCTTTTATCTTCAAAAGCTCAGGGAAAATCCATTCTCTGAGCTTTTATTTTGACCTCATGAAAAATTCAATTTTCTCCTTCATCCTGATCTCTTTCGTTTGGATTGGCTTAGTCAGTTGCTCGAGTTTTACAACGAATTCCTATAAAGCAAAAGGTGCGGACCTTGATCAATACCAAACTTATGCTTGGGTCAACCTCAAGCATTTTGTAAGTGAGGATCAGGAAAACGAAAAACGATATGCACGCTTCATTTTGGAGCATGCGGACGCCGAAATCCGAGCCCGAGGCTTTCAACTCGATACGATCAATCCACAGGTAGTTTTCCAGTTTGATACGAAAATAGAGCATAAAATATCCTACAATAGAACTCCTACAGTTAGCATGGGGATCGGATTTGGTGGACCCGGCTATTACGTCGGAGGAGCTGTACCTGTGTCCGGTGGACAAATGGTCACCAAAGAATACGATGAGGGCATTCTGACCATAGAAATGCTGGAAACCCAAACAGGAAGACTGCTCTGGAGAGGATGGGCTCAGGAAAAGTTAGGATTTGAAACGGACTTGGAGGCTGATTTGCAAAAGGCAATTCCTCAGATTTTCATGAGACTTCCGGTGAAGAAAAAGAAATAGTATGGAAAATAAAGAAATCACCCTCTCAGAAGCTCAAAAACTGGTAGACCAATGGATCAAAACGGTCGGCGTTCGTTATTTCAATGAACTGACAAACATGACCATCTTGATGGAAGAAGTAGGGGAACTGGCCCGAATCATGGCCAGAACTTACGGTGAGCAATCTTTCAAAGAATCCGATAAAGGAAAAGACCTCGGAGATGAAATGGCAGATGTGCTTTGGGTACTGATCTGTTTAGCCAATCAAACCGGGGTGGATTTGACTCAGGCACTGCAAAAGAATTTTGAGAAGAAAAATGTCCGGGATCTGGATCGGCACAGAAATAATGAGAAGCTGAAATAAACAAAAACCCGAGGCATTCACCTCGGGTAATTTTTTATTTCCCAATAACCTCCGAAGAGCTTTTTATCCATCTCACACTCAAGTCAGGATCAGCCATGTCTTTATCTAAAGGAAACATCGGGCGATTGATCCGCTTATAGCCCAATCGCTCCAAATCCTGATCCACTCCTCCCGGAGTCAAGGCCATCACCCAATCCCCTCTTAGATCGTAGAGTTCAGGTACCAAATACCCAATTTTCACCACCAAAATATCTGTTTCTCTTGGTTTCAACCCTAAATCTGTAAAATCCTTTTCATAGTGATAAGGCTTCCGGCGTTGTGTCACGATTACTTTCACTGAACCGACCTTTACCACCACTTCCACATCGGCATCTTTGTCTCCTTCTTTGATAGATTCCACAGTTCCTTTCAGCAAAACCGGAGGAGCAAATCGATCATCCACTATCGCTCCTACTTTTCCTTCTACAGGATTGCCCACTCCTGCCTTCAAGGCATTTTCAATAAGCTCTGGTCCAGGAATCGATGCATAGATCAATTCAGGACCATTTTCAGACTTAAACTCCGGTCTTTCCAGAATCTCATTCAAAGTCCAAGTCACGTCTCCAGCTCCACCAGCCGTGGGATTATCCCCCATGTCCGAAATGACAAATGGCTTCTTTTCGCTCTTCAAGGCCATCTCCAGACTTTCATCCAAATAGGCCACGGGAGCCACAAACTCAAACTCATTTCTTACTTCCCAAAAGCTCTTCGCCAGGTATTCTGCACTTTCCTTCACCTGCTGTTCATCATCGCCTGTAACCATCACCACGGCATGATTTCGGAGTTCGTCAGCCCAGGCATAGCCGATCCAAATGGCGGCATCGATGACTCCTTCTTTTTTGGTTTCTGGATCCACTTTGGCATAAAGCCCCTTTCCAGGTTCGATTCGGGTACTTGTCTTTTCTCCCGGAAGCAAAATCGGTACAGGAATCCAAGCCTTGTATTTTGGTTTGCCCTTACCGCTTTCCAGTCGCTCCAACAAATTGTCCACAGCCCTTTCTTTGGACTCCAAAGCGTCCTCATGAGGAGCCATTCGGTAGCAGGTAATCAGGTCCGACTGCTCTGCGAGTCTTGGAGAGACATTCCCATGCAGGTCCATAGAGGTAGAAATAAGCGTTTCCGGCCCCACCACTTCTCTCACTTTAAGAATAAAATCACCCTCCGGATCATCCAACCCTTCCACGCTCATTGCTCCGTGAATATCAAAAAACAGTCCGTCATAAGGCAAATTAGCTTGAAGCATCTCCAAAGTCACCCCTACCAAGGAGTCATAAGCCTCTCTGGTGACCATGCCCCCAGGTATCGCATGTCCCCTAAGGGTTGGGAACCAGTGAGCCCGTTTTCGATTGGCAGAGTCCGGCTCCATAAAAGGATAATAAGAAAAAATCTCCTCTCCTGTTCGAACCCGGAAAGCCTGAGCGGTAGATCTGGCTGGTGAAAAAGTACTGGACTCTATCGCCAATCCTGCAATCGCGATTCTTGGAAGTTCTTTTTGGGTTTCTTTTTCCCCGCAGGAGAAAAGTAAAATCAGTCCCAATAGAATCAAAAAGGTGTTTTTCATGGTTTTGGATTCAAATTTTCTGAAACGGAAGATAACACTCTTCTCATCTATCTAGGGAAAATTTGGGTAGGAGGCCTCAAAAAAAGCTGAGAGGAACTTGATTAAAAAAAGAAAAGCCCGGCTAGCCGGGCTCCCAATTAATTCTCTTTCAAAAACTTATAAATCTCGTCCTTCAAATGAAGTCTTTTGATTCGAAGCTGATTGGCTGTCTCGTCAGAGGCAGGTTCGGCATCAGACTCAATCCGGTAGATTTCATGATCTACCTCATCATAGGCTTCATAGAGATTCTTAAAATGCTCATTATCGACCTTGAGCTCAAGGATTTTATTTTCAAATTCTGGAAATTCTTCCGTTAGGGGATGCTTTTTGATCATGATTTCTGGGTTTTGTTCTTTTGACAATACTAAAGGAAAACCTCCTTTTAATTCATGACAAAGGTCACCTTAAGACAGAATTCTTTTCGGTTATTGAATACGTCTCAAAGTTGGTAAACACCCGATTCCCCATCAAGTACCAATCATACCAACCTTCCACCTGAAGAACCCCATTTTTTTCAATCACTTGAAGATGATTCCATTTTAGACCTAAGACCAAACCATGCAGGTTGGATGAAGAAAATTCCTGGTTGATTTCACCTGTCTCAATATCTTGGATTAAAGTCAAGCTTAAATCAGTACTTAGCCCCTCCTTCACAGGAAGCACACTCATTTTGGATGGTCTTTGATTTATTTTGGCCTTTACTTCCCCTCTTTTATTTGCAGAATTCAAAAAACCTATGGATCCAAAAATCAGGACGAAGATTACAAAAGGCCTCGAATAAGACTTTAAATATTTCCTACCCTTGACTATCAAGGTGATTGCGAAAAAGAAAAAAGAAAGAATAAAAAAGAGATTGAGTAAGCTCCAAGTCAAATAAACCATGGCCCAAATTTCTTTTATAATCTAAGAAAAAAATTAGTGTTTTAAAATTTAGTTGAAGAATATCAAATGCTTACCAAGAACCCATTTTGATCCACTTTGACCACCAGATCATACAGGTCATAAGTCAGACAAAACTCAATATCCTTTTCTATCCCGTGGTTTTGGAGTCTTTTGGCATGGGAAGCCTGAGAAAGATACTCTTTCAAACGATGTCCTTCCCGCTCAAAAAGTGACTTCATGGCCAAAGCTCCGTCCTCAACGGCGCTGTGAGAAGATTCTAGAGATTTTACCAAGGCTCCGGCATATAGGGAATCTTCCAGATTGAACCGGCCTTTCCAGCCTGCGCAATGGATCAATACATCTTTTTGCTGAGCTTGGATATAGGCTACAGTGGCTTGAAGATTAGGAAATGCTCCAATTAGGATCTCTGCAGCACCTTTTGACTTCTCGATTGCTTGAGTTCCGTTGGTCGTGGTCATCGCCAACTGGATTCCAGCATAGGCATCATTCAAAAAGGCAACGGGGGAATTTCCCAATTCAAAACCCGGAGCTGTATGTCCGTTTCTTTCTCCGGCGATTCGGTAACCCTGATCCTGCATGACTCTGCAAGACTCCAAATCCGCAAAAGGAAGAATTCTCTTCACTCCATTGGCGAGGGCAGCTACCATCGTAGAGGTAGCCCGAAAAATATCGACTACCACTACGATTTTGCCTTCCAACTCATGATGCTGAATCAGGTCGGGACTGAAACAGATTTCGACCTGATGCATTAGCCTTTGTAAAGGGGAAGTTTTTCAACCTGAGCTTTCAGGTTTTTATTTCTAACCTGGATAAAAATCTCAGTTCCAGGCTTGCTGAATTCGGTTTTAACGTAACCCAAACCAATACCCACGCCCATGCTTGGAGATTGAGTACCGGAAGTGACCTCCCCGATTACTTCACCGGCAGCATCCACAATCGGATAGTGACCTCTAGGGATTCCTCTTTCCTGCATGATGAAGCCCACCAGTTTTCGCTCGACTCCGGCTTCTTTTTGAGCTTTCAACGCTTCGGAATTGGTAAAATCCTTGGTGAATTTGGTAATCCAACCCAAACCCGCTTCAATCGGAGAAGTCGTGTCTGTGATGTCATTTCCATACAGGCAATAGCCCATCTCCAATCTCAAGGTATCTCTGGCGCCAAGTCCAATCGGCTTGATATCAAAGTCTTTTCCTGCTTCAAAAATCGCCTTCCAAACGTGGTCGGCATCTTCATTTTTCACATAAATCTCGAATCCTCCCGCACCAGTGTAGCCTGTTCCGGAGATAATCACATCCTGAATTCCCGCAAATTCACCTACGGTAAAGTGGTAGAATTTCACTTCAGAAAGATTGACAGGAGTAAGGGACTGAACTGCCTCAATTGCTTTTGGACCCTGCACGGCAAAAAGAGAATACTGTTCTGATGCATTGGTCAATTTGGCTCCCATGGTGTTGTATTTATTCACCCAAGCCCAGTCCTTGTCGATGTTGGAGGCATTAACTACCAACATGTATTTCTCGTCGGAAAACTTGTAAACGATCAAATCATCCACGATTCCTCCGGTTTCATTGGGGAAGCAGGAATACTGAGCCTGACCTACCACCAGTTTGGAAGCATCATTGGACGTCACTTTCTGGATCAAGTCCAAGGCATGAGGACCTTCCACAAAAAACTCACCCATGTGAGACACATCAAAAACCCCTACTCCATTTCGTACACAGAGATGCTCTTCATTATCCGAGCTGTAGCGTACGGGCATGTTGAAACCGGCAAAAGGAACCATTTTGCCTCCTAGGGCTACATGCAGATCATTCAGGGCTATTTTTTTGACTTGTTCTTCCATATTTGGGTCGTTTTTTATCGTGGGCAAAGGTAAGGATTGAGGACAATTCAGCCTCGGTGATTTTTAATTTTTACCAAGGATAAAAAGAAAAAGGCAGCTTTTGTTTGAGCTGCCTTCACTAGAGTTGATAAAAGGGATGAATATCAGACGGAAAAGCTTTCCCCGCATCCACAGGTACGGCTTGCGTTCGGATTGATAAATTGAAACCCTTTTCCATTCAACCCATCGGAAAATTCCAGGGTAGTTCCTGCCAGATAAAGAAGACTTTTTCTATCGACAACAATCTTCACTCCTTTGTCCTCGAAAACGTGGTCGGTATCGACGATTTGAGCATCAAAACCCAAATCATACATCAATCCAGAACAGCCTCCACCTTTCACAGAAACCCGAATATTTTCATTTTCTGTACGGCCTTCTTCTCTTTTTAATTCAAGAATTCGATCCTTTGCCTTATCTGAAACGATGATCATAGCTTTTATACTTTACCTTTGATAGTACTTTCGAACGATGGGAAAACATGCGCTTTCCCAAAAAGATTCAGTTACAAAGATACAAATTATGAACTTTCGGAAAATCGAACACATCGGAATTGCCGTGGCGGATTTAGAAAAATCCAATCAACTTTTTAAAAAACTCCTTGGCAAAGAGCATTTTAAGACAGAAATCGTCGAAGGAGAAGGCGTGGAAACCAGCTTTTTCCAAGTGGGAGAAACCAAGGTGGAATTGCTTCAGGCTACCCGTCCTGACAGCCCGATTGCCAAGTATTTGGAGAAAAAGTCAGAGGGGGTTCATCACATTGCCTTTGACGTAGAGGACATCCGTGCAGAAGTAGCCCGACTAAAAGGGGAAGGCTTTGAAATCCTGAATGAAACACCCAAAGAAGGTGCCGACAATAAATTAGTGGTATTTTTGCATCCGCGAAGTACCAATGGAGTGCTGGTGGAGCTATGCCAGGAAAAGAAATAGGCAGTCTTAGTTCGCAAAAATTCTGAAAGTCAGAAAGATGAATTCAGAAGTCTGAAAAGGAGGCAAAAGAGTTAGAAAAAAAATGCTAAAATCTGTGTCTTTTTCTGTGCAAATCTGCGGGAAATAAAAGGTAAAATAAATCGTAAATCCGAATGTCGAATAAGAGAACAGAAATCAGTGAATTGGGTGAATTTGGCCTGATTGATCATTTGAATAGCCAAGTAAAGATCAAAAATTCTTCCAGCCTCAAAGGGATAGGAGACGATGCAGCGGTGATTGATGCAGGAGATCATGTAAAGGTCGTTTCGACTGACTTACTTTTGGAAGGAGTACATTTTGACTTGGCCTATGCTCCCCTTCCTCATGTGGGTTTCAAAGCGGTAGCTGTAAATGTCTCAGACATTGCTGCGATGAATGCTATTCCCAAGCAAATCACGGTAAGCATTGCGCTATCCAACCGATTTTCTGTAGAAGCGGTAGATGCTTTGTATTCCGGGATTCATGCCGCATGCGAACATTATGGTGTGGATTTAGTAGGCGGTGATACGACTGCTTCCAGAAGTGGTTTGGTCATTTCCGTCACCGTGATTGGTGAAGCTAAAAAAGAAGAACTCAGCTATCGATCAGGAGCCAAGGTCAATGATATTCTTTGTGTTACTGGGGACTTAGGAGCGGCTTTAGTGGGCTTACAGATTCTGGAAAGAGAAAAACAGGTGTTTCTGTCAAATCCCGACATGAAACCTGAATTGGAAAAATACACCATCGTAACAGGTCGACAGCTCAAAGCAGATGCAAGAATGGATATCATTCATGAATTGAGAGAACTGGGTGTTGTACCTACCTCCATGATGGATATTTCGGATGGTTTGGCTTCCGAAATCTTCCATATTTGCAAAGCTTCCGGAGTCGGAGCGACCATTTACGAAGACAAGCTTCCGATAGACAAGCAGACCTTTGATACGGCAGTAGAACTCAATCTGGATCCGATTACCTGTGTTTTAAATGGAGGTGAGGATTACGAATTGCTTTTCACCATTGATCAGAAGGACTTTGCGAAGCTGGAAAAGCATCCGGATATCCACTTTATCGGCCACATCACCAAAGCTGAGGAAGGCAAATATCTAGTCACCAAAAGCGGAACGGCTGTGCAGATCAAAGCCCAAGGATGGAAGCATTTCTGATTTAAGGTAGCCTATTGATCTCCAAATAATTGGTGGCACGAATGCTATCATTTCGATCGTAGAGGTAATTCCATCGGGTCATGTATTCATCGGCGGGAAGAAATTCATCTTTTCTTTCCGCTAATTTTTTTTGGAGCAATTTTTCCATCCTATCCTGAAGTTCTTTGAATTCAGGATTACCCGACAGATTGTTCATCTGATATGGATCGGTTTGATTGTCATACAACAGCCAAGGCCCCTTTAAATCTTTTGCGTAGGTATATCTATCGGTTCGGATTCCTCGGTATTCTCTACCCCCATTTCCAAATCTCCACTCATGAAAAGGCACCGGAAGCATAATCAGTGCAGCTTCCGAAGAAATATCATTTCCTGAAAGTAATTCCTCTGAAAAATCCCTACCCTCCACAGATTCCGGGATTTTTACCCCACTCAAACCTAGGAGAGTAGGCAAAAGATCCGGAGTTCCAATGGGATTTTTGATTCTTCTGGAGCTTTTTCCAAGTTTTTCAGGATACCGGATAAGCATGGGTACTTTGATGCTTTCATCCCAGGGCCTTTGCTTTTTCAATACGCCCTTGGACATCAGCATATCTCCGTGCTCGGAAGTGAATAATACCAAGGTTTGATCCGAAATCCCCAAACTGTCCAAGGACCTGATCAATTTGCCAAAAGCATGATCTATGGCTGTCGCATGAGCATAATATCCCGCCAAAACCCTTCTGGCGCTGTCCTGAAACTCTTCAGGCACATTGGGCCGGAGCTGAAGCTTGGAAGCATTGTATAATTTCTGAAACTCCTCAGGAGCCGAAAAATAGGGATCATGAGGAGGTCCGTAAGAAAGCATCAAGACAAAGGGATTCTTCTTGTTTTTGGAGATAAAACTGATCGCACTGTCTGTTTGGGGAAAGACATCATAGCCAGGCCAGGTATGCTTTTCATCCTTTTCATCAAAGTAAAAGCTGTTATTGTAATTGTGAGTCACTTCCCGAACCTTCCAATAATCCCAGCCTTGCCTGCGATCTGCTGGCACAGGCTTGTCCCGGCCGCTAAAAGGCTCCTCCCCTCTTTGATGCCCATTCAGGTGCCATTTTCCGATATATCCCGTCTGATATCCTTCCGCTTTTAATATTTCAGCCAAAGTCAAGGCTTCATTGGGGAGCGGCTTATCGTTGTAAAAAATCCCATGGGTCAAAGGGTATTGCCCGGTAAGAAAACTCGCCCGCCAAGGCGCACAAACCGGAAGTGTAGCCACTGCATTTTCGAAAATCAGGCTTTGGCTGGCAAATCGATCCAGATTGGGAGTGATGATTTGCTTTTGCCCTTCATAGCCCATTTCCTGAGCACGCCATTGGTCGGCTAGGACGATGATTAGATTTGGAGAGTCTCTCTTGTCTGAAAGGGTATAATTTGATCCTTGAATCAGAAGAAAGGATAGGAAAAAGAAGTAGGGAAGGTTCATATGCCAGGATGAGATTAAAAAAATCGAAAAAAAATATATTGACCATCCTGCACTATCATTTGCCTCAATTAAGGGATAAACAACTCAATTTCCTCGAATTATTGGATTTATAATAAATCAAGGAAAAAGGATAACAATTCCTTTGCTTTTTGATTTGTGATATTAATGAGTAGATTAATTCTTTAAAATTTCTATTTAACCAAATCTTATTTGTATGCACAAAAAATTCACTGTCCTTAATTTCAGGGACTTTTCCTGGAAGAGCCTGCTATCTGCAGGCATTGTTTTGGCTGTTTTTGCCAGTTGTACTGAAGACACAGAGGCTCCTGTTGTCATTCAGGATGTAGACCAAAAAGTTGAAAAATTGACTCTCTGGAAACCCTCTTCCGGTCCGGTAAATATTTTGGCCAAATATGATGATGACTCAGCCCCTATGGTCAATGACAGAAGGGCTACCCAAGCCGGTGGTCCTGATCGAGGTAGATTCAACATCACTTTAAAATTTGTAACTCCTGTAACTCAAAGACAATTTCAGGTGTTTGATGATGCTGCGGGAAGATGGGAAGGCATTATTATCGGCGATGTACCGTCCATTACAACGACACTTCCTTCTGCCTTTATTGGTCTACCTCCAGTGGCTGATGGAGAGACCATTGATGATTTGATTATCGAAGTAGCCCTTATACCGATTGATGGCCCGGGGGGTACATTGGGTGCTGCAGGCCCTGTATTCGTCAGAAATGTTGACAATCTCCCTGTTTCTGGAGTAATGTTTTTTGACACAGATGATTTGGCCTTATTGGACTTTTTCGACCTTTTTGAAGAAGTAATTGTCCATGAAATGGGCCACGTTTTGGGAGTAGGTACCTTGTGGAATGTTCCTGCAATCAGAGAATTGAGAAAATTCAATCCTGAAGGGTTTCCTTATTTTGACGGAAAAATGGCCAATACTTTCTGGAATGCAGAAGGTGGTCTAAACTTCCTGCCTATTGAGGGTGATTTTGGCCCCGGAACCCAATTTAGTCATTGGGATGAAGCCACTTTAGGAAATGAACTGATGACTGGATTTATCAACCTTGGAGTAAATCCGCTTAGTAGAATTACAGCCGGGTCTGTGAGAGACTTGGGATATACCAGTGCAAGTAGAGGCGAAAGATACGACCTGCCTAGAAACACTCCTGGAATCACCGCAAGAACCCAGGGTGAAGGAATCGACATTGCCAAGGGAGAAGTCTTGCTAGCTCCTATTGGGTTTGTATCCAACGAAAATTAAACTGAACCAAAACCTAATGCTAAAAGTCCTCAGCAATCGTTGAGGACTTTTTTATTTTCTGTCTTTGGAATCAATCACTATGGTCACCGGTCCGTCATTAACCAAGCTCACCTTCATATCTGCCCCAAATTCCCCTGTGCCGATGGTTTTTCCCAGTTCGCTCTCCAGGGCCAAAATCATTTTTTCGTACATGGGAATGGCGAAATCCGGTTTGGCCGCTTTGATGTAAGAAGGCCGGTTTCCTTTCTTGGTACTGGCGTGCAGGGTAAACTGAGAAATCAACAAAATCTCTCCATTGACATCCAAAAGACTTCGATTCATCACCTCATTCTCATCTGGGAAAATCCGCAGATTGACGATTTTTTTGGAAAGCCAATCGATATCCTCTTGGGTATCGGCATCTTCTATTCCCAAAAGCACCATCAGGCCCAAACCGATTATAGCTTTTACTTTTCCTTCGATTTTGACCGAAGACTCACTTACTCTTTGGATGACGGCTATCATTGGCTGAGGTCTTGCATTTGGCCGGAAGTAATAATTTCAAACGGGTTTGAAGTGGTAGAAAGAGCTGTTTTCACCATTGCTTTGGCTACCTGATAGTCATAAATGGGACGGATGTTTTTAGCCAACTTCAGCCAAACCAATGGCTTCATGATAATGGATGCAACTTGTTCGCCGAAACGAAACTCGGACCGATTTCCCAATAAAAGAGAAGGTCTGAATAAGCCAAGGAAGGTAAACTGAAAGGCTTTCAAATCCTCTTCCGTTTCCCCTTTGACCTTGTTGTAGAAAATCGATGAAGTAGCATCTGCCCCCATTGCCGAAACATAAAGAAATCTGGAAGCGCCCAGCTTTTTGGCCCAAGCAGCAAAACCGATTACCAAATCATGGTCAATAGCATAGAATTTTTCCTTTGAACCCGCCACCTTGATGGTGGTTCCCAAGCTTGAAAAAGCATGAATCTCGGCTGATTTTGCCTTTATGGCATCAATAAATCCATTGTAAGCTCCTCCAAATGATTCGGCACGAACTTTCTCCTCCCAGTCCCACGAGGAGAGCGAAAAAAGATCCCCCTCTATCTGTACAAGCTTTTCATGTTTCAAGGCCAGTTTTCTCCGACCCACACTCAGGATAAAGTCATAATAGCTGCTTTTCATTAGCTGATGCAGCAATTGCATGCCGACCAGTCCTGAAGTGCCTGATAGTATTGCTATTTTCATAGGATTATAATTTTCCCTTATAGCCCAAATGGAATGCCTTTAAATTGAATCCTTGTGGTGAGAAGTAATTCACATGGGCATTTCATGAAACTAAGGTCGATTGGATCAGAGGCAATAGCTCAGCTTCAAGCTCCTGATTTTTGTTTCTTGCATACCAAAGATGCAAAGTTTCTGAAAACTCTTTGTAGCTCATCCCTTTGGAATCTCTCTTGTACTCCAAGACCAATTCATGCGCGCTGGCAGGCCTTGGTCCCCAGGTAAACAATTCGCAGCTCAAATCAGCAGTCATCCCGATTACTTTTGGAATAGAACGAGTGCCATGGGTCAAATACTCATCCATCACTTCAGGATGCTCATCCCTGAGAATAAACCTGACTTGGATTCTTGTGTTATGTTCAGCCAATTTGACCAAATAAGGAATATTTTGTGCAGCATCTCCACACCAAGCCTCGGTGATGGCCAGCCAGATTTGATCCTCCTGAATAGCCTCCACCATTTCTTTGAGCAAAGGTGAAACCTTGGCTGTTTTGTCCCAGCGGTTCATCCGCTTTACATTCATCCTGGTGTAGTCCAAATACGCTTCTGAGTGATTGTGTCCTGTTGTTTTATTTTCTGCCAAAAGTTGATCAATAAGAGTTCGGTATTCCTGATAGCTCATCGAATGATGAATCAGGTCTCGAGTGATCGATCCCAAATGCTGCTCCATAAAATCTGTGTTGGTTTGTTTCCCTAGCCAAACAGGAGAAGTTACAATTGGGTTCTTTCCCAATCCAAAAAACTATCGACTTCATCCTTGATTTTCGCAAAAACGGCCATTACGACTGATAAATCATCAGCGAATCCAAAAAATCCGAGGAAATCAGGAATCAAATCAATCGGAGACAAAAAATAAACCAAGGCCAGAATAATCAATCCCAAGGTGGAGAAAGCAATCCGATGCTCTCCTCTAAAATGAGCTCTGACCATTCGGATCAAAATCGAAATCGGCTCAATCAGTTTCTTGACCTTAGGATTATCTCCCAGCTTAGCCAGCTTTTCTTTGACACCATGGAGGAGTTCGACCACCTTTTGTTCCTGTCGGACAATGGCATCCACCTGCTTGCCAAAGAGATTTTTGGCACGATCAAGAATACTCGAGGACTGGTCAGAAAATTTAGCCATGGGATTAGAAATATAATTGAATTTCTGACTTGACCTGTTTCAAAGCATAGCCTATAGCATCATTTTTTTTATCCAAAAATTGGGTGAAAATAGCTTTCGCCAGTTCCATTCCCGAGGCATCAGGACCCAATTCCTGCCGGCTCATATTTAGCAAAGTGATCACATCCTCCACAGCTCTTCTTACGGCTTCCCATGTCTCTTCACTGAAATATACCTGCTGACTCAGATTGTGATTAAACTCCTCTCTTACCTCGGAAAGCAACATCGGGTGCAGTTCGGCAGCAGTAAATTGAGAGGGATTGGATCTTCGCACCAGATTATTGGGAGAAATTCGTTCCAAAAGCAGGCAGAGCCTTTCAGCAGCCTGAAGCCGAATAGGCAGGACTAGTTGTGTATTTTGGGTTTTGAGGTCCACCAGCATTTTTTCTCTTTCTTTGGAAAGAAAGGACATCACCACCAGATACATGCCGTACAATACAGCTCCAGCTGGAAGGATGATTTTTAACAGTTCTAAAAGAAAATCCATGGGTTAAGTTTTGATGCTCGAATATGCGCAATTCTAATTGCTCAAAAAACCGGCCCAAAGGGTATTTTTGCTAAAATTTCTGAACCAAAACTCCAAAAAACCGATTTCCCAAGCATGCTTATCCCTATTCAGATCACATCCAAAGCAGAAGCCGAAATCAAGCATATCATGCAGCACAAAAACATCCCTGCGGAGTATTTTCTTCGTGTGGGGGTGAAAGGCGGTGGATGTGGTGGAATGTCCTATGCTTTGGGATTTGATAAGCCCAAGCCTGAGGATCAGCAGTTTGAAATCAGCGGAATCCCCGTTTTGATCGAAAAAAAGCATTACATGTTTCTGATGGGAATGCAGATTGATTTCTTTGAAGGGGAGGAAGCACGGGGCTTTACATTTGTCAATCCGGACATTCCAAAGCGTCACGATCAATGATTTTTTGTGTACCTTTTGTTCAAAACCAACACTTTGAATATGAAGGCACTATCCATCCTCTTTCTATTTCTGACCATCAGTTACTTTACTACTGCTCAAGTCAGGAGTCTTGAACCCAATCAAACTCCCGGGAAAGGCACTGTTGAAGACTTTAGCTGGATGGTGGGCTATTGGTCCGGTCCGGGACTGGGGGGTGAATGCGAAGAGGTCTGGATGCCGGCAGTCGATGGGCATATGATTGGCACCTTCCGTTTTTGGGAAAAGGGCAAATTGATTTTCTCGGAATTCATGAATTTGGTCCAAGAAGGGGAAAGTGTAAGCATGAAGCTGAAGCACTTTGGAGCGGATCTTTCGGGCTGGGAGGAAAAGGAAGAATGGACGACTTTTGAGTTGATCGAGATGGGTGATCAAAAGGTCTGGCTCAATGGAATGACCATCGAGCGAAAAGGGGATCAGTTGGTTTTCCAGGTCAATATCTCGAATGGAGCCGAAGCCCAAATTGAGACCTTTACTTATACTAAAAAATCCCTCTAAAAATCCTCAAATCCGGGCTTCACATTGTCCCAAAACTCATCCAAAGCGATGATTCGTGGTTTCAAAAAGGAAATGATTTTCGGCCAGTCTTCCCTATTTGTTACCTGAACACCCTCCAGGACTTTTTCGATTTTGGTGACCGGCTGTCCATTCTCGTTGAGATCATGCAGTTTCCAGTCCCATTCCTCCCCTAGACTTCCTTTGAGTAAGTTTTTCAATTCTTTGAACTGATCAAAAAACAATTCCTGAAGCTCAGGATCCCCGTGTCCCAACTCGATACCGATAGAGGCATAGCCCCGCTCAGCACGCATTCGAAAGTAAATATCCTTGATTCCGGTTTTGTAATTGGGCCAGTTGATTTTTCGGCCTTGGGCATTGGGAACGGGCTTCATGTACTGCCCAAAAGCAATCCAGAACTCAGTCCGGATTTTGGATAGCTCAGCTCTTGAAAACATGGAATTCAGGCAAAATCTTCAGGAAAGCATACAGTCACGGCAGAGTACTGCACTATTCCGCCCAGTGCTGGATGATGCTTTTTCAGGGTTAATTTGACGCTTTTTACTTTGGGATAAGTCTCCAAAATATCGGAAACAATCCGATGACCTAGGTGCTCGAGCAGTTTTACCTTCACATCCATTCTGGCTTTGATCAACTGGTATAGCTTGGCATAGTCCACGGTGTCCTTCAGGCTGTCATAGAGCATCGCATCTTTAAAGTCAGTCTCCAACTCCAAATCCAAAGTGAATCGATTTCCCAAAATAGATTCCTCCGGATAGGCTCCGTGATAGGCATGAAACTCAATCCCTTCCAGTGCTACTTTCCCCATCAGTCAAACTGGTCAAAAAATGAGCCTGAAGATTTCTTTGGATCTTCTTTAGCCACAGAGGGTTCCTCTGCTTCTTTTTTAGGCACTTCCAAGGGAACTTCCTCCTCAGGAACCTCTTCTTCCTGAGACTTGGCTTCTACCTCTATTTCCAATTCTTCGGCAATTTCTTCTTCAAACACATTCTCCTCGATGGGCTCTTCCTCTACCGGAAACTCACCCTGCTCTTCCAAGTCATGCTGTAATGCTTCGACAGATTTTTGGGTATCCTCATCCAGGTGGGCTTCTGACATATCCTCCTCAAATTGGTCCTCAGGTTCATCTTCTTTGTGGGGGACAGCCACAGCCGGAGCAAGGTTGGCGATGTTAGCCATGGTGAAATGACTGGATCTGCTGAGCTCATCCACGGCTCTTTGATAAGCTTTGGCATCGATTCGGAAAAAGTGTGCATCGGAGAGTTCGATCTGATTGAGCGCATCTTGAGAAAGCCGTTTCAGACTTTTGACCAATGCCTCCCGCTGCTCCAAAAGTCCGTCATAGCTTCTCACCAAGCTTTGCATACTTTCCCGGATTTCTTTGATGGTCTCTTTGGCTTTGACTTCGGCGGCAGAAGTGATGACACGTGCATGCTCATCAGCCTGAGCTTTTACATTTTGTGCATATTGCTGAGCCTCTCTTGCAGTTTGTTCCGCAATCTGATTGGCTTCTCCTATGATCTGATCCGCCGCCTCGGTCGCCTCAGTGATGATACTCGCTCCGGTATCCTCGGCAGTTTTTAGCGTTCGAAAAAGTGAATCCTCCACATCCTTCAGCCTTTTGGCTTCCGCTTCTACCTGTTGCAACTTGCTTCTCAGCTCGAGATTTTCATGATTAATCTGCTCCATGGCCACACTCATTTCCTCAAGGAAATCGGTTACCTGTTTTTTCTCAAAACCTCTAAAAGCTGTTTCAAAAGCTTTTTGGCGGATGGCAGTTGGGGATATTTTCATGGGATTCTAGTTATTATTTTGGGGAAGAGGAAAAGATTCCAAATTATATCCAGATGGAAACCTGTTTTTCTCTACTGATCCTTCATTGGCTTTTACAAAATTTCTTCTTCGATTTTCCAGATGGAGATGGTTCTGTCGTCCGACACCGATACGACCTGATCACTGTAGGAATTCCATAGAATTTTGTTGATCGAGGTACCATGACCTGCATTTCTGGCTTTATCGATGACTTTCAGTAGCTTATAATTTACCGGATCCCAGACCTTGATGGATTTGTCCATGGAGCAGGTGACCAGCCACTTCCCGTCTTCTCTGAAAGATAGATAATTAATAGCAAAAAGGTGAGCCACGACATTTTCAGCAAGACTGTAGTCTTGGGAGTTCCAAAATTTCAAATGAGCATCTCTTGCCCCACTGACTAGCGTACTCTCATCCGGAGAATACCCTAAAGCAAAAACGGAATTGGTATGGCCCACCAGATTGGCAATGGGCTCAAAAGAGGAATTCAAATCCAGAACTTTGATGGTATGATCACTCAGTCCGAGTGCCAGATGCTTTTTTCCCTGGGCAATAGCCATCACCCGAATACTTTTGGAGCTCAGCTTTATGTGCTGCTTTACCGCTCTATTTTCTAAGTCTATGATAATCAGCACTCCATCTCCAGTGCCTACCAATACCAGATTGCCATATACCTTAATGTCAAAGATGGCCTGATCGGTCAGCTTCATACTCCACAATTCCTTGTTTTCATTGAGATCAATGACATGAATCCCTTCAAAATTGTGGCCTATAAACAGAAGATTTCGCTCGCGATCTACTTCCAAGGCATAAACAGAATTGGGAAGCTTTGCGATCAACTTCCCGTCTTTTGGGCGATCCATATCCCACTCTACCACCATTCCATCTCCTGCCCCGGTATAAAAAAATCGGGGATCGCTCCCCTCTGTCAGGGCATAAATGCAGTCATTGTGCCCGGTAAGCGTATGTAATTTATTTACTTGGATTTTTGCCATATATTGAACGGAATCACCGTGGAGCCCTACCGGCGTATGCAAACAAAAATAGAAAAAATTGATTCTCACTCAGCTTTAGCCATAAAGAATATCGATTCCTATGAAAATCAATCCTTGGATTTTCTGAGTTTCCGTGAAAAGCTTTCCCTAGCCAACATCTCCCATCCTGCTAAAAGACTGGAATGGACCACGGCACGGATCGCCATTCATGAGGCCTTAGAGGTCCTGGGTGAGCCCTACCCTGGTTTTTTCAAAGATGAGCATGGCAAATCCCAATCCATGTCCGGTCAGGGCTTTGTATCACTCAGTCATACTCCGGGATTGGCGGGTGCTATTTTCCACAAGTCCCAATCGGTGGGAATCGATATGGATTTGATCCGTGAAAAAATCCTGAGAATCGGCTTCCGGTTTTTGGATGCCACTGAGTTGGATTTTTTGGAAAAAGATCCGATTCATTACACCATGGCATGGTCAGCGAAAGAGTCCATCTTTAAATGTCAAGGCAAAAGAGGAGTCTCCTTTCGGGAAAATATCCTTTTGGAGCCCTTTTCAAGCGAAGCCTCTGTCATCAAAGGTCGAATAAGAGGTACGAAGTTTGCAGACCATCACTATACCGTGCAAGTAAGGAAACTGGAAAATATCATCCTTACTTACACGATTTGGTGAATTAGGCGGTCAAAATCAGTATTGGTCCAAAGGCCAATTTGTCCCTGCCTATACCAGACCCTAAACCCACTTGAACTATGAAAAAGCTAATTCTTCTTCTTTTCCTGATTTCATTTTCTTTTGGAGTGAAATCCCAATCCTATACTCAACTCACGGCTCCAGATGCAGTAACTGGAAAAACAATGGAACTGACCTCCATGGTCAAAGGCAAAGGTTTGGTTTTGATCTTTCATACCCTAGAATGTCCATTTGTGAAAATGTATGAATACCGGATCAAGGCTTTGAGGGGCAATTTCCAGAATCAGGGATTCACCTTCGCTTTGGTCAATCCGGAGTCAGGAAATACGGAGGCTGATTTTCTTCCGCTCAGAAATCATATCAATGAAAGTGGATTGAACATGTCCTACCTTTCCGATTATTCCAAGGAGTGGGCTAAAGCCTTTGGGATTACCAAAATCCCGGAAGTGATCGTCTTGATCCCATCTGCCGAGGGTCCAAAGATTGCTTATAGAGGGGCCATCGACAATAATCCTCAAGCCGAATCCGCAGTGACCGAACGACATCTGGAGCGCGCGCTGAATCAGATTGCAAAAGGGGAATCTCCGGCAGCCAGTCAGGTGAGACCTGTGGGATGTAACTTAAGGACTTATTGATCGCTGAGAATAGCAATCAGCTCTTTGATTTCAGCCACTTTGCTTGCTTCTCCCAACTTTTCGAAGGAATGGGCAAGATTCCTCAAAGAGCGGAGAATGATCTCCAAATACGAACAAGGCTCGAAAAACTCCTCTCTTGGCTCAATCTTCAGATGCTCCAGATAATTGTAAATATCCTGCCGGCTAAAAATCAAGCCTTTGTTGAAAGCATTGATATAAAAGGTGATATCTGAAGATTTATAAGTAAGGACAAATAAATTGGGCAAATTAACTCCATAGACCGGCAGCCCCAATTTCTTGGCTACCAATAAATAAATCGCACACAAACTGATCGGGTTTCCTTTTTTGGTGTCCAATACAGTGGAAAGCATACTGTTTCCCGGAGAATGAAAGTTCTTGGTATTGGCAGAAAACCTTAGCGTATTGAAAAGAACATTATTGATGATCCGAATCTGATCGTATGGCTGCAGGTCATTTTTGAATGAAGTCCAGACTTCAAAGTAAATCTGATGCATCTCCGCATTGAGCTTTTCAAACTCCAAATCGGGATATTGATACGTATTGATGATCCAAAGCCCAGTCAACAAGTCCCGGTCTTCAGAATCTCTCCAATCCTTCAGTCTGTCTTTCAGCAAAGAAAACTGAAGATCATGCACCAAATCCTCAATTTCTTTCTGGAGTTCGGGATTGAAGCTGGACTCCCATCGCAGCTCCAAAAAGGGGATTACCCCATAGCCCAATGAAATGATTTTGTCTCTCACGTGACTTTTTACTTCCTGGTCCGGATCGTCCAAGAGAGAAACCAAAGCAATCATTTCCGAAGGAGTCAATTCATTCATGCTTTACTATTTGTCCTTAGAAGATAAGAAAAGATCAGGTTTGAATCACGCCCACATTGAATCTTTCTGTGATCGGAGAATGATTCGCAGCCTCTATTCCCATGCTAATGGTCTTTCGTGTTTCCCGAGGATCGATGACTCCATCCACCCAAAGACGAGCCGCCGCATAGTAAGGACTCAATTCCTCGTTGTATTTATTGGTAATTTCTTCCAGAAGCTGGCTTTCCTCCTCTTCAGTGATGGTTTTCCCGCTTTTCTTTAGAGAAGACACCTTGATTTGCAGAAGCGTTTTAGCTGCTGATGCTCCTGACATCACCGCCATTTGGGCTGTAGGCCAAGAGATGATCAGCCGTGGATCGTAAGCTTTCCCACACATCGCATAATTACCCGCGCCATAGGAGTTCCCCACCACAACAGTAAACTTCGGCACCACAGAATTAGCCATAGCATTGACCATTTTTGCGCCGTCTTTGATGATGCCTCTGTGCTCCGCTTTTGACCCTACCATGAAGCCGCTGACATCCTGAATGAAGACCAAAGGGATTTTCCTTTGGTTGCAGTTCATGATAAATCGGGCGGCTTTGTCAGCAGAATCGGAGTAGATTACCCCTCCCATCTGCATTTCACCTTTTGCAGTTTTTACGATTTTCCGCTGATTGGCGATGATACCTACTGCCCAACCATCGATTCGGGCGGTGGCGCAGATTAGGGTTTTACCGTAATCCTTTTTGTATTCCTGAAGTTCTCCTCCATCGACCAATCCCGCCAGAATCTCAAGCATATCGTAAGGTTTTACCCGGTCCTGAGGAAAAATCTCAAGCAATTTCTCTGGAGAAATTGCCGGGGCTTTGGATTCAATTCGGTCAAATCCTGCTTTTGGATTTTCTCCTAAAGTGGAAAATATCTGCTTGATCGCATCCAGGCATTTCTGATCATTTGCGTATTTGTTATCCGTCACGCCGGAGATTTCACAATGGGTAGTGGCTCCTCCTAGCGTTTCATTGTCTACATTTTCACCGATTGCAGCTTTTACGAGATAGGACCCTGCCAAGAAGATCGAGCCAGTTTGGTCTACAATCAAAGCCTCATCAGACATGATAGGCAAATAAGCCCCACCTGCTACGCAACTTCCCATGATAGCGGCCACCTGCACAATACCCATGGCCGACATTTTTGCATTGTTGCGAAACTGTCTTCCAAAATGCTCCTTGTCAGGAAAAATCTCATTCTGCATGGGAAGGAAAACACCCGCACTGTCCACCAGATAAATAATCGGAAGGCGGTTTTCCATGGCAACTTCCTGAGCTCGAAGATTCTTTTTGGCTGTCATGGGAAACCAAGCTCCTGCTTTGACAGTCGCATCATTGGCTACGATCACGCACATTCTCCCGCTCACATATCCAATCCCTGTGACCACTCCTGCGGATGGACAGCCTCCT
This sequence comes from Algoriphagus taiwanensis, assembly GCF_036245645.1. Classification (NCBI taxonomy): domain Bacteria; kingdom Pseudomonadati; phylum Bacteroidota; class Cytophagia; order Cytophagales; family Cyclobacteriaceae; genus Algoriphagus; species Algoriphagus taiwanensis. The sequence goes on along the minus strand of NZ_BTPE01000002.1, from coordinate 167,591 downwards.
TCTTCTTCATACATGCCATCAGCAGCAAAGGCTCCGATTTCCAAAAAATCTGTCTGAGGATCAATCAGGTATTCAATTCGTTCTCTTGCGGTAAGCTTTCCTTTGGCATGTTCGGACTGAATTCGTTTGGCACCACCTCCCATTTTGACTTCATTTAGTTTGGTCTGAAGCTGTTCGAGAAGTTGTTGCATAGTTGGTTTCTTTTCCATTTGAGACTGCATGGTATATTTGGGTTTATCTAGGGTACAAACTCCATAAAAAAGGAGAAGTTTACGAGCGAAAGTATTAAAAAAGCCCTTTTCTGAGGGAAAAAGGGCGATTTTCTTTTTGAGCTGTCTGAGAATCAGTTGACTTCGATGGAATTTTTATAATCCCGAATGGCACGAAAAATTGCCGAAGCCATGTACTCCTGACCTTGCTTGGACATCAAAAACTGTTCTTCGGAAGAATTGGAGAGAAAACCCAACTCGATCAGCACACTCGGCATGGATGGAGTCCAAAGTACATAAAAAGGCCCCTGCTTCACTCCTCTGTTTTTTCGCCCCACTCGATCTCTGAATTGGGTCTCCACCTGCTCAGCCAAGCTCAAGCTATTTCCGATAAATCCCTTTTGAGTGAGATTAAAAAGCATGTACGATTCAGGGGAAGTGGGATCAAAGCCTTCGTATTCCTCCTTGTAGTTTTCCTCCAGAAGAATCACTGAGTTTTCTCTTTTTACGATATCAAAGTTGGCTTCAAAGTGCTTGGTCCCCATCACAAAAGTCTCGGTCCCATAGGCGGATCTGTTTGGAGCAGAATTGGAGTGAATAGAAACAAAAAGGTCAGCCTTATTCGTATTGGCAATTTCAGGACGTTTTTTCAGGGTCGGAAAGCTATCATCCTTCCGGGTGTAGATCACTTCCACATCCGGCATATTTTCATTGATATACTTCCCTACCAGTAAGGTCACTGCCAGATTAATATCTTTTTCTCTGGCTTTGGAACCAATATTACCAGGATCACTTCCGCCATGACCTGCATCTAATACAATTTTTTTCATCCGGAATGCCGGCATCATCGTTTCATTGGGAATAAATCCTCCAAACAAAAAGGGAATAGTTATAAGAAAACTTAAGAGAATTTTTTTGTTATTGAACCGTTCCATGAGGGCAATCGAATTAACTTTACGCGAAATTTCATCCAAATTAATCAAAGCGCAAGCCACAGTGTCGGATTTGAGAATCCTTTTTTTGTTCCTTTCCCTCTTTTGGATTTCCACTTTTTCGGCGGAAGCACAACGACCTACCAATCCACCAAGGGAAAAGACCCTGATATTGCCTGATACGCTCACTCCTCCTGCTCGCAATCCCATTATCTCGGATTCTTTGCCGACTCAAGCAGACACTTTGATTCGCTTAGATTCGGCAAATATTGTGCCCAGGAGCGATATTCAGACCGATATTCTTTATTTCGCAGAAGACAGCATCATTACCGATTTCCGGGAAAACAGAATTTATCTCTATAAAAACGCCTGGTTTGAATATGGAGAAATGCGGCTCGACGCGGATCAGATCGTAATCGACTGGGAAACTTCCGAAATCTATGCCACAGGGGTCACGGACAGTTTGGGCAACGTGACGGGCAATCCCTTTTTCAAGGATAAAGGGACAGTCTATGAGATCCGAAAGGAAATGCGGTACAACTTCAAAACCCAAAAAGCCATCATCAAGGACGTGGTAACGGAGCAGCAGGATGGGATTCTTCGTGGAGAGACAATCAAAAAAACCGAGGATGGAAGTATCTATTTAAACCACGGCTATTACACCACATGTAAGCTCACGGAGCCTCATTGGCACATTTCTTCCTCCAAAATCAAATCCATTTCCGGCAAGCAGGTCGTATCCGGTCCATTTAATCTGTATTTCAACGGAATCCCAACTCCCTTAGGCTTGCCTTTTGGGATCATTCCCGATACCCCAGAAGAAAAAGCTTCAGGTGTGATCTTCCCTAGCTACGGAAAGGAACAGGTAAGAGGTCTATTTCTCAGAGATTTTGGCTATTACTTCGCAATCAACGATTACATCCATGCCCAAATCACCGGGGATATCTACTCCAAAGGGGGATGGGGAGTCAAATCCCAGGCAGTCTACACCAAAAGATACCGCTACAACGGAGGATTCAATGTAGATTTTCAAAAGTTCGTCAGCCCAGAGACCGAATTGAACCCCGTGGATTACAACACTTTCCGCATTCAGTGGAACCATTCGCCTGTCTCCAGAGGTACCGGAAGATTCTCCGCCTCAGTCAACGCCGGTTCGACCAGCTACTTCAATAACATCATCAGTACCAACAACTTCAACAACAATATCACAGCTGATCTGAATTCAAATATTTCTTATTCCAAGCAGTTTGTGGGAACACCGTTCTCCATGTCAGCCAATTTCAGACATTCCCAAAGTGTGCAGACGGGAGAGGTTCGCTTGGACTTACCGACCATCTCCATGAATATGAACCGGCAAAGTCCATTCAAAAACATCAAATTTGAACCACTTAAGACTCTGAACGTCGCTTGGAATTTCAATCTTCAGAACACCGTTTCCAACCGGATTCAGCAGCAATTTGGAGTGAACAACCCCATCATCGGTGATGGCCCACAGACGATTCCTTTTACGGTAGACAACTTGGGCTTACTTCTCCAAAACGCCAATAACGGAGCCAGAAACACGATCCCTGTCAGCTCCAACTTTACTTTGTTCAACTATTTCACAGGTACCGCCTCATTTAATTACACCGAGCTTTGGTATTTGCAGCGGCTTAACTTTTACTACAATCCATCCACTCAGAGGGTAGATAGAATCGTTCAGGATGGTTTTAATCGGGTTGGATTCTTCAACAGCTCATTTGCATTGAATACTAACTTCTACGGGTTTTATAATTTCCGCGGAAAAGGCAAGCTTCAGACCATCCGTCACCACATGGCCCCAACGATTTCTTTCAATTTCACCCCGGACTTTTCTGACCCTTCTTTTGGGTATTATCAAAGAGTCCAAGCCGATGCCACCGGGAGAACGCAGCTTTTTTCGAGACACCTGGGTTTTATTTTTGGTGGAGCGCCTTTGGGAGAATCCCGGGCAATGAGCTTTGCCGTTCGAAATGTATTTGAAGGAAAAATCAAAACAGAAACTGACAGCACCGAAGCCAGCACTAAAAAGATCCCACTTCTAGAGTCCCTGAACTTCAATACGGCTTACAATTTCGCGGCAGATTCATTCCAGCTTGCCCCTTTTCAGCTTTCGGCACGAACCAGCCTTTTTGAAAGAAAAGTATCTGTAAACGTCAGCACGACGATTGACCCCTATGCAGTAGGTGAATTTAGCAATGAGAATCAGGAAACCACCACCTTCAGAAGAATCAACCAATATGCCTGGAAAAATGGACAGGGAATCGGCACCATCCGAAATGCATCTCTCAACTTGAATGCTTCTCTTAATCCAAGAGGAGGGCCTGACCCGGGTCAGGTGAGGGATGAAATCACCCAAGACTTCCTTCAGCGGGGGGGAGTAATGGATGAATTTGCCCAAATGGAAATCAACCGAATCGTAGCCGACCCAAGTCAATACATAGACTGGAATATTCCCTGGAATCTGACCATAGGCTATAATTTGGCTTACTCCAAACAGGTGGATAACCGAACCAATATTACCCAAGGCGTCAATATAAGCGGGGACTTGTCCATCAGTGAAAAATGGAAAATCAATTTCAACACGAGCTACGATATTCAGGCCAGCGAATTCCGGCAAACGATGATCACACTAGCCCGGGACTTACACTGCTGGCAGATGGATGTCAACTGGATTCCATTTGGACGATTTACCTCCTACAATATCAACATCCGGGTGAAATCCAGCCTACTTCAAGACCTCAAAGTCTCCAGAAGAAGATCCTTCCTAGACCGCTAGACTCTCGCCCGGCTGATCGGCATGGTCATACATCTCGGCCCCCCAAGCCCTCGGGAAAGCTCCGAACTTGGGATTTCCAATACCTCCACACCCATATTTCTTAGTGCTCGGTTGGTATGAATGTTACGGTTGTAGCTGATTACTCTTCGGGGACCGATCGCAAAGACATTGGCCCCGTCAAACCACTGCTCCCGCATGGAATAGTCCGGGTTGCCATCCGCCGTAGCCAGGATCTCCAAATGGGGAATTTCCCGCTCCAAAACCGTCAATAAGGACTCCTTCAAAATTTCCCTTCGAATATTTACCCGGTCTCCCAGCATGTCCTTAAGTGTATAAAGGGAGGTCTGAAGCACGGAATTCATCGCATCAGGATAGGTGAGTACCAGATTTTCATCCAAAACAGTGAAGACAGTGTCCAAATGCATGAAATTCCTCTTTTTGGGCAAATGAACTTCATACACACGCTTAACCGAACCTTCTGCCAAAAGCGCTTTGGCAGCATGATAAATGGCTTTTTCGTCAGTTCGCTCCGAGTTGCCGATAGCTACCGCCTCATGGGAAAGAATAATCACATCCCCGCCTTCAATGCTCGGCGGACTATCATGCCCATTGATGGGATAGAGGCAGTTTACATGCTCCTTGAAATCCGGATGATTTTCAAAAATCGTCCGGAGCAGATCAGCCTCACGCTGCCTTCCTTCCATTTTCATAGACGAGAAAATTATCCCTCCCGGAGTCAAGGCCATTGGGTCTCGCTGAAAATACAAGTTGGGGCAAGGCGGAATAGCAAATGCATAATCCATCAGCTCACCGGGGTTGAGATTGGGTATTTTCCTTTTCAACTCATGAATCTTCAAGCCTGCTGTCAATATTCCTGCGCATTCTGCCGTACTGTATCGCTCCAGAATATCTTCGGCCAAATGGGACAAGCCAGACCTTTTCAGAGAGTCCCTCATCAGTCTAAGCAAAATCTCACGGTCATACAACACCCGAATCAAAAGCTCTCTGAGTTGATACACCTGAGCCCCGGTTGATTCCTTGATCAGATTGGAAAAAGCATCGTGCTCCTTTTGAAGGGCTTCTAGATAGGGCACATCCTCAAAAAGTAAAAACTCCTTATTGTAAGGGGTAAGCCTATCGATTTCTTTACCAGGCCTGTGCATTAAAACGGCTCTAAGCGTGCCATATTCAGAATTGATTCTAAGGTTCATTTTTCGGTTTCTTCAAAAATCAAGAGAGTTTGTTTTCAAATTAAAAACAAAATCAGAACTCTTTTAAATTTATTTCATAAAACATCCACCTTTTCTTCACCAAGCTTTTTCATTAAAATCCATAGGAGCCGAAGACCTTGGCGGATATTCGAAAAAAAAGAACTCGCTTTGCATTTATTCTGTATAAAGGGATAGCCATATTAATCACCCATGAATTTCCCAAAACTAAAGACCGTATTCTCTTCTCTCCTTCTTACCGTATTTTCGCTTACCTCCTGTTCTTCCAGCGCACAGATTGGCAAGCTCTTGGATAAAGCCGAGCAACTTGCAGGCAATCCTTCTACTTCAGAGATCAGTTCCGGATTGAAAGAGGCCCTGAAAAAAGGAACAGGCATCAGCGTAGACCGACTATCACTCCAAGATGGCTACCTGGGCAATTTGGATGTCAAGATTCTTTTTCCCGAAGAGGCAAAAAGTGTAGAAAACACACTCAGATCATTGGGTTTTGGCTCCCTTTGCGACCAAGTGATCACCAGTCTCAACCGGGCAGCTGAAGATGCTGCCCAGGAGGCCAAGCCCATTTTCACTGCAGCTATCAAGCAGATGAGTTTTCAGGATGTGCAAAAAATCCTTTTAGGAGAATCCGATGCTGCCACTACCTATTTCGAACAAAGCACGACAGCCTCACTTACTGAGAAGTTTTCTCCGATCATCGATACCAGTCTGAAGAAAGTCGATGCCACCAAATACTGGTCGGATGTGATGAATCAATACAATAGGATTCCTTTGGTCAAAAAAGTGGACACCGATCTCACGGCATTTGTCACCAAAAAAGCCATCGATGGGCTTTTTGTAGAGATCGCTAAAGAGGAATTGAAAATCCGGCAAAATGTAGGAGCTAGAACCAGCCCTTTGCTTCAGAAGGTATTTGGGTATGCCGATCGTCAAAAGTGAAAAATAATAGCCTATAGCCATCAAAAAGGTATTTTTGAAAATAAATTCATTTTTTTTCAGTTTTCCGTTACCACTTTTAATTGCATTTGGCGCCTATAGAGATACAACCAAAAACTCTATTTGCCATGAATGTAATTTTCAAAAACCAGCGAAAAGTACTTTTTGCCTTTTTGCTCACTTCGGCCTTAGTCGGCTGTGACACCTTAGGAGGAGGAGGAGATGACCCAATTGTAATCTCACCTGATGCAGAAAGCATCACAGACTATCTCAGAGGGTTGAACTCAGACCCAAATTCACTTCTGAATGTGCAAAGCATTCCCGGAGGCTCTCAGCGCACAGAAATCAGCAACCGGGTCAACTCCTCCCCCATTCCCGGAGGAAATCTGGAATGCCGCACGATAAAATATGACCTCAAAAACAACTTTGAGGATATCGCCATTCTCAGGCCCACCAATGGGATCATTTATCCCGGAGCCTTAGTCATTGCTGACAAAGCCACATTAGGGGGGCTACCTACACCCGCCGGAGTGGACCGGGCACCGATGACACTGAGAATTGACCTTCCAGGTATGGGTCAAAACGGCAGTCTGAAAGTAGATAAACCCTCCAACTCCAATGTGCAAACCAAAATCGATGAAGCGCTTGAGTGGTGGAATGCCAATGCCTATCAAGAAGGCTACGTCAATGCAGCCAATTCAAGCTACATTGCGCGCACTTCTTACAGCAGCCGTCAGGTCAGTATGGATATCGGCCTGAATGTAGAATGGGCTCGTGGGGATGTAGAAACCCAGTTTAATTTCCAATCCTCCTCTACTGAGCGAGTAGCCATGATGTCCTTCAAGCAGGTTTTCTATTCCGTCACCATGGATGCCCCCACCAGTCCGGGACAAGTATTCGGCCCGGATGCGAGTATCACTGAGATCGAACAGAAATTTGGTCCCGATTCTCCCCCAGCCTATGTTCAGGCAGTCAATTATGGTCGAATCATCATGTTTCGAATGACCACCACTACCAGTGCTACCTCTGCTGAATTGGAGGGCGCATTAAATTATGCCACAGGATTAACCCAAGTTTCAGGAACCCTAGAGGCTAAGTATAAGGCCATCCTTAATACCTCCAACATTACCGTGGTGACCATCGGAGGAAATGCATCTGTGGCTTCCGAGGCAGTAAGTGCCAAAAACTTCGCTGATTTGGAATACATCATCAAGGGTGAAAATGCCGTTTATTCCAGAAATAATCCGGGTGTACCCATCTCTTATAAGCTTCACTATCTGAAAGACAATACCACCGCCAAACTCGGATATACCACCGAATATGACGTCCAAACCTGTGAGGAAAAGAAACATCCTGCAAGAGAAATCTCCCTTAACAACAAAAGTGGAATATGCGGAATAGATGTCAGGTTCACCATTACCTATAAAATAATAAACAACGGAGTCACCTCCAGCAAAGCGATTAGTAGTGGAGAAATCGTACAGAATCGAAAAGTAGTGAAAGAAGTACCTGCCGGGGCATTTGATATCCGTCTGACGGTAGAATTCCAAGATGGATTTGCGTGGAAATTCCTCGGAGACCGGACTTACAATAAGCCGACACAGGTATGTCTGGAAACGACCGCAAGGAACCTTTGTACCCAGATCGTACTCAATCAGGTCAACTGTTAAACTAGAGATAAGGAATTGGACCGCCTAATTCCCTTGTTCTATTGAGGAAGCATAGAAAGAAGCTTTTTCCGGATTTCCTGAATTGCCAAAAGCTTCTGCCAACGAAGAGTTCAACTGATTGATCAAATTTTGATTCTCATCCGGATTCTGATTGGCAGTCTCCAGCGCTTTTTCCAGATATTCTATGGCGGTAGAAAAATCTCCCATCGCTAACAGGCTTTCACCGAGAGCTTGTTGGCTTTGGGCGATTTGAATATCGCCCTGAGGAAGAAGTTTTTCTCTGATTTCCAGACTTTCGGCGTAGTAAAACCGGGCATCCTGAAATCGCCCCTCATCCATTGCGATTTTTCCCAATCTTTGCCTTGGGCTAGCCTTCCGGGGGTCTTTATCAGAGAGCAATTCGTCAAAAATCTCCAAGCTGGTTTCATATACTTCCCGGGCATTTTCTAAATCTCCGGATGCATAATAAGCATTTCCCAAACTCCCATGAAGTGCCCCATAGTAGTAGTGAGATCTGCCAAAAATGGAATCAATAACCAAGATCGTCGACTGGTAGACTGGAATGGCTTCTTCAGGTTTTCCCAGACCGATATAAGTCCTAGCCAGATTACCCATACTGGCTACCGTTTCTACATGATACTTTCCTAGAATAGCCTCTCTTTGTTCCAAAGATTTTTTGACATACTTCAGCGCCTGCTCATAATCCTCCATGTCCTGATAAAAACTCCCAAAATAGTTGTAGGCGTAGGCTATTTCCAGATGAGGCTCATCAAAAAGCTGCCTTTTCATCTCCAGAGATTCGGTTAGGTATTTTTTGGCTGAATCCAATCTGTCTAGCTTTCTGGCAGTGGCCCCTTTCATATGGAGCAAAGTAGCCAGTTCGACATTAGGAGTTGGGTCTGCCAACCTGGACAAGCGCAAACCTGCTGTCAAAGCGGAATCTGCCCGTGCATAATCAGCAATATCATAGCAGACAGTCCCGAGTTCCAATAAGGCGCTTGCCAATAACTCACCCTCTTTGATTCCCGCATCAGTAAGTCTCTGGATGGCTTTTTCTGAAAAAATAACGGCTGAATCAAGTTTACCAAACATAAAGTATGAGCTTGATATCAACACCTCATTATTGGCTAGAGTCTCTTCAGATATTCCTGTCTGTTGCAAATTGATTCGATAAGCTTCCTCGATAGTATTTTTCGCCTTTTCGTATTGCCCTAAGCTCAAATACACCGGACCCAAGCGGAGAAGCATGTCAGCAAATAGGGCTGGGTCGTCACCCAGATTTTTTTCCAGATTTTTCAATCCTTCATCCAAGAGCTGCACTGCTGTTATCGTATCTGCTCCACCAATATTTGGGTCTGCGGCAGAAAACACATCTGTGATCAAGTTGGTGATCTGATTGGCTCGTTTTGCCTCGGCAAGGGCAATATTTCGCTGCTCTCTCAGCTGGAAGGTATAATAGAAACCCATAGCCAAAAGGAGTAAAACCGCAGTATTGGCTACCGCGAGCACAGTTCGGTTTCTTCTTATATATTTTTTTGCCCGATAAGTCCATTCATCCGGGTGAGCTCCCACAGGATAATTTTGACCAAAATCATCCAAATCCCGAATCAATTCATCCACTGATGCATATCGGTCATCTGCATACCTCTGCATGGCTTTTTGGCAGATCAACATTAGGTCTTCACCGAATGGAACATCGCCAAAATCCTTTAGCAGAATGAATTCTTGATGATTGCAAGTTAAAACGGCATTCTTAAGTTTTTCTGGCTCTTTGAAATAATTTTGGAAAGGGTGATGATCGCAAAGCAATTCGAACAACACCACTCCTAATGAATAGATATCCGAAACGGTGTTGGGGTGATTTCTTTCTATTTGTTCTGGAGATGCATAGGCAAGAGTGAAATTACTCTCCTGCTCTTTTCCCTCTTCCAACATTTGGGAGACCCCAAAATCCAAGAGTTTTACCAGTGCATCCTCATTGACAATGATATTTTGAGGCTTGATATCCAAGTGGGCGATCAGAGATTGATGTGCATAGCGCACAGCTTGACAAACTTGAGAGAAAAGCAACAACCGATCCTTCAACCCCAATCGATGGATTCGACAGTATTCCAATAGATTAAGTCCAGAGACCCACTCCATGGTAAAAAAAGGCCGCTGATCTTCTGTGAACCCTCCATCGTACAAACGGGCAATGTTGGGATGATTGAGCTTGGCAAGAATCTGTCGCTCCCGTTCAAAAAAACTGCGATAAGCCGGATGGATTAGCAAGGGCTTCATCAGCTTGATAGCTACCACCTGATCAAATTGGCCATCCACTCGGATTCCTTTAAACACGGTACCCATGGCACCTTGGCCCACCACTTCCTGCAATTGGAAGGAGCCGATCCTTCCCCCTAAAAGTTCGTGGTCATTTTCCAAAATGGAAAAAACACTTTTTGACCCCACTTGAAAAAGCGGGTGCGATTCTTCATCTTCCTGAAGGAGCAAGGTAAGCTGATCAAAAAGCTCAGGGTCATTTTCAGAAAGCTTCTTGAGTCGAATAGTTCTTTCTTCAGGAGCCAGAGAGGTCAACTCATGAAAAAGTATCTCCACCTGTTCCCACTTTCCATCGCCTCTTTTCATTGGATTACCTTCTAAGTTCTTTACTCAACCAAGCCTTGGCAAGACGCCAGTCTCTTCTGACTGTATCAATGGAAACGCCTATCATCTCGGCGATCTCTTCATGCTTATATCCTCCGAAAAAATGAAATTCCACTACCCGGCTATGTCGATTATTGAGTGCTTTAAGTCGGTTGAGGGCATCATTCAGCTGAAGTACTTCTTCCGGGGATGTCATTACGGCCTGATTGGCTGAGCCATAGGTGAGCTGGATTTGATCACCACCACGTTTTTGACTCTTTTTTTGCCGGGCATAATCCACCAAAAACCTTCGCATTACAATAGCTGCAATAGCCAAAAAGTGCTTTTTATCTACATAACCTTTTTCATGATTATCCATTTTCAGGTAGGCTTCATGGACCAAAGCGGCTGTATCCAAAGTACTCGAATGGTACTCCATGCTTAGTTTTTGCCTTGCCATTCGGGAGAGTTCGTCATAGCACCTCAAAAATTGGGCTTTCATTGCCGAAAAGTGGGGATTCGTACTCCCCGTCATCGTTACGTCACGCATTTTTAGAAAATCGATGGATTTGAAAATAAAACCAAAACCCATAAAAGCCTAGCTATTAGCTAATTATTTCATCTTTTCTCATTCTTTTTCCAGAGGGTTGTTTTTTTTTATTCTATGAAAATGGATCTCGGGTATAGCAACTGTCTCCTTTTTTTTAAGAAAAAATAAAATTCATCCTAAAGGGTGTAACAAATCATCGCTTTGGTTTTCCAAGAAGAAAAACAAACTCTTCTTGATATGAAAAAGCCCCTTCTCCTCCTATTCGTTCTGATACTGATTCAGAGCTCCCTTTACGCTCAATCTTCCGTCAAGGTAGAAAGCAAAGGCTCCGGAAAGCCCATTATTTTTCTCCCGGGATTCGCTACTCCCGGGGAAGTTTGGAATACCACCGTCCAAAATCTCCCGAATTTTCAATCCCATGTAGTAACCTATGCGGGTTTTGGAGGGGTCTCTCCGGTCGAAATGCCCTGGTATGGCAAACTCAAATCAGATCTGATAACATATATCGAAGATCAGAATTTGGAAAATATCACCCTCGTCGGGCACAGCATGGGTGGAAATCTTGCCTTGGATTTGGCTGCTTATTTTTCAGACAAAATCCAAAAAGTAGTGATTGTCGATGCGCTTGCCTGCATGCGGGAGGTGATGATGCCCGGAGTACCAGCCGAAGCTTTAACCTACCAAAGTCCTTACAATGACCAGTTGATCGCGATGGATGAGGCCGCGCGAGGTGCCTATCTGGATCAAATGACCCAAAACATGATGACTCGCCCAGAAGATCAAGCCCAAGTCAAATCCTGGATGAGTATGGCAGATCGAAAAACTTTTGTCTTTGGATATGTAGATCTGCTTAAATTGGACAGCCGACCGCTTTTGCCCAGCATTCAAGCTCCCGTGCTGATTATGGTGGCAGGACAACCCTTTGGCCCCGGTGCTATGGAAACCATGAAAAACCAATATTCCACCCTTCCTCATACGACCTTTGCTTTCGCAGCTGAGAGCAGGCATTACCTGATGCTGGATCAGCCGGAGTGGTTCAATCAGCAACTTAGTAGCTTCATTTCCCAGTGAGTCATTCCTCGCCCATCAGCTTTGAATCGCTCTATCAGGCGCATTATCGGATGGTATTCCAGCTTTGCCTGGGATTTGTCAAAGGAGATGAGGACCAGTCCAAAGACCTTGCGCAGGAGGTTTTCATTCAGGTATGGAATCATCTGGACCGATTCAGGAAGGAGTCTTCTCCAAAAACCTGGATCTACCGCATCACCGTCAACACTTGCCTGAATCATCTCAAAAAAGAAAGATCCCAAGAAGAAAAACTCGGAGAAATACTTCGGGATCAGGAAACTGCCGAGATCATTGAATTTACCGAGACGGACCCGAGCAAAATGCTTTTTGAAGCGATGGGAAAGCTCTCGGAAATCGATCGACTGATTACCGGTCTTCTCCTGGATGAAGTCCCTCAGGAAGAAATCGCCTCCATCCTGGGAATCATGGAGGGAAACCTCCGGGTAAAGATTCACCGCATTAAACTCAGACTCAAAAAATTGATCAATCATGAATGAATTAGGAAATATTCTCAAATCCGGCTGGCAAAAATCCGCCGCCGATCTCCCTACTCCACCCCCTACCCAAAACCTCATCGATGAAGCCAAACGACTCAATCGGGAAAGCTTCAGGTTTCAACGTAGCACACTCCTGATTTTAAGCTCGACTTTTCTGATGATGTGCTATTTTCTACTCTTTTATTTTGGCTTTAGAGACGGGCTGAGTCATGTGGGTGTGGGGATAATGTTGGGGTTTTTCCTGCTCAGAATTTTGCTTGAGGGATACAGTATCAGTCGATCTAGAAAAAAGGAAATCACCCAATCTGCCCTGGAAAATCTGGAATCTGAAAAGAAATACCTTCAGCTTCGACTTAGGATTCATGGGTTTTTCACTTATTTGACACTCGGTGGATATACCTTGGGATTCATTCTATTGCTACCTGAATTTTCCAAGTACATTCCTTCCTTTTGGATGGGAGCCATGGTTTGTTCCTACTTTATTCCGGGAATAATCCTGACCCTTTTGATTAGAAAAAATGTACTCAAGGAAATTAAAGAGCTGAGGAGACTGGTCGAGCTGAGAGAGATGATTTTGAAATGAAAATTATGAAATGAATAATAAAGATTGACGCTTTCTTTTTATCTGTATCAATTCTCCCAAGTATGAACAGCCTTATTAACTACCCATTTATGATTTACCTTCACCACCACATGAATACCTCCATCACCAAAATAACCATAATATCTGTCGTGTTGAAGAAACAAAGCTGAAGAATCCTGATTAAAAATGGGTTTATAAAAAAAATAGCAATGACCCGGAAAGACTTTGTCGAATTCTCTCAACTTCAAATCCCCTTTAATCAAACGAAATTGACTTCTATTTTCGTTTAAATACTTGAGTTGATATCGAATATGATTTCTTGTAGTTGAGTCATTTGGAAAATATTCAGAATCAACCCATTTAATAATATCTTCTTCATTTTTAGCAAATGGAGTTGGGGGAGGCGCTAAAAGACTATCATCGGAATACTCCAAAGTGTAGTATTCTATTGTTTTCAATCTATCAGAGATTGGTATTTTTCGATCAATATATCCGCTTTCGATTAACTCAGTAATAATGGCAGCCACATCAAAAACTTCATCTTTTTCGATGGTTGGATTGCTTGACTTGCAGCCTACTAAAATTAAGAATAAGCTAAAAGTATATAATTTCATTTTTCAAAATAGCAAAACAAAAAACCCTGAATAAAATCCAGGGCTTAAGGTAATAGAATTTCGTTTACTAAATAAAATCCACTGTCAAACTCTCTCCTTCCTTGGTCACTTTGACCAAGCCTTTTTGAGAAAGTCCTTTCATGGATACATCCCATTTTTTGCCACTTAGGCCGGACTGAGACTTCAATTCGGGAAGAGAAGCAGGATGGTTTTTACCCAGTAAGTCCATGATTACTTTTTCTTCCTCGGTGAGTTCCACCGCCTTTTTCTCCGGTCTCATCTGAGGGAAAAACAAGACTTCTTGAATGGTAGAATTGTCAGTCAGAAGCATGGTCAATCGGTCTATTCCGATACCCAAACCGGCAGTAGGAGGCATGCCGTATTCCAGCGAGCGAAGGAAATCCTCATCCATGGCCATCGCTTCATCGTCTCCTCGAGCGGCCAGTTTCAGTTGCTCCTCAAATCGCTCACGCTGATCGATCGGATCATTCAACTCGGAATAGGCGTTGGCAATTTCCTTTCCGTTGACAAAAAGCTCAAATCGCTCCACCAATCCTGCTTTGCTGCGGTGCTTTTTCGCCAAGGGAGTCATCTCGATCGGGTAGTCTGTGATATAAGTTGGCTGAACCAAATTGGCCTCCACCTTGGCACCGAAGATCTCATCGATCAGTTTTCCTTTGCCCATGGAAGGATCCACTTCGATACCCAGGTCAGCGCAAACTTTTCTCAGTCCTTCTTCATCCATTTCGCTCACATCGATGCCTGCATATTCCTTGATGGAATCAAACATGGTCAGCCGGCGGTATGGCCCTGCAAAGTCAATTTCCTTTCCACCCACTTTCACGACCGTCTCACCATGAATGGATTCAGTGACTTTTTCGAGCAACTCCTCCACCATCTCCATCATCCAGATATAATCTTTGTAGGCGACATAGATTTCCATAGAGGTAAATTCCGGATTGTGAGTTCGGTCCATGCCTTCGTTTCTGAACATTTTTCCAAACTCATAAACCCCGTCAAATCCTCCCACGATCAATCGCTTGAGGTAAAGCTCATTGGCGATTCTCAGAAAAAGCGGCATGTCCAAGGTATTGTGATGGGTCATAAATGGCCTTGCGGCCGCTCCACCATGCACTGCCTGAAGAATTGGCGTCTCGACTTCCAGCCATCCATGATCGTCAAAATAGCGCCGCATGTTGGAAATGATTCTGGAACGGGTGATAAATGTCTTTTTGAATTCAGGATTGACCGTCAAGTCCACGTATCGCTGACGATAGCGCTGCTCAGGATCGGTAAATCCGTCATAGACATTGCCTTCTTCGTCTCTTTTCACGACAGGAAGAGGTTTTACCGCCTTGGAGAGGACCTTCATCTCAGTCACGTGAAGGGAAATTTCACCTGTTTGGGTGGTAAAAATGTATCCTTTGAGTCCAACGAAATCACCTATCCCCAAGAGCTTTTTGAAGACGCTGTTATAAAGGGTCTTATCCTCTCCCGGACAAATATCGTCTCGACGAACATAGATCTGAAGGCGACCGGTAGAGTCCTGGATTTCCCCAAAAGAGGCCGAACCCATGATTCTTCGGCTCATCAATCTTCCTGCTATCGAAATGTCCTTGTAGTCGGTCTTTCTGTTTTCGTAATTTCTATGAATATCTTCGGCAGTTACATTGACCGGAAAAGACTCCGCCGGATAGGGATTAATCCCCAAGGCATAAAGTTCTTCCCTGTCTTTTCTACGTTCAAGTTCCTGTTCGCTAAGAAGTTGCATTCTGTTTGTTAATTATTGTCCGATGTTTGATGTCCGATGTTCGATGTTTTTAACCCTACTTGGACGATCAAATCCTATTTACTACTTACTATTTACTACTCACTTATAACCGCCTATTCCAACCTGGCTTCGACTGTAAGACTCTCGTCTCTTAGGTGCTCAGACTAAAACAGCTAACTGCTTACTGTCAACTTTTTCAGATTTCAGACTTCAGCATTCTGACTTTCGAAAAAGGCCTACCCCCTACTCTTTCTTCTCTTCATTTCCCGCTTCACCAGCTCAAATTCTCGGCTGCTTTGGCCAGCAATGGAAGTATTTTCCGCTGCGCGACGGGTTAGATAAGGCATTACTTTTTCGACCGGACCGTATGGTACGTATTTGACTACACGATATCCGGCTTTAGCCAGATTGAAGGATATATTGTCGCTCATTCCATAAAGTTGAGAGAAAAATACCCGATCCGATTTGGGATCAATCCCATGGAGATTCATCCAATCGGTTAGCTGCAAGGAGCTTTTCTCATTGTGTGTGGCACAAACCAAGTAAATTCCATTTTCCACACTGTATTGAATGGCCGCATCGTAATCCCGGTCGGTTGCTTCTTTATTGGGTTGGATCGGATCCACATAGCCCACTTCCTCGGCTCTTTCCCTTTCTTTCTCCATGTATGCACCCCGAACCGGCTTGGCACCAAAATGATAACCTTTCTCCAGCGCCACTTGATGCGCCTTTTTCAATCGTTCCAAGGAATCATGGCGATACATCTGATAGGTATTGTACACCACACAGCGCTCCCGATTGTATTTTTCCATGGCTTCATAAGCCAGGTCATCGATTACATTTTGGAACCAGGACTCCTCAGCATCCACGAGGATTTTCAAGCCCAAATCGTGGGCTGACTTGCAGAGCTTGTCCACTCTCCCCTTCATTTTGGCAAATGCCTTTTCCTCAGCCGGTCTGAGTTTTTCACCTGCCTGAATTTTTTCCATAATATGATAATCCCCCAAACCGGTCACTTTGAAAACCCCAAAAGGCATGTAATCCGTCTTGGCTGATTCGATGAGCGTCTGATGGATTTCCTCACAGGTTTTGTCAAAAGAAGCCTCATCTCCTTTTCCCTCGACCGATAAATCCAAAATCGCATGCACCCCATATTTGGCGAGCTTACTCGCTGCCTGAATGCTTTCTGCGATAGTTTCTCCCCCACAGAAATGCCCAAACATGGTCTTTTTCATGATTCCCTTGACCGGAAGCTTGAGCTTGAAGGCCAAGTTGGCCAAGCCAATCCCCAGATCAGAGATCAGGTTATTGTTCAAGGTTGCAAAAATCAGATACATTTTTCTGAGTTCTGCATCGGATTTGGAAGCAAAGGCCACTTCCAGATTCTCAAAAGAAATTTTGGGTTTGACGGGCATATCGCTCATTTAAGGCTGCAAAGATATCAAAAAAACCACAGGCACTTCCGCTTTGTTTGGGTTTTGCCGGAGGCGTTTGAGGAAAAAATCCAAAAATTTTCATCCAAAGAAACTTTGGATATGGCTAGCTAGTTTTGCATCCATGAACCCAAGTATGACAAATCTTTTTCCTTTTCCGGAATTTAATTTCGAAAAAGCCCCCTTCCTGATTGCAGGCCCCTGTAGTGCGGAGACACCTGAGCAATTGCGAGCAACTGTCTCTGAGTTGGTCAAGCAAAATATTCAATTGATCCGAGCGGGAGTATGGAAACCAAGAACGAGGCCCAACGGATTTGAGGGCATAGGAGCGTTGGCTTTACCTTGGATTGAATCAATAAAGAAAGAGTATCCTGTCAGATTTGCTATCGAAGTGGCGGCGGCAAATCACGTTGAAGAGGCATTAAAAAGTGGAATTGATGTGCTTTGGATTGGGGCTAGGTCCACGGTCAATCCGTTTACGGTTCAGGAAATTGCCGAAAGTCTCAGAGGAGTGGATATTCCGGTTTTGATCAAAAATCCGGTTAA
Organism: Algoriphagus taiwanensis; assembly: GCF_036245645.1. Classification (NCBI taxonomy): domain Bacteria; kingdom Pseudomonadati; phylum Bacteroidota; class Cytophagia; order Cytophagales; family Cyclobacteriaceae; genus Algoriphagus; species Algoriphagus taiwanensis. The sequence continues at coordinate 150,137 of NZ_BTPE01000002.1, read as the reverse complement.
TCCAGATTTGGCTTTGTGGTTAGGAGCATTTGAGCGCTTGGAGAGTGTGGGGCTAACTCGCCTTGGTGCAATCCATCGGGGTTTTTCCAACTATCGGGATACCATCCACCGAAACTCACCGATGTGGCAAATCCCCATCGAGTTTCGAACCATCCGTCCGGAAATCCCAATGATCAACGATCCCAGCCATATCTCGGGCAAGCGGATTTTGGTACCGGAAATAGCCCAAAAGGCCTTGGATTTGAATTTTGACGGACTGATGATTGAGTCGCATTATCAGCCGGATACCGCATGGACAGATGCTGCACAACAGTTGACTCCTGAAGCTCTTGGAGAACTAATTGGTTATTTAAAAACCCGAAAAATTCACTTTGAGGGACCGGATGCTCTTCATCAACTGGAAGAAATCCGTCAGCAAATCGATGAATCCGATCGGGAGCTATTGGAGGCTTTTGCCCGAAGAATGCATTTGGTCGAAAAAATCGGAGAATACAAAAAAGCCAACAATGTGGCCGCTTTTCAGCGGGAGCGTTGGCAGGAGGTGTTTCAATCCAGACCGGAATGGGGAAGAAAACTGGGATTGAACTCAGAGGCCGTCGAAGAGATCTACCGGGTGATCCATCAGGAATCGATCAGAAAGCAGACGGAGATCTTGGATAAGTGAGAGGCTAATGACTAGCTGTGAGCTAAAAGTATCTGGTATCAAGAAGCTAGTATCAAGAAAATAAATTGAAAAGAGACTAATTATGAGTTGCTTGAAATGCAAGACAAGCGTTAATCATTTCCTCAGATATCTCCTCAAAATCTTCTATTATTTCAGCTTTTGACATCCCATTTGCCAACCAGTTTAGGACATCATAGACACTGATTCTAGTTCCTTTCAGGCAAGGTTTCCCAAATCGCTTATCAGGTCTAATTTCTATATAGTCGCGATAGTTCATAGCTTAAGTTAGTCAATCTGCAGTCAAAACAATCTAATCCTTGAGAAATGTTTCAAAGTTCAAAAAATAAGCTTAAGGTCACTTTCAACCAGCACAAATAATTCAATAAAGATTTTAACAAAATATTAAATCGACAAATAGGAAAATAGACAAATTTTATTTCAAAATGAGTCTTTTTTAACAGATCAATTGAAATATTCGCAAACATTTAGCCTTTTCAATTGAAACTCTTCAATAATTTCTTTCAAAAATAATTTTGTATTTAAAAATTCCCCTCCTACTTTTAGGGCATGTTAATCACAGCAGCAATCTATTTTACCTTCTTTTACTTTTACTTTCGAAGACAAAATCGAATCGGAGCTGTGTATTGCCTAGCCAAAAACTAAAAGAAAATAAAAACACAAAAGCCCGGTTCGAAAGACCCGGGCTTTTTTCATTTAAACGCTCAAGCCGTATGAAGCCACACAAACAAATCAAAGACTGGGGATTGGGATTGACCACTCCGCTGATCATCGCAGGACCTTGCTCCGCCGAAACACCAGAACAGATCGAGCAGATCTGTAAAGAAATGAAGGAAGAAAATATGGTTCCCCAGCTCTTCAGAGCAGGGATTTGGAAGCCTAGAACCCGACCTGGTTCCTTCGAAGGCGTGGGTGAAGAAGGCTTGAAGTGGATGGAAATTGTCCGCCATCAGCTCAATATCCCCATCACCACAGAGGTAGGTAATGCTGCGCACGTGGAGTCTGCCCTCAAGCACAAGGTAGATGTCCTGTGGATCGGAGCCAGGACTACCGTCAATCCTTTCGCAGTCCAAGAGATTGCCGAAGCTCTCAGAGGAGTGGATATACCCGTGATGATCAAAAACCCGATGAATCCGGACCTAGAACTATGGATGGGGGCTTTGGAAAGAATGTACGCTGTAGGCATTGATAAGCTTGCAGCCATCCATAGAGGATTCTCTGACGCCTACGACAAGCGCTACAGAAATAAGCCCAACTGGTCTATGCCGATTCACCTTAAGCGTGAGTGGACCGGAATGGAAGTCATTAACGACCCTTCGCACATTGTGGGCCGAAGGGATGGTTTGCTGGAAGTGGCTCAAAGCGCAATGAACTTTGGTCTTGATGGCTTGATGATCGAGACTCATCACAACCCTGACAAAGCCTGGTCGGATGCCAAGCAGCAAGTGACTCCGAATAGACTGAAGGAGATCATCCTCTCGATCGACTTCAAAACTCCATTGGAAAACATGAAGCCCGATGAGCGTCTACAGGATCTTCGTCGTGCAGTGGATCACCTGGATGACCAGCTTTTGGATATTCTTCAGGAAAGATTTGCCGTAATTGATCAGATCGGTAATCATAAGCGCGAGCACCATCTTACCGTATTTCAATCCGATCGCTGGAAAGAAGTAATGGAATCCAGAACGCAAAAAGGAGTGAAGAAACACCTGAGTGAGAAATTCATGAAAGAGCTTCTTTACTGCATCCATGAAGAATCCGTGAAGCGTCAGGAAAAACAATTGCGTGAGGCCGAACCGGTTAAAAAATAAATCTGCTCTCAAATTCGGGAAGGCTGTCCCTTTCGGGGCTGCTTTCCTAACTTAGCTTCTTCATCAAATCGGTCAATCCGTGGAATCCGTCATTTTCTCATCTGATATCAACCCATACCTTTCTGAGCTTTTGGCTCAAATTTCCTTTTCCAGATTGGTGGTTCTGACAGACACAAATACCCAGCATCATTGTCTTCCAATTGTGAAGGAGATCCTGCCTTCAAACACAGTTTTCATATCCGTTGCAGCGGGAGAAATTCACAAAAATCTGGACACTTGTTCCCTGATTTGGAGTCGAATGACTGAGGAGGCTCTAGATCGAAAAGCACTCATGCTCAATCTTGGCGGAGGCGTTATCGGAGATATGGGTGGTTTTTGCGCAAGCATCTACAAAAGAGGAATCCGCTTCATCAATTGCCCCACTACCCTTCTATCTCAAGTGGATGCCAGCGTTGGAGGCAAGTTGGGAGTGGATTTCAAAGGGCTAAAAAACCATCTCGGCGTGTTCAACGAACCCGAAACGGTAGTAATCGCCCCCGAATTTCTCAAAACACTACCCAAAACCGAGCTTCGGTCGGGCTATGCGGAAATCATCAAACACGGATTGATTCGGAACAAAGCCTATTTCAGAAAACTCCAATCCAAAAATTGGGAAACTCAAGACTGGGAAAGTCTGATTCGCCACTCTGTAGGAATCAAAAAAGCAGTGGTAGAGGCCGACCCCAAAGAAAATGGACTGCGCAAAATCCTCAACTTTGGCCATACCATTGGGCATGCCTTTGAGTCCTTTTTCCTCGATACCCAAAACCATCTCCTTCATGGGGAAGCCATTGCCTTGGGAATGATCTCTGAGGGCTTTCTTTCCTTCAAAAAAGTGGGACTCAGCTTTGAAGAGTTTGAAGAAATGAGCCAATTCCTTCTTCAGGTCTATGGGAAAGTTGACTTTTCCGCTCACGAACTCGACCCAATACTTGACATCTGCACCCAAGACAAGAAAAACGAAGGTCAAACGATTCTTTTTTCTCTTCTCGAATCCATCGGCAATTGTACCTACAATATCCCGGTGAACCGAGAGGAAATCAAGAATGCGATCCACTATTACCAGCAACTACAACCGGCTACGGCCTAGATCATTTCCCTTATGCATATCCTTCGCCTTGCTCAAAAAAGCGAATTTGACTCTATACAAATCCCACTTCCTTCCTCCAAAAGTGAATCCAATCGGGCCTTGGTCATCGATGCTTTGACTTTTGGAAAAAACGAAATCACCAACCTGGCAGAAGCCCGGGACACCCAAACCATGATCCGTTTGTTGGAAACCAGTCCTCCGGTATTTGATGTTTTGGATGCTGGGACGACTATGCGCTTTTTGACCGCCTATGCCACAGTGACCAACCAGAAAAAGGTAATGACCGGTACTGCCCGCATGTGCGAGCGACCAATAGGAATACTGGTAGATGCCCTGAGGTCCATCGGAGCGGAGATTCATTATTTGAACAACGAAGGTTACCCTCCTATGGCCATTCACGGACTTCCTGAGCAGACCACCGATAAGGTAAAAATCCGTGGAGATGTGTCCAGTCAGTACATCTCGGCGATGCTGATGATTGCACCGATTTTACCCATGGGTTTGGAGATTGAGCTGGAAGGAAAAGTCGGAAGTCGGACCTATATCGAGATGACTTTGGAGCTGATGGCTCAATTCGGCATCAGCTACATTTGGGAAGGAAACAGAATCCATGTTCCTCATCAATACTACCAACCCACTCGTTTTGCGGTGGAAAGCGACTGGTCGGGCGCGAGCTATTGGTTTAGCCTCTTGGCCTGTGCGGATTCGGGAGAGCTATTTTTAGAAGGCTTGAAAGAAAACAGCCTTCAGGGAGACTCCGCTATTGTGGAGATCATGGATCACTTAGGTGTGAAATCTACTTTTGAAAAAGGTGGCGTTTTATTGCAGAAACAGCCCGTAAAAGGCCTTCAAAACTGGGATTTCACCCATTGTCCCGACCTTGCCCAGACAGTGGCAGTGACCTGCGCGATCTTGGGTCAAAATGCCATTTTCACTGGCCTCGAGAGTCTGAGAATCAAGGAAACCGATCGAATCTATGCCCTTCAGCAAGAGTTGGCCAAGTTTAACGCCGAATTGAAGGAAATCGAGCCCGAGGTTTTCCAAGTCATCCCATCGGTCACCATGCCTCATCAAGTGCAAATCCACACCTACGACGACCATCGCATGGCTATGGCATTTATGCCTCTGTTGACCAAAACAGAAGTGCTGATCGAAGAGCCCGATGTGGTCAATAAGTCTTACCCCAGCTTTTGGAAGCATGTTGCATTGACAGGCGTACAATCTGAAATCCTGAGCGAAGCATGAGTCTAAAAATTGCCATCCAGGGAGTGCCGGGTTCCTTCCATCATCAAGTTGCCTTGAAAAATTTCGGTACTGAAACCGAAATTTTGACCTTCAATACTTTTGAGCCAGTAGCCAAGTCCGTAGCAGAGGGACAGGCTGATTTTGGGGTGATGGCCATCGAGAACTCTATCGCCGGCGCCATTTTACCGAATTACGACCTCATCGATCGATATGAGCTCTTTATCCGGGATGAATACTACCTGCCTATTGCCCATCAGCTGATGGCTTTGCCAGGTCAAACCATCGAAGAAATCAAAGAAGTCCGTTCTCACCCTATGGCTTTGCTTCAATGTAAGGCTTTTTTGGCAAAACATCCGCATATCCAGCAATTTGACGATGTAGATACCGCCTCGGTAGCCAAGCGGATTTCAGAGGAAAAACTAACCGGAGTTGCCGCAATTGCCAGTGAAATCGCAGCTGAGATCTATGGATTGGAGGTTTTAGCCAGAGACATTCAGACGGTGAAGGACAACTTCACCCGCTTTATCCTTTTGCAAAAGGAAAACATACATACCAAAATCCTTCCCAACAAAGCTTCGATGAAAATAACCATCCGAAACGAATCAGGAGGATTAGCCAAATTACTTACCATGCTGGCCGAAAAGGGGCTGAACCTGAGCAAAATCCAGTCGATTCCGGTAATGGAAAAGCCCTGGGAATATGCCTTTTTCATCGATGCGGAGTTTGGGGACTACAATCAGTTTCGGGAGGCAATGAGTCTGGTTGTCAAAGATTTTGGTGACTTGAAAATTTTTGGGGAATACAGAAGCAGGAAAGGATGAAGGGATTCGCAAACAGAATCAACAGTGTCGAAGAGTACTACTTTTCGGCCAAGCTCAGAGAAGTAAACCAGCTCATTGCTCAGGGGAAACCTGTCATCAATTTGGGTATTGGGTCACCTGATTTAGCTCCCGATCGCAGTGTGATTGAGGCACTCAAAGCCACTGCCGAAAACGGTCAGGCCCATGGCTACCAAAGCTATCAGGGCATTCCCGAATTGCGGATTGCCATGGCTTCCTTTTACCACCGGGAGTTTGGGGTAGAGTTGGTTCCAAACAAAGAGATCTTGCCCTTGATGGGGTCCAAGGAAGGCATTATGCATATCAGCATGGCTTTTCTTAATCCAGGCGATCAGGTTTTGATCCCCAATCCGGGATATCCTACCTACACCTCAGTGACCAAATTGCTGGAAGCTGAGCCGATTTTTTACTCCTTGGATTTGGAGAAAAAAGGAAGACCGGATCTCGAGCATTTGGAAAACCAAGACCTCAGCCGAGTAAAATTGATGTGGATCAACTATCCACACATGCCTACCGGAGCGGCTGGTTCGGTAGAAATCCTGACCGAACTGGTTGCTTTTGCCCAAAAGCACGACATCATCCTGGTGAATGACAATCCCTACAGCCATATTCTGAATCCTCAGCCTTTAAGCATTTTGAGCATTCCGGGCGGAAAAGACGTGGCCTTAGAGCTCAACTCTCTAAGCAAAACCTTCAACATGCCCGGATGGAGGGTGGGCATGCTTTGCGGAAGGTCTGATTTGGTCGAGGCGGTGCTCAAAGTGAAATCCAACATGGATTCAGGCATGTTTCTGGGCCTGCAAAAAGGGGCTATTGCCGCACTTTCCTTGGGGAAAAGTTGGTTTGCTGACCAAAATGAAATTTACACCAACCGCCGAAAACTCGTCTGGAAATTGGCTGATCAACTCAGCCTGAGCTATGACAAATCCTCCACAGGGTTGTTTGTCTGGTGTAAAGTAAAAGGCGAAAAATCCCCCGAGGAATTGGTGGATTGGCTACTTTATGAAAAAAACATCTTCATCACTCCCGGAAAAATCTTTGGCACGGAAGGAAACGAGTACGTTCGGATATCTCTCTGTATGCCTGAGTTCAAAATTCTGGAAGCAATAAACCGTATCAAACCTTAACCTTGCTATGCAAAAAATACACATCATCGGACTTGGACTTTTGGGAGGTTCTTTTGGTCTGGGAGCCAGACAAAAATTCCCAGAATTGGTTATTTCCGGTCACGATTCCAATCCTCAAAACTTAAAAGATGCCCTGACCTTAGGGATCATCACCGAAGCCAAAGAAACTCCGGATGCGGATACAGACTTGGTGATTTTGGCTACTCCTGCGGACACTCTGGGTGACCTGTTGCTACAGACTTTGGATCAGGTGGGGGAAAACACGCTCGTTTTTGACGTAGGTTCGACCAAAGCCAAGCTTTGCGCTTTGATGGCCGATCACCCCAAGAGGAAGCAATATCTGGCTGCTCACCCGATTGCCGGAACAGAATATTCCGGCCCAAAAGCTGCTTTTGCAGATCTTCTGAACAGAAAAGTCAATATCATTTGCGAGCTGGAAAAAACAGACCTGCATCTGAAGGAGAAAGCCTATGAGCTTTTTGATGCACTGAACCTAAAGCTGCGATTTATGGACCCGGAGGAGCATGACCGGCATTTGGCTTTTGTCTCTCACCTTTCCCATGCCTCCTCATTTATGCTCGGGCAGACAGTCCTTCAGCGAATGCAGGATGACAAAAACATCTTTGATATGGCGGGTTCGGGATTTGCTTCCACCGTACGACTGGCCAAATCCAGCCCGGCGATGTGGGCTCCGATTTTCACTGAAAACAAGGAGAATATCCTTGCAGCATTGGATGGATTTATTGCCAATCTGACTGATTTCAGGAATAAAATCGAATCGGGAGACAGCAAAGGCCTTTATGAAGAAATGGCCGAGATCAATAAGATTCGGGATATATTAGATTTGGGAAAATAGACGATTTCGGATTTCGGATTTTGGATTTCGGTCTGATAAAACTCAAAGTTGATTACTAAGACTTTGAGTTTTTCTGGTTTTTGCGAGTGGTATTGATCGTAGAGACAACAATCGCCAATAATTCATTGCATTCTTTCCAAAGTTGCTCTATTTGCTCTTTACTAGCCAAACCAGAATCTGAGATCAATTCAAGCCAATACAAGGTCTCATCGGATTCTTCTTCGACAATACCCAATTTAGATAGGAATTCAGCAGTAGATCGACCACGTAGTGCAGACCTGTAGTTTGCTCCCATAGATGTCGATGATCTGATAATCTGATTACTTATTGTAAAAGTTGCGTTTCTTCTAGGGAGCGTATCACAAAGTTGAATTATACTTAAAGCGAATTTTTTGAACCGGATTTTCAATTGCTCTTTCATAGGGATTTGATTTTAAGATTATAGATTTGAAAAAATTGAAAAAAAGAATATTTAAATTATTTAAAATCAATCACTTGAAAAAGTAAATCTGCTTGAAGCAGTACCGAAATCCGAAATCCCATATCCGAAATAGAAAATCCTATGAAACCCAGCATAATCCTACTCTTCTTTCTGCTTTCCTCGAGCCTTTTCGCGCAAGATTCTTGGACTACCCTTACTCCAAAAACCGAAGCCACTCCCCGTCATGAAAACTCCTTCGTAGATTGCGATGAAAAGCTTTATTCCTTGGGAGGTCGAGGCGAAAGACCCGTGGAAGAATACGATCCAAAAACCAACACCTGGACCAAACTGGCAGATGCACCCGTGGAAATTCACCATTTCCAAGCCATCAGCTACGATGGAGAAATATGGGTAGTGGGAGCACTCACTGGAGGTTATCCCCACGAAACCCCGATCCCCAACATTCTGATCTTTAACCCAAAGACCAAAACCTGGCGAGATGGACCGACCCTCCCCGAAGGTCGGACTAGAGGCTCAGCGGGGGTTTTTGTAAGAAACGATAAAATCTATATGGTCTGCGGCATTCAGGATGGGCACTATGACGGTTTCGTCTCGTGGTTTGATGAACTTGACCCAAAAACCGGCAAATGGACTTCACTTTCTGATGCTCCTAGAGCCCGAGACCATATCAGTGCAGCAATAGTAGGAGACCGTTTATACCTCGCCGGTGGGAGAACTTCCAATGCAAAAAACAACCGAGTCATAGACACCACCATCAAAGAAGTGGACTACTACGACTTCAAAACCAAGACTTGGCACACTATCGAAAACGGAATTCCAACCGAACGTGCCGGCAATTCCAACTTGGGAATCGGTCCTTATCTGATCGTGCTGAACGGAGAAAGCGGAGTTCAAGTCCCAGCTCATTCCGAGGTGGAAGTGCTCGACACCCGCACTCACACCTGGAGTAAACTTCCAAATCTGAATCAAGGCAGACACGGCACAGGCGCAGCATTTTTAGATGGAAAAATATGGGTTCAGGCAGGATCGGCTAATCGTGGTGGTGGCCCAGAAATCAGCACTTTGGAATATTTGGAGTGGAATTTGAGATAAACAAGTCTTAAAAACTCTAAAATTCAGCCGTATTTAACTTAAATGGAGCGGCTTTTGAATTGGAACAAGGCAAACTAATATTCATATGAAACATCTTCTCACACTTTCCCTTTTCCTAGGACTTTCTTCATTCGTCTTTGCGCAGCAGATGACCCAGCAAGTGCCACTCATCGAGGTAGAAGGATATGCAGAAAGGAAAATCGCTCCTGATGAGGCGGTTTTCACCATCAGTCTGGAAGAAAAATCTCTGCGTGTCAACGATGCGGTAACTATGCTGAATAAAAAAGCTCAGATTTTAGCTGAAGGCTTGAAAAAGGCTAAAATCAAAAACTATCAGTTAATCGCTGACAACTACTCCGTGGATGTAAATCGGATTTATCGAAGTGGATCCTCGAGAGACAGCGGTTACGTCGCGCGTCAGACTCTTCGGATAGTAACTACTCCAGTCAATGAGGACTTGCACAAAATCTCCGATGCCATTCAATCTTCCGGAGATATGAGTTACAATTTCCACTTTGGCATTGCGGAAAGTACCCGGAAGTCTTTGGAAAACACCCTTTTGGCGGAAGCGCTAAAAGATGCCGAAAGTAGGGCTTTGCTAATTGGCAGTACTTTAAAACTCCAGGGAATGCGGGTTTTCTATGTGGGAATGGAGCCCAACTATTCTCCCCAACCACGATACGACATGAATGTGAGAGTCATGGCTGATGCAGCCCCTGCCCCGGAAATGGTCATTAATCCCGATCAGCAGACCATCAGCAAGCGAGTCTTTGTCAAATACACCTACTAAACTAAAAGCCGCAATCGCGGCTTTTTTTTTGACCTTACCCAAAGAAAATCTCAAGAAAATGAACTTGGATGAAGGGGGGCTTTTGCCTATTTTCCCCAAAATATCATCCATGAAAAAGCTAATTCTTCTCCCGGTTTTAGGGATTTTCTTTAACCTTTCCGCCCAGACTCCTGACCAATCCCAACTTGAAACGCTCACGGAGGCCAATTGGCAAAGAGGTATCCAACTCCTCAACGAACTGGTTTCGATTCCCAATGACGCCTATTATCCTGAGCAGATCGAACCCAATATCCAATGGTGTGAACAAGCTTTTGCCAGCAGAGGATGGACCTCGGAGCGTTTGGATACAGGAGGCATCCCCTTGCTTTTGTCAGAAAAAAAGCAAGCAGGGGCTACCAAAACCGCCTTATTCTACTTTCACATCGATGGTCAGGCTGTAGATCGGAGCAAATGGAATCAGGATGATCCTTACCAGCCCACACTAAAACAACAAAGAGCAGACGCAACCTGGGAGATTATCCCAATGGACCGACTCAAAGCTGAATACAATCCGGATTGGAGGATTTACGGGAGATCTACTTCTGATGACAAAGGACCTTTCGCCATGTTCCTTACCGCTTGGGATGCGATGATTGAACAAGGCCTAACTTCGGATTACCACATTAAAATCATTTTGGATTTTGAAGAAGAGCAAGGCTCACCCCGACTTCCGGCAGCTGTAGTCCAATACAAGGAAAAACTGAAAGCTGACCTGATGCTGATCATGGATGGCCCAAGACACACCTCCAACCTGCCTACCCTTAGCTATGGCGCCAGAGGTATTTCGGAATTGTTTCTTACCACCTACGGTCCAAAACTACCCCAACACAGCGGCCACTATGGAAACTATGCTCCCAACCCGGCCTTGTTGATGAGCCAACTTCTTGCTTCCATGAAAGACGAGGAAGGCCGGGTAATTATCCCGGGATTCTATGATGGAATCAATCTAACGGACACAGAGAAAGCAATACTTCAGGCTGTTCCCGATGATGAGATTGCAATCCAAAAGCGATTGGGCTTGGGAAGAACCGACAAAGTCGGACAGACTTATCAGGAAAGCATTCAATATCCCTCTCTGAATATTCGGGGGATGCGATCAGCTTGGGTAGGACCGGAAGCCAGAACCATTGTACCTGACCTAGCCGTGGCAGAATTGGATATGAGATTGGTGCCTGAGTCGGATCCGGAAAGGCTTTTTGGCCTGATCAAAGACCATATCCGAAATCAGGGTTTCCATATTGTAGAAAAAGACCCCACGGACGAAGAGCGAATGAGCAATCCAAAAATTGTGAAAGTGAATACGTCCATTTCTTATCAGGCTTTCCGGACTCCCATGGACTCCCCGACAGGAGCCTGGTTGAGAAAGGCCATGTCCAGGGCCTTTGGGCAGGAACCGGTACAAATCCGGATTTCGGGTGGTTCCATTCCGATATCTCCCTTTGTGGATGCTTTGGGTATTCCAGCTGTAACCATCCCTACCGTGAATGCTGACAACAATCAGCATAGTCCAAATGAAAATATCCGATTGGGGAATTATAAGGAGGGAATTTTGACGATCCTCAGTGTTTTGACGGAACCAATCTATTAAGTCGGAAAGCAGTCCCTAGTATTCATTCTATGGACTGCTCACTTGATAGCGTTAATCTTCTTTTTCCTGCTTTTCACTGTAAATGACGAGCCGAAGGGTTTCATAATCAAATTGGCCGTTAAAATGCTCATAGTACTCCTTTAGTCCATTATACTTTCCCGCCACAGCCCGAATTTCTGCAATAGTCGATGGGTCCACTAAATCCTCCAATGGAATCAAGCCTTGGCGTACCCCATGAGCTAGATGGCCATAGATAGTGGTTAAGGCAAAACCCCGTTCCTCGGCAATTTCCTCTGGTTTTTTCCCTTCCAGATACAGGCGAATACTCCAGGACTTGGTGTCTTCTTTCTTTTCTTTTGGCTCTGAAGGAAGGGATGGTTTGGGATTTTTTGCTCTTTTCCGACCAGTTTTTGTTTTACTTGGAAGTAGAAGCTCGGGATTTTCCATTCTTAGCTTGCTCAGCATCTCTTTTCGCATTTTCCCTGCTTCCTGATCAAAATCACCGATTTTTCCAGTGGTCTCTCCATGCAGGATATGCTGAATCAACTTTCCTACACTAGAAATCTGAATGTACTTTTTCAGCAGGTCCAATTCCAGTTCACTCAGGTCATTTTGATAGCTTTTGATTCTACTGAGCGCCTCGGTTTTCAGCTCCTGCAGCAGGATAATTTCGATGGGTTTTCTGAGAAAATCCAGATAATATTCCATTCCTTTTTCCAATCTCTGCTGAAGCTTTTCCCTTTCCTTTTGCTGCAAAAGCATCATCAATTGAGCGCGGAACTTCCGGGTATTTTCCCCTTCTTTTTCCAAATGAGAATAGATCTCAGGAATGGCTTTTTGCATTTCAGGATCTTCAAACTCCATCGAACTGTCATGCTCTTTGGCAAATAGCCTCAAAGCCTGCAAAAGGCTTTCAAATTCAAATGTTTGATCTATCAAATCCTGCAAATAGAACCCCTGACGGTGTAGGAGAAGCTGGTGCAGGTCTTCTTGCTGATCCGTGGATTTGACAAAATCCACCACTTTGGGATCGGTATAAATGACATCTTCCCTGATTCTAGTCCCTAAAACCAAACCGTCCAAGCTTCGAAGCCGGCTCAAAGCCACATACACTTGCCCGGGAGCAAAAGCCTGCCCCACATCAATAATAGCGCGATCAAATGTCAATCCCTGACTTTTATGCACGGTCACGGCCCAAGCTAGCTTGATGGGATATTGAGAAAATGTCCCTATCACCTCTTCTTCCAACTCTTTGGTTTCGGGATTAATCTGGTATTTTTTGTTTTCCCAAAGCTCCTTTCTCAGGACATATTCTTCCCCGCTCCCATCCATTTCCACCACAATCTGATCCTCTTCCAGAGTCAGAACTGTGGCTAGTTTCCCATTGAAATAGGAAGATAGGCCGGAGGTATCATTCTTGATAAACATCACTCTCGCTCCTACTTTCAACTCAATTTCTTTGGGTAAGGGAAATAGATTTTCAGGAAAGTCTTTCTCTACTTCTGCTTCGTAGAAAAAGGACTTTTCTGCCAAAAGATTCAGTTCCCTACGATTGATTTCGTCTGCCTTGTAGTTATGTGTAGTCAGGGTAATGCAATCTTTTAACTGCCGAATTTCATCCGGACTTTTGAAATGAGAATTTAGCAGGCGGATATCTTCTAAAGTGGGCCTATTGTCCCGAAGATGGTTCAACACCCGGATAAATGTTTCTTCCTGCTGCCTAAAAATCCGGTCCAATTCCAGATAGATCATTCCCGCACCTTTGAGACATCGAGCTTCAAAGAAATGCATAGAAGCATAAAACTGCTTAAGCACCGCCCATTCTTCATCCTTCACTACAGGCGGCAACTGATGCAAATCTCCAATAAACAATACCTGAACTCCTCCAAAAGGAATATTGAATTTTCGCCTCACACTCCGCATCCGATAGTCAATCGCATCCAAAATGTCTGCACGAAGCATACTGACCTCATCTATTACCAATAGGTCGATGGATTTGAGCACATCTCTTCGGATCTGATTTAGGGGATGCTTCCTCGCCAAAGTGAGTTGGGACACAAATCCAAAGCGATCAGTATAATTCCCCTCAGGCTCTCTGACAGGTAAAAAAGACCCAAAAGGCAAGAGAAATTGAGAGTGGATGGTGACCCCTCCGGCATTGAGTGCAGCTATGCCGGTCGGAGCAATCACGACGAATTTTTTATGGGTTTTGCCCGCTAACTCTTTCAGAAAAGTTGTTTTTCCGGTTCCGGCCTTCCCTGTCAAAAAAAGATGAGCTCCTGTGGTATTGACAAATCGGGCAGCAAGGTCAAGCTTATCAGTTGAAAAATTTTCCATTCAACTAAATTACTAAACCCGAATTAAAATCCATTCATTCGATCAAAAATCAATCCTCCTTAGCTTCCAAAAGCGACCTTGCAGCACCTCCAGGGACGATTTTCATCATACCCTCCTTGGTGCTTTGCCAGATTAGAAAAAAGGGCCCACGGGTTTTATTTCGCATTAATGCATAGGATGGCGTCAGGTATTTTTTTTCTCCGGGGAGATTGGAATGATTCAAAGCGAGATTGGCAAGAGAGGAAGAAAGAATGTTCTTTTTCTTTCCTTTTTTATTAAACAGTTCCACTTTCAAATCCCTATAATCAAAAATCATATCGACTTTAGCCTGAGTTTCTGAGGCATGGATCACCATTTTCAATCGATCCATATGTCCAGAGGTGATGTCTCCGTTCATGATGGGATTGAGCGTAGAGTTAAGCGTTGTCATATCAAAATTTGACAAGTTGACATCCAAAAAGAATTCTTCCCGATTGTAGGGCACTTTTAAGCTAAAATCAAGCTTACCCTCACCTTTTACTTCGCCAAAAATCCTTGCTTCAAATTGACCAAATGCACTTTGATTCTCTGGAATGGAGGTCAGATTAGTAACTAGGCCGTCGAGTTTTGTCCAATGAATTTGCCAAGACTCCCCTTTTTGAGGAACGTTCTCTCCATAGGAAATGTGACCGTTGGCAATCTGAAGTGTATCCAATTTTAAAGGAAATTTCAACTGCTTAATCATTCCCTGAAACATGGGTTTTGATTCAGCCTTTGGTCGGGGCTTGGTTTTATTTCGAAAATCTGCAAGTGTCAGCCCTGCCACAAGTAGCTTTTCAGCTCTCACGTCCAAATCCGAGTAGAAATTCGTATTTGCCTCTACACCGAAGAATACCAAGGAGTCCAGCCTAACATTTATCAAATCGGTTTGGTAATCCAGCGATCGAGAGGCAGATTCAAGACTTTCCTTATACTCCAAAATCACATTTTCAAACTTGATCTTTGCTGATTTTGAATCAATCGATGAATTGCCGAGAAAGAAGTTTTGCCCGGTTTTGAGTTGATAAAAAAGGCTATCCAATTCAATATTCAACTCTTCAAATTGAAAAGGGATCAATTGTTTGATCAAAACAGAATCGGTAGCCAGGCCTTTGACTGAAATGGAAAGATCTTTCAAAAAGCCAGTTTCATTTCCATCTTCTAAAAGTGATGCCGAGCCTTTTTTCAATGTGAAATTTTTTATTTCCCCCCTTGCCAAAAGATCTCCAAAAAGATCCTGAAGGGAGTTGGCAGAATGATGCTGATTCAGACTATCCGGGATATGATGGATGATGAATTCGGGATGGATAAATTCAAGTTTTTCGATGATTCCTACTCTATCAAAAACCAACTTCATCAAGTCAACATTGAGGAGAACCGCCTCTTGCATTTTGCCTTCGATGTAGGAGGCAGGCAGTTCTCTTACAGGATCGATAACTATGTTTTCCAGTTTAATTTTCTTTCCGATGAGGTTTAACTCAGCCTTCTCAAATTTGAGGTCATACTTTCTATCTTCGTTTGAATTGATGATTAAGGCCAAATTGGAATTGACCCAGGTCTCAGCGTAAAACCCTACCCCTACCATTGCCAAAACCACAAGCAAAAGGAGAAAAATCAAAATTTTGACTGCTATTTTCATTTTAATTTCCAGCCATTTAAAATTTTAACAAAACCATACTTATTGAGAATTTTATTTTGATTTACCCTCGATGAATCCAATATCCTCATGAATTAGGAGAAATTTCCAATCCTATTCAAAAAAAATTGTATCTGTAAAAAAACTTGTCGGGATGGAATACAATTTGATACATTTGGGTATGAAGCAATTTTTCTTTCTTCTCTTAATGATGGGTTTTACCATCCAACTCAGCCCGGCTCAAGAGATCAAAATCCTCACCTTCAATATCTATCATGGGGAAAACCCTAACAAACAGGGAGACAGTACTTTTCATTTGATTTCTGATTACCTCATCCTCAATCAGCCGGAAGTAGTAGCCCTTCAGGAAGTAGATAGCATGACGCTTAGATCTGAACGAATCTACAATCGTAAGCTGGACTTCATGCGCAAACTTGCCCGTGAGACTGGCTACAAAGGATACTTCGGGAAAGCCATGGATTTTGAAGAAGGAGGATATGGCGAGGGTCTTTTAGCGAAAAAAGGATCAGCCTATCACACCCTTCCTCTACCCAATCCAGCAGGAGGAGAGCCACGTGCAGTAGCCTGGGTCAAAGCTGAATTGAAAACACTGGAAGAATTCTATTTTGGAGGCACTCATCTTTGCCATGAATTCACCGAAAACAGAATGGCTCAGTTAGATTCCCTCATTTCCTATGCGGAAACCCTGGATAAACCGGTGATTTGGGTGGGAGATTTGAATTTTACTCCAGATTCAGAAGAATACAAAAGCATTCCATCTCACTGGAAAGAAGCTGGCAGAGAAGCTGGAAACGAACAAGCTACCTACAGAACAGGTGAGGAAGCCATGCGAATCGATTACATCTGGTATGACTCCAGGAAGTTTGAGCTGGTAGAATATAAGGTATTGGATCAAGTCACTTATTCCGACCATTATCCGGTCTGGGCAGTACTCAGGATGAGAAAAGAAGAATGAAAAGACTAGCCCTTCCGTTATTGGGATTGCTAATTACTTTTGGACTATATGCCAAAATAAATGAGCCTACTTGGATAAGCCTCTTCAATGGGAAAGACCTTGACGATTGGACCATAAAAATCCGAACCCATGACATTGGTGAAAATTTTGCGAATACTTTTCGTGTAGAAGACGGTCTGTTGAAAGTCAGGTACGATGGATATTCCAGCTTTGACCGTCAATACGGACACATCTTTTTCAATACTCCCTTTTCCAATTATTTGCTAAAAGTGGAATACCGCTTTGTAGGAGATCAATGCCCCGGTGGAGAAGGCTGGGCTATCCGAAACAGCGGGGCGATGCTCCACAGCCAAGACCCCAAAACCATGCTCAAGGATCAGGATTTTCCGATTTCGATAGAAGGACAGTTTCTTGGAGGAAACGGAAAGGACAAAAGAACCACTTGCAATCTTTGTACCCCCGGTACCAATGTCGTGATGGCCGACACGCTGTTCACTCCTCACTGCATCAATTCTCAATCGGAAACCTTCCATGGAGATCAGTGGGTGACGGCTCATTTTATTGTGTTGGGTAGTGAAGAAGTGCATCACTTGGTAGGACAAGACACTGTCATCAGCTATTACCAACCTCAAATCGGAGGAGGAAATGTAGCCCCTGTAGACCCCAAAGTAAAAGTCGATGGAATGCCTCTGGCATCTGGCTATATTAGCTTACAGAGCGAAAGCCATCCTATCGATTTTCGAAAAGTAGCGCTGGTAGATTTGTCTTCGGCGAAAAATGACCGGAAGAAACTGGAAGAACTGGTTAAAAAGGCATTGAAGTAAAAAAGGAGGCACTTGGCCTCCTTTTTTTTAAACTCTTACTTTGGTCGTACCACCACCCTCAAGGGTAATAGGCACAGGCTTATTGGTTTTCCAATGCCCTCCTGTAAAGTCAGGAATATCAATCGAATTGGAGCGATTGGCTACTGACCACTCACTCAGCGGGGTGATGCAGCTCCAAAGGGCCGCATCGTAAACGTCTTGGTCCAAAGGAAGGCCATTCCTCAGACAGTCAATCAGTCTCCAATCCATCATAAAATCCATGCCTCCGTGCCCTCCGATTTGTTTGGCCAGCTCACCTACTTTCTGGACGATTTCAGGAGTGTATTTTGACTGCAATTCCTTCATCTCCTCCTCTTTCATCCAGCTATGGCCTTTAGAAACTTTTTGCTCGGGATATTTTTGGGCAAAACCCTCCGTACCACTTACCACGTGAAGACGGGAATAAGGTCTGGGCGAGGTCACATCATGCTGGATGAAAATGGTCTTTCCATTTTTGGTTTTCACCACGGTGGAATTCATGTTCCCACGGTAGTTTTTGGCAGCGTAGGAATTCCAAAAAGGATCCTGCTCTGCCAATTCAATAGCTTTCTTCTTCATCTGAAAATCATCCGAAGACATAGAAGTCAAATAGTCCATCTGATCCCCTCGGTTGATATTGAGGATTTGACAGATTGGGCCCAAGCCGTGCGTGGGGTAAAGGTTCCCGTTCCTGAAGTTTTCTTCCAATCGCCACATACCCTGATAGCCCTTTTCCTTATCAAAATTAAGCCACAGTAAATCATGAATGTAGGCTCCCTCCACATGGACTACTTCTCCAAAGAATCCTTCCCTAGCCATCCTCAAAGTCATCAATTCAAAAAAATCATAGCAGCAATTCTCCAATTGCATGCAGTGTTTTTTGGTACGCTCAGACGTCTCTACCAGCTGCCAGCATTCATCCAGCGTCCTTGCTGCAGGCACTTCCACCGCAGCATGCTTTCCTGATTCCATAGCAAAAACGGCCATGGGCACATGCCATTCCCAAGGCGTGGCGATGTAAATCAAATCCAAGTCAGGCCTTTCACACATCTTTTTCCAAGCAAAGGCACTTCCAGAATACAAGTCCGGATTATGAGGGGTATTTTCCAGGGATTTTTTGGCTTTTTCTGCACGCTCAGGAAGCAAATCACAAAGTGCTGTGATCTCCACTCCTTCTATTTTGCTCAGTCTATCCACTGCTCCGGGACCTCTCATTCCCAGCCCCACTATCCCCACTCTTACGGTTTCTAATTTTGGAGCAGCAAAACCACACATATTGAAAGTCTGAAGTCTGGAACTTCCATAGTTAGCCTCTAAAGGCAGCGTGTTCATGGATTCTGCAAAAGCACCCCCGGCACCAAAAAGTCCAAGTCCGGTGATACCTGCTGATTTCAGAAATTCTCTTCTTTTGTTCATAAGATTTAGGGTCGATTGTCTGGTCTATTTACTAAAATTTTTAAAGAAGATCACTGCCAGAAATAAAAAAACCGGAAACAGATGTTTCCGGCCTTTCCCTCAATTTGAAAGCACTATCAATTATCTATTAACCTATGTAACCTTTTTCTTTGCGCATGTATTGATTCCCAAAATGGGATATAGCGGACAGAAACTCACCAAGCTAGTCAGGACAAAAACCCCGGCAACCACCAAGGCAATCACTCCTAAGGTTCCTTCCACAATCCCTGTAAAATACAGGACGACCAAAGCTACGGCAGCAATCAGCCGGATGGTCTTGTCAGTTACTCCCATGTTCTTTTGCATATCAATAGTCGTTTAAAAATCACATGGGTAAATCTAGACCTCTGATTGATCAAATACGATGACAAAAGTCACACAAGGAGGTGATATTCACCTAGTAGAAAAATAGGCTTGCATTACCTTTTCGGCCTGTTTCCCCTGCGGGGTAAAATCCGGCTGTCTATCGTGGGCCTGAGGATACCATTTCCAAAAAAACACGCCTGCCATCCATTCCTTCTCCCAGGCCGTCTGAAAAAATGCTTCATAACATCTCGCCTGAACCTCCTCCGAAAATGGGATTTCCTTTCTTTCATGTGGCCATACCCATGGTTCTACCGCTGCATCCAGGGTATTGCAATATCCGATCTCAGTGAAAATTACAGGTTTCTTAAACCGGCGAACCAAAGTCTCAACTCTGGGGAGATGCTTTTGCCACGAAGACTTCAATTCAGAAAGGGATGGATCATGGCCTTTGGCTAGAGGGAAATAAGCCTGAACCCCTATGTAATCCAACGCATCCCAAAATTTAACCTGTTCGAATTCTGTAAAATTTGCTGCATACGTCAGCTTTCCGGTATAGACTTTTCGAACCTCCTGAATCACCTTTCTCCAATCCTTTTCCCTGGAAGAGGTTTTTTCCAATTCGGTACCTATGCATAACAAAGGCATCTTCAGTTCCTCCGCCAGTCGTGCATAATCCAGAATGAAAGCCTGATAGTTGGCAAACCAAAGCTTCCAATCCTCCTCTGATTTCATTTCAACCTCTCCCACCCAAGCATCTCTCAGCCAGAGATGAGGCTTGAGCATATTGGTCATTTGATACTGTGAGGAGGAGTCAAGTGTGGCTTGAATCCCAAGAGGAGTCTCCCCCCACCATCTCCGATCATTTCCCATATCCCATCGGATTTCAGGCAAGTTAGGATCACTTTGCCAGCCAAAAGGCGTCTGAGAAAGGGCATTGGCGCCTGTTTGATTTAAAGCTGCCAATTCGCCGCCTTGGAGGGGATTTCGGCTTCCTACCCAACATACACCCTTCCATCGCTCTTCAACTTTCACAGGTATTTCTTCTGGATAAAAATTCCAAAAAATCAGCAGAGCGAAAATGAAGCCCACAGAACTGTACAAATACGTTTGATTCCTTGGCTTCATGGGGAGTTGGGTCAATTATTTTGGAAGTGGTTCTACCCGGATATTTTCCAGATTGATTTCGGATAGTTTTTCCAATTTACCGGAAATATACAAGTCCTGCATACTTTCCACAGGGGTATTTTTATCTTCTGGCTTGAGATTCAGATAGTTTTGGAAGCGAATTCCTCCCACTTCCATCACTCCACTGACTTCCCTCATTCTCACTCCTCCCCCATCGGTATGATAGCTGTAGGCCATGAAGTCCATCAGGTGATCTTCCTTGCCAAACCAATACAAAAACTCATCCTCAAAATGTTCTCCACCACCCTCTTGCTTGAAAGTAACTTTAATCAAGTCATAGGCCTTTCCATTGAGTTCAGTTTCTCCGAGGTGGGTTTTGACTGCAGCAGGATCATTGAGGCCGTAGGGCAAAAAGGCAAAATATGCCACAGAATTGACCGACCGGGAGAAAGCTCCAATCCGCTCTTCGGTCAAAGTGTCGATCTTCGTACCATTGACGGTTCGGACAAATCCTGAATTATTCAGCACATCCCGAACTACTCCGGTAGAATCTGTAAACTCCCGGATATATTCAAAAGCGGAGGGCGTTTTGAAAATCGTGTAATGAATATCCCTGAAATCAAGGTCAATCCTGACCTCTTCGTATCTATTGCCCCCATGAGCTTCGATGGCAGCATCGACGATTTTTTCTGCT
This sequence comes from Algoriphagus taiwanensis, assembly GCF_036245645.1. NCBI lineage: Bacteria > Pseudomonadati > Bacteroidota > Cytophagia > Cytophagales > Cyclobacteriaceae > Algoriphagus > Algoriphagus taiwanensis. The sequence continues at coordinate 129,108 of NZ_BTPE01000002.1, read as the reverse complement.
TCAGTTCGTTGATTGCAGGAAATCGCCAGTGTAAAAAGAAGAAGGGTAAATATCAATTGGGTGATTTTCATGGTTTTAAATTTTAATGGAAATTCCTTGGAAACTGGGAAGAAATACATGGAGATATTATAGAAATAATACCTCCTTCGGAGGTTGAAATACTTTGACTGTTCCGCAAAGCCTATTTCCCTGAGCGGCGCGAAGGATATTTCTATTGTAATTCAAGGTATTTCCTTCCTGGTTCTACTATTTTTCAATCTTATACTCCGAATACTTGTACTCTGCCCGGAGAAAAAGCCTTTGGCCTTTTTCATCGACTCTCCAACTCTCCCTTTCTCCGTGAAGTTTCAATCCGTCAATATTTTCTTCCGAAAGGTCATATACCAGACTTCGGTGGTCTTTTAGCTGAACCTCATTTCCCACCATCAAGAAATTTGCAGGGTCAAAAAAGTACCACCAAGTATCGGAATCAGGTCCATAATCCACCCGGATCGACTCTACTTCCTTCCCGTTTTCCAAGACTTTTTTCCCTTCATAAATCAATTTGCCACCTTGGTCCAAAAGCTTCCAAGGCTGGGCTACGGTGTAAAAAGCCGCATCAAAATCTTTCTTTTTTGCAGCCAAAAAATCCTCGTTTTGCACCTCATTCTCTCCCATTCGATAGCGGATCTTGGCCCCATCCCAACTGATTAAATGTTTGATACTATCCTTTTCCCAAGTGATTTTTCCTTCGAAATAGGGCTGAAACCGGAATTCTAGGTATTGGTCCAATTCTGACTCTATATTTCCGCTTTCATCCAGCAAACGAGTCCATTTTCTGAATTTGAGCAAAGAAATTTCCTCCCAGGCTTCCTGACCTCCATGGGCTTGGATAGATTTTTCCAAAAGATCTTGGGCCTGCTGCTCAGGACTTTTGGAACAGGAAAATTGAAGGACTAAAATCAGTACAAGAAAGAGTCGGATGGGTGATTTCATGAAACGAAATTAAGGTTTCTTTTTTGCCGAAGGTAATCCCAATAAATCCCAAAAACCACCAAGCTATACTCCAGAGTCAGAAAAAGGGGATTCTCATGAAAAGCCTCATTTCCATACGCCTGATAAGAAAAAATCGCCCCAAAACTCCAAAGCAGAAATGTAACTTTTCTACTCATCAAGCTCAGCCCCAAGGCGGGTAAAATGTACCAAGGATGTACCACAGGCTGCAAAATCAGATAAATCAAATAGATCAAAACCCACAAATCAATCAACTCCAAGGTGGTTGTAGGTCTTCTTTTCCAAGAAAAATAAAGAATCAAAGTAAATGTCAAAAAGCTAAGCCCTTTGGTTAAATCTGCGATGGTATTATACCCTTTGATCCAAAAACCAACTTCGCGCAGGAGGTAGTAAATAGAGGCGTTAAACTCGAATTTACCCTGATACAGCTTGATACTTTCAAGAAAATTTCTCCAAGAATTATCAATCAAAAGAGGCACAAAACAAAAGAATATAGCGACAATGGTGCCTGTCCAAAACCAAGCAGTCCTCTTTACTTTTCCAAATGCCAAGAAAGCAGGTCCCAGCATCAAAGGCAAAAGTTTCATCCCAATCGCCAAGCCCCAAAAGCCTCCCGAAATTCCCAATTTACCCTTTTGAATCCCCCAAATTGCTGCCAAAAGAAAGAGTAAAACCAAGCCCTCAAAATGCAGATTTCCCGCAATTTCCATAACCGCCAAGGGATTGAACCAATACCAAAAAATCTGTTTTTGAGGAAGCTGAAAAGCTGCCAAAAGCCTCCAAAGCAATAGGAAAACCCCGATTTCTCCCAAAATCAAAATCAGACGAATAGCCAAAATCCCATTCCAGACAAAGCCTTGGGAAGCTACTGCCCCCAACCAAAAAACTGCCTGATTGAGCGGAGGGTAGACAGAATAGTAATCAGGTGAATTTAGATTTTCGAAGAGCTGATTCTCATAAGCATTTTCGGGATTAATGTTGGCCTCTTGCCATTCTCTTGGGGTCAAAGTGTATGGATTTTGACTCAATTTCAGCAATTCCCCATCCCAGAGAAAACGCACATAGTCATCAGACCAGTTAGGTACAAACCAAAGGACAGCAAATCGAAGAAGCAGCCCTACAAGCAAAATTTGACGAAAGTTGACCTTTTCTTCACTGAGGAAAAACAGCCCAACCATCCCTGCAAAGGCCAAACTGAACATCAAAAAAGTCAAACCGAATTCCTCTCTTGGTACTTGCGAAAGGAAAAACAAGATCCCCATCATGGAGAGGATCAGGAAATATTTAAGCTCTTTGTGGTAGGTATCAATCAAGATTTGAGATTCATTTAATTCTGAGATAATCGTTCTACCAGTTGATGGAGTTTTTTAGCTAATACAGATTTTGGTATCAGCTTAGTTTCGTAGTCTGCAATTATTGCAGCTGAAGTACTTCGCGCCATGGCATACTCTACTACTTCCGTATCTTTCCCTTTACAGAGTAAAATCCCAATACTTGGATTTTCAAAAGTCCGTTTTACGTCCCGATCTAAGGCTTCCAGATAAAAATTAAGCTTTCCTAAAAATTCGGGTTCAAACTCTTTTATTTTCAATTCAAACAAGACCAAACATTGTAAATCCCGATGATAAAACAGCAAGTCTGTGAAGTAGTCTTTATTCCCAACTTGCAACCGAAATTGATTTCCCATATAGGTAAATCCTTTTCCAATTTCGAGAATGAATTTTTGGAGATTAATAACAAGCGCTTTCTCCAAGTCTTTTTCTGAATGGGTATCAGGAATATCCAAAAACTCAAAAATATAAGGATCTTTAAAAAGACCTTCTGGAATTTTGGATTGACCATCAGCAACTCGTTTGTTAGAAAGCATCGTGCGTTCAAATGCCGCAGAATTTAACTGTCTTTCTAATTCCCTTTTTGAGAATTTTTGGGTAATACAATTGATCAAATAAAAAATCTTTTCTTCCGCAGACTTAGTTTTTGAAAGAATCAGTAAATGATTCGCCCAATTTATTTGTGTCACCAGTGGTGTCACAATTTGAGAATACTTGTTTTCGATAGCTGACAATTGTGTCACCGGTGGCGACACAATTTTAACCAACTGATTATCTAAATTTTGCAAATACAAATTGAAAGTTGAAACAAATTCATGCGATGTATAAGTCTCATAAAACTGCTTCATTCGATATAACCCTCGGCGGTTAAAGCCTTTCAAGCCAGGACAATTCTCTTGTATAAAATCAGCTAACTCATCTACCGTTTTTTCGCCCCACACACCATTTGAAACTTTATCAGAAACAAGATTCCCTATCTTAAAGTACAAAATGACCAATTCCTCGTTTACTTTCTGAAAAGCCCGGTTTCTGGATTCTTCAATCAGTAAAACGACTTGTTTGAATTCGGTATTCATGCTATTAAGTTTCATCATGACTCAAAAAATCTCGGAATTAAAAGACCTGCAAATATCTTCATCGGTATCTGAAACTCCCTTTCAGAAAATATCAAAGCCCCAAATCCTTACGAAGCGGTTCAAATACCTTTTCGTTTTTATTCCAATAATCCAAAAGCTGCATTTGGGTGCGAACAGCGGTGGTCACTTCCTGCTGTCCATTGGCTTTGGTCCAAGTCTCGGTAAATCCCAAAATCTCATAAGGAAAGAAATCCTGATACCTGATGGCAACCTTCCTTCCCAAATTGGAATACATCACTTCTATTTCCGATTGATTGGAGCCTAAGCTTTTTTTAGAAATAGCTGCTTGCTCAACCTTGAGTGGAATGTGCGCAAATCTCTGAAAGATCAGACTTGGAATCAGTGCCAAATTGCCCATTGGAACCAGTTCCGGATTCAATCGGATCAGATTAAAAATTTCCTCTTCAGGCAGTGCATTGATTTTGACCTCGGCATCTCCCTCCTCTTCGAAGTAGGAAAACAACTTCGCTGTATATTTTCCACTTTTATGATTCATTTGAACGAAGGACTGCCCGCACCATTCTGTTACAGAAGCGGTGAGTTTGGGAGAAAGGGTCTCTTCATATACCGGGGTAAATACAGACAGCATGGTGTGGTAAGGATAAACCCCCGTCACAAATTCCCGGGTCATATTGAGCTTCATGACCTTTTGGGCATCCGAAGGACGGTCTTGAGGATTGTCCAATTTGACTTGCTTGGTTCTGGAAAAATCCTCTGTCACAAAAATCATCACTGCTTGCCCTTCCCTCACTTGTCCATACCGGCTTTGTTGGAGGTCAAAGACATTGATTTCTGCTTTTCCCTGATACCAATACTTGGCAAATTGCTCTTCCTCGACGCCTTCTCGACCTGGAGAGCTGCAAGCAAAAAGGAAGAGTAGAAAAAGAACCGAAAAGTTGAAATATCGAATTTCAGATTTCGGATTTCGGAAAGGGAATAAAGGATTTTTCATTTTCTGATTTTCAAAGGGATAGCCAATTCGATAAGAACTTGCTGCCTACTGTAACTGCAAACTTGAGACAGAATTACCAATACTTGAAGATCGTAAAAATAATTTTATACCCTGCGCCGATCACTCCTTTGATGGTACCGCTGACTTTGGAAACTCCGATTCGCTTTCGGTAATTGACCGGAACTTCGGTATAGCGAAGACCTGCTTTGTGGGCTTTGATCTGCATCTCGATGGTCCAACCGAAGTTTTGATCGACCATGTTTAAGTCTAGCAGCCTTTTCCATACAATGGCTCGAAAGGGTCCCAAATCAGAGAATTTCGCTCCCTGCATGTACTTCATCATCGTCGTGGCCAGCCAGTTTCCAAAAACCTGAGGCAAGGTCATGGACCCTTTTTCTCTCATCCCCAAGGCTCGGGAACCAATCACCATTTCCGCTTTCCCATCCACAATCGGCTTCACCAAATCACGCATTTCCTCCGGATAGTCGCTGTAATCTCCGTCCAAAAACACCACGATATCTGGCTGGATTTCCTGGGCTTTGATCCAATCCATAGCTGTCAGACAGGCTTTTCCGTAGCCTTTTTGAGGTTCGAAGACCACTATTGCTCCGGCTGCTTTCGCCACTTCTCCGGTTTGATCTGTGGAATTGTTGTTGGCTACCACAATATGCCGGACAAATCCCGGGATTTCCCCAATGACCTTTGGGATGGATTTCTCTTCGTTGTAAGCCGGGATGATTACGTCAACTATTGGGGGATTATTCATGGGTGGGGATTATTTTCCCAAGGCATAGGACCTGAAGGAAGTCACAAAAACAAGACTATACCCAAAGGCCAGCATCAAGTGAAAGGGAAGGAAGAGGAAGTTTTGCTCGCGAAAAGCCAAAACAACCATGGCAATGAATATGAAAGCAAAAACTCCTTCAAACCAAGTGGTGATAGGCATTCTCAGATGAAGATATCGATTGCTAGTCAGTTTGGATTTGCCGGACTCCAAGTTAAACTTGGGGGTACGGATAAAAGGAGATTTTTTACCGGTGAGGCCTTCCCATACTGCTTGGGCATTGTGCAAAGCCAAACCCATAGAAACCGAAAGGAACAGGGGAAGCTGCCACACCACTCCCAAAGCCGAATCCACAAAGCTCTTTTTTCCATAGAAATAGGAAACCAGATAAACTCCGGCAATCAGGACAAACCCAAGCAGAAAGACCGCGGATAACCGGAAAAGCACAGGCGGAATTAAGCCTAACTCACCTGCCCACCACACGCCGATGCTACTCAGACTGGTAACCAATACGGCAATAAAAATGGCACTATTAAATAGATGTGCGAAGGAGTGGAATTTGACCCGGAAAGGCAAAGGTTTCTCGTAGACAGAGCCGGCATGCTTTACGGCACACTCTGCACCACCTTTGGTCCAGCGGAACTGCTGACTTTTTATGGCAGACATAATGGGGGGCAACTCTGCTGGCGATTCGATTTCGGGTCTGTAGACAAACTGCCAGCCTTTCTTTTGGGCACGGTAGCTGAGGTCCAAATCCTCAGTAAGCGTATCGTCATGCCAGTTACCCGCATCGATGATGCAGGACTTTCTCCAGATCCCTCCTGTCCCATTGAAATTGATGAAAGCCCCCTGCTCATTTCTTCCCATTTGCTCGATGAAAAAATGAGCATCCAACGCAAAGGCCTGAAGCCTGGTGAGCAAGGAATAATTCCTGTTGAGATGAGTCCAGCGGGTCTGAACCATTCCGATTTTTTCCGATGAAAAATAAGGCAAAGTCTTCAACAGGAAGTCCGGGTCAGGGACAAAATCCGCGTCAAACACTGCGATAAATTCTCCTTTGGCAGACTCCAAGCCTTCGCGAAGAGCCCCGGCTTTGAATCCTTGGCGATTGCTGCGATGAAGGTGGATAAAATTAATCTCCGGGTACTCTGAAATTTTCTTTTGAATCAATTCGCTGGTTTGGTCGGTGCTGTCATCCAAAATCTGGATTTCCAAGAGGTCTTTGGGGTAATTGATTCTGGAAGCTGCATCGATTAGCCTTTCGACCACATAGAGCTCGTTGAAGACAGGCAGCTGAATGGTGACTTTAGGCCAAGACTCCGGATTTAGCTTAGGAATCTGGTCCCAATGCTTCCTTGCTTTGAGAAAATGAAACAAAAGATGCCCCTGGGCTAGACTGTAGATGAAAATGAATAGCATTCCCAAGACATACAGACCGCAGAGGATATAGATGAAAATCATTTATGCATTGATCTTAATGGAATCATTGCCAATCAGAATTGGCAATTCCTGAATACGGTTTTCTTCCGGACCATTTTCCAGCTTGAGTACTCCTCTGGGACAGACAGCAGAGCAAACTCCACAGCCTACACAGGAGGATCGTACAATATTTTGGCCTCTCTGCGCATACCAGCGTACATCAATTCCCATCTCGCAATGAGTTGAGCAGTTGCCGCAAGAAATGCACTGACCGCCATTGGTGGTGATTCGGAATCTGGATTTGAATCGCTGCACTATTCCCAAATAAGCAGCAAGTGGACAACCAAAACGACACCATACCCGGTTCCCCATGAATGGATAAAATCCAGTTCCTACCACTCCTGCAAAAGCTGACCCAATCGCAAAACCGTAGAACGAATGTAGCTGGTTGGTCACATTTCCCAAAAAGCTAAATCCGGAGAAATAATTCGCGATAGTCACCACCGTCATTACCACTGCCAAGACCAAGACGCTGTGTATGATAACTCGCTCGTATTTCCAAGCTTTGAGTGATTTGTCCGAAAGCTGCCTGAATGGATCTCCCACAGTCTCTGCTAAACCTCCACAACCGCAAACCCAAGAGCAATACCATCTTTTCCCGAAGAAATAAGTGAAAACAGGAACCCCAACTATAATCAATAAAATACCCCAAATCAGCATAAACATCCCCACTCCTCCACTTGAGAGAAAGGTACTGACCTGATAATCATAAAAGAAATCATAGTCCAAAGGCCAAATATTCTTGAAGTCAAAGTAGGGCTGATTAAGCAATACCAATATTTCGGGAATCAGGAAAGCAAAGGCTGTTTGAAAAAACATCACCGATGCCGTACGGAGCTGCTGATACTTATTTCCTCTGTATTTTCGGAACATCCGTACCCCCATCACCAAAATGGCGAGGGTATAAATAAGCCCGTACAGGAACCATTGGCTGGCCGGATTTCCCGAAAGAGCGCGAGAAATAGGATCCACCATCCACACCAAATTCACCAAATAGGCCGGAAACCAATAGAGAACCACATAAAACAAAATCAAAAAACCTCCGGTAATCATTCCCAACCAACCTCGATTTTTTAGTTTGGAATGAAATATTCCGTTGTTTTTGATGCCGGAAGGTTCATCTGAAAATTTACGAAAGTTGTATAAATACCCACCCAAAACAGCCAATCCAATAGATAGAACAAACCAAAGCCAAGGCTGATCTCTTACTGGGCTTTGAAGGGCCGCTTTTGCCAAGGCAAATCCGTAATCATCCCAAATCACTTGGTCCCATTGCTGCTGAGCTTTGAGTTGGTCATTGTATTCATTGAACCTTCTTCCAAACTCAGAAAGAAAAGAAAAATTGGAACCAAACTCCTGCCCGTACATAGGTTGGAGGATTTCGACCATTTTTTCCTGATGGATTTCCTTCGTGTTTTCAAGGACCAAATTTTCGCTGAGGGTGTATGTTCCCAAAAAAGGGATTACCGTGAAGATGGTAATTCCAATCAGAAACAGTCCCAAACCTATCTTTTCGATCAACTTCATATTTTTGCTCCGAATAGTTTATGAATAAAAGAAGGCTTGCTCAGAGCAAAATCTCCTCCGTGCTCTTTCTTGAATTGCCTTTGAATTGAGGTGATAAAATCCGGGAAAAACTCCGGGTCAAAGTTCGCTTTTTGCAACTTGGAAATGACTCGTTCTCCGGTCCATTTCTCCCGGATTGCCTGATCAAAGAATTCATGCCGGAGTCTCAGGCCAAATGTATTTATTCCCAAAAGGGTATGGTTTTGATCCATCAGCATGCGGAAGCATACCTTTCCTCCCGAGTGCTCCCAAAAGAAACTTTTCACTTCCTCTTTATTCCATTTTGGTGGAACCGTGCCGTAGGTTTGGTATTCGATGTCGAAGAACTTAGCGGAATTGAACCAAACCCCGGGTCGGTAGGATGTTTTCCTTCCACAAAGGGTCTCTGCCAAAGTCTCCCCGTGCATTCTTCCGGTGTACCAAACCTGCTCGATTGTCCTTCGGTCAGCTGCAGGGGCTTCCTCAAATTCCGCACAATCTCCGATAGCGTACACATCGGGTAAGTTGGTTTGGAAAAAGGAATCCACCTTTATCCCTCGATTGACCTTCAAGGCTGTATTTTTCAGAAAATCCACATTGGGGCTTACTCCTGCGGTGAGTCCCACAAATTGACAGGGAATTTCCTCTCCGGCAGAAGTTACCACGGCCTTGACTCGTCCATGGGAATCCGAAAGGATTTCCTTGAGCTCGGTTTCCAACCTAAGATCGACATGGTGCTCGAGAATATGTCTTCCAACCAATTCAGATTCTTCCTTAGGCAAGACATTGTCCCAAAAGCCTTTCTCCCGAACCAAAAAAGTAACCGGAATCTTCTTGTAGGCCAGCATTTCGGCCATTTCAATTCCAATTAAACCTCCTCCGACGATTACAGCTCTTTTTACTTCAGGACCAGTATTCTTTTCCATCAGCTCCAGGTCTTGTTTGGAATAAAGTCCTTGTACACCATCCAGGTCCTGACCTGACCAGCCAAACTTATTCGGCTTAGATCCAGTGGCCAGGACCAACACATCGAAATCTAAGGAATCATCATTGGAGAAGATGAGTTTTTTGGAAGCAAAGTCCACTTCGGTTACCCATTGATGAATGAGTTCAATTCGGTTTTTTTCCCAAAACCAGCTTTCGTAAGGCTGGGTATGCTCAAACTTCATGTGTCCCATAAAGACATACATCAGAGCTGTCCTGGAGAAAAAGTAAGGGCTTTCTCCGGAAATTACCGAAATCCGGACCTGATCATCCTTTTTTCTGAGATGTCTGGCACAGGTAATTCCCGCGATTCCATTTCCCAGAATCACAATGTGTCGATTTGCCATGATGGACTTTTTTGGAAAGATAAAGAAAATTGACCCCTACTCGTTGAGATTCCAATTGTAATCCATGTAGGAAATCTTGGCTTTGGAATTCAGCTTGACTTTGGAATACTTGTTCAGAAAATCAATCAGACTGCCATTTTTGGTGAAATCACCTGAAAACCAAGAAAAAATGGAAGACACCTCAGCCTGATTGGTAGATATCTTGTTTCTGGTGGGGTCATTCACAAATGCTACGGCTACTTTTTGAAGCTGACTTTCAAGTTTATCCGCCACAAAGGCCTCATTCAATAAGGGAGGGCAGGAAATAGAAGCACAGTTGATGGCAAAATGAATTCGGGGTTCTTCAAACTCCTTTCTCAAAATAGAATGCTCGATCTCATCCAAGCTGCTTTCTACCCCTCCGATTTTGAAAAATTTATAGTGCCAAACATCCTTGATCAAAGGGATTTTAAGTTTAGGCCCAAGGTCACGAATACTTTCCACTGGATAATTATCCACGATCAATTTGACTGTAAATGCATTGTAGGCATTGATCCAATAAGCCATCTGCTCATTCTTGGACCAGGTTTTTCGGTCGGGAGCTTGCGAAGAAATCATGGCCAGATATTTTTCCAGTTTGGCCTTTTCCCTGATGAACCCTTTGTAATCGACCATCCCATCAGGTTTGACATGGCTTTGAAGAAGTTCATTCCAAATCTGATGACTAGGAGGCTGAGTCCCTGCCATGCCCAAGGTAGACTTGCCGCATGAAAAGGAGACGATCGTGAGGAAAAGAAGAAGAAATCGAGAAGCTAAGATTTTCATGATTTTGATTTTGTCTGAATTAGTTGCTCTGCACTTTTGAAAACTACTCCGAAGCTCAAATCGAATAAATGGGCGAAAGAGCAAGAGCTATTTTTTCAGAAGATACGATGCAAAATCCCGGAAGGATGAGCCAAGAATGTCAAATGTCCGGACAAAGACAGGAAAGCTCAGTAAACCTTTTGTCCTTTATTGAGCCAAATACTCCAGGTCTTGGAATAAGTATGTACGCGATCAGTGGGTTTTCCTTCGCTTACTATGGGGTTTTCTTCATTGACCCAATGGAAAATCCCTCCGTACAAATTGTGAATATCTTTAAAACCTTGATCCTGCAGTTTTTTACCAATATCCTGGGATCGGGCTCCCACACTGCAATAGACAATCACGGGTTTGTTTTTGTCGACATCCTTCAGTTTTTCCAAAGAAAAAGTTTCATACCCGACCCAAATAGCACCCGGAAGGTGACTGACTTGGTATTCTTCCCATTCTCTGGTATCCAATACTTGATATCGACTCAAATCCTGAATCTCCTCAGGATAGATCAAAGGAAAATCCTTGTCATAAATACCAGAAAGTAAGGTCTTATAAGCTAAAGACTGACTATGTCCAACTAAAGGCAGGAGCAAAAGCCACAAAAGCACTTGGGCCCGGAAGGAAAAGAAACGAATCGATGACTGAACCATAGGAGCAAAACTCCATTTTTTTAATCAAGGTTCTCCTCAGGCGTAAAAATCCGAAAGCCGGGCCAATCCTCTTTTGTCCAGAATAATGATCTTTTTCCCATCCAATTCAATCAGTTTATCCTTTTTGAATTCGGAAAGTAAGCGAATCACTGACTCGGTCGCAGTACCTACTATTCCAGCGATTTCTTCTCTGCTGAGAATAAGATCAATTTTCTGACTGCCTCCTCCTTCTATTCCATAGGAATCGGCCAATTGCAATAGCACAAATGCCAAGCGCTCCCGAATACTTTTTTGAGTGGCGTCGGTTAGCTTCGCCTCCATCTCCCCAAGTTCGTGGCTGATGGCTTTGGTCACTTTTTTGAAAAACTCAGTATTCTTAGTCAGGGTAGCCAAAAATGCATTTTTTGGAACGAAGCAGATCTTGGCATCCTCAATGATCATCGCTGAATTCGTGTAGTTTTCCTCACCCAGGAGTGCAGCATAGCCTAGGAAATCTCCTTTTTTGGCTAGGTGGATGATTTGCTCTTTTCCGTTGGAGGCAGTTTTGTAGATTTTTACGACGCCTGAATTGATACAAAAAATCCCCAAAGGATTGGTCCCCTCATAGTAGAGAATCTGCCCTTTTCGATGGGAGATCAGATTTTTATGATCAGAGATGGTACAAAGATGCTGCTCGGGCAAGTCTGAAAAGAGCGAATGCTTTCTACTCGCACAGAGCTCACAGGGTGTGTTATGGGAATGAGAACTCATGTTGGAAATTGTGCTAGGCGTACTGAATGAAATGTAAGAAAAACATGATAAAAATCATAATTCGAAAGAAAAATTTAAGGAGCTTTTGGGATAGTACTTTTCTGAACAAACTCTCCTTTACTTTCATCAAAAGACATACAGATATGCTGAAAACCGTTTGAAAGAATAATATGGGGACAATTTAATGGTTTATTGTAAGTAAGGGCTTGGATCAAGGTATTTTGATTGATTTTTACAGAGGGGGCTTTGCATTCTACCAAAAGGAAAGTCTCTCCTTCCCTATCAAATACCACCAAGTCAGTCCTTTTTGATAGTTGATTGTATTTCAAACCTCTTTCAAGAGACAAAAGACCCTTGGGATAAGCCATCCCTTCGATCAAATAATTGATCCAATGTTGCCGGACCCATTCCTCAGGAGTCAATACCAAATATTTTTTCCGTAAAGAATCCAGAATCATCAGCTTTCCATTTTCTTCCTTGATTTTAGTTTGGAAAGGGGGGAGGTTGAGAATGGGAAATTGAATCTCTACAGGGTCAATCATGGCCCAAATATGCCAGAATTTTATTTCACTGCCGGCAATCAACTAGTCAAAATTCAAGTAAGGGCTAATTTTATCTACCCATTCTTTTTTGAAGATTCTGATTTTAAGCAGATCCTCTGAATTCCGAAATGCCCCATGCTGATTTCTGTAAGCCACGATCACTTTTGCCTCAGAATAGGAAATGTAAGGGTGTCTAGCCAAGTCAGCAGCCTCGGTTTGATTGATCTGAAGTTTTTTTCGAATGCCCGGATCAAATTCAAAAAATTCCCAAACCGCTTCAGCAGTTTCGGCCTTCATTCCATACACCTCCATTAGCTGGCTTTTTGCAACAAATCCACCCAGATTCTCACGGTATTTGATGATTCTGCCTGCAGTGGCAGGTCCTATTCCGGGTACGATCTGAAGGGTAATGGAATCCGCCTCAGAAAATGGAATCCTATTAATTCGTTCTAATTGATTGGATTTGAAGTCTTTTTTGACTGTGTCCTGCGGATTGAAAGCCAGTAACGGAGAAGAAACGAGGATTACTCCCGCTTTTTCAAGACTATCCACGGCCAGTGTATATTCTACATAGCTTAGAGCCTCTTTTTGATTTTTAACCCAGGAAATAAGAAATGGGACAAAACTGAGCAAGCCTAAAATTGGCACTACCAATAGAAAACCCACTGTTTCCTTACTTGAAAAACCGAAGTAGGTATTGAACCAAAATTGAAGCCTCTTTTTCATTTAAAAAATCAAAAGTTATTCCATCGAATAATTTAGGAATAAACCTTAGCGGAGTCAATAGTCGAATAAAAAAATGAGGAAAATCAAATATTTTATTTAGACAAATTCTAAATTAATTTTCGTTCCTGTAATTTAAACCTTTCACGGCCCGATCTCTGTTATTTTTGCATTGCAAGAAATTGTAGGCATGCCAAACAAGTTTAAAGCGATCAGTTTATCCCACAAAACCGCTCCTGTCCAAATTAGAGAGCACATTTCTTTGACAGAAGAGGAAATCAGAAGAATACTTCAGAAGGCGAAGGATTTTTTCAGCTTGAGTGATGCACTGATCCTGTCTACCTGCAACAGGACAGAGGTCTATTACGGGCATGAACTTGACCTCAGCACTGAAATCATCAAGCTTATAGGTTTGGAAAAAGGGGTAACTGATGTCGTAAATTACCTCAATTACTTTGAAGTACTCAATGAAGACAATCAAGCCATAGAGCACCTATTCCGGGTCAGCATGGGCCTTGAGGCGCAGGTAATCGGTGACATTCAGATATCCAATCAAGTGAAAAGAGCTTATCAGGCTGCTGCTGATTTGGATATGGCAGGCCCCTTTCTCCACCGGTTGATGCACACTATCTTCTTCACTAACAAAAGGGTAGTACAAGAAACTGCCTTTAGAGATGGTGCGGCCTCGCTTTCTTATGCTACGGTGGAATTGATCGAAAGCTTGACTGTGAACACCTTTGAGCCAAGAATATTGCTGATTGGCGTAGGCGAGATTGGAGAAGATGTGGCCAAAAACATGGTACACCTCCCCCAGGCCAAGGTAAAAATCACCAACAGAACCTACAGCAAAGCTGAAGAAATCGCAGCACCTTTAGGTTTTGAAGTGGTACCATTTGAAAACGCCCTTGAAGCCATGAAAGAAGCTGATGTCATCGTCAGCTCGATCATGAAGAATGAACCCTTCATTACCAAAGAATTGGTCAAAAGCTTTGATATCCAGAGCTATAAATTATTTATTGATCTATCAGTCCCAAGAAGTATAGAAACTACCGTCGAAGATGTACCAGGAGCCATCCTTTACAATGTAGACAATATAAGAAGCAAAACTTCTGCTGCTTTGGACAAACGTCTTGGAGCAATTCCTGCAGTAGAGACCATTATCGAAGAAAGCATTGCTGAGTTTTTCAACTGGAAAAAAGAAATGATGGTCTCCCCTACCATCAATAAACTCAAGCAAAGTCTAGAGCAAATCAGACAGGAAGAAATCAGCAGATATCTGAAGAATGCAGATCCAAAAGAACAGGTCCTCATTGAAAAGATTACCAAAAGCATGATGCAAAAAATCATCAAAATACCTGTAATCCAGCTCAAAGCAGCATGCCAACGAGATCAGGCTGAGGAGATGATCGAGATACTCACTGACTTATTTGATTTGGAAAAAATCACCACTGAAAAATAATTCTCACTTAACTCCAAAGAAATGGCCAAAGGTAATTTGCAGATCCTTTGGCCTTTTTATCTTTGGGCCCATTTGAATTCTCCCTATTCCATGAAAAACAGGCGATTGGCTTTCCTATTCTTTATTATTTCACTAGGACTTTTTTCATTTAGATCCTTTGGTCAGACCTGGGAGGTGTACGACCTTCAGGGAAATCTGAAAAGTCGTGCAGTGTACGATGAAGTGTATGTCTTTTCAGAGAGTGTCCGGATCGGAAAAAAAGACAACCAACTTTTTCTCTTGGCAAGAAACCTCAACCCGATCGTCACCTTGGAAGGAGAGGATGTCTACCAATATTTAAGTCCTTGGATTTTGGTAAAAGGAAAAAATGGCATTGGGGCCTATCATGAGTATGGACAACAAGTACTCCCGGCAGAATTTGATGAAATCCTGACTTATACCACCCGCCTACTTGGGAAAAAAGGAAACAATTATTTTGTCTTTGAGAGAGGAAGTGGAAAAACAACTCCAATCGGCTCTTTTGAAGAGGCTCACTTGACTCATCTTGGAGTGGTCATTGCCCAGAAAAGCGGGAAATACTTCCTACCTCAGTCCAAAGATCCCCAAAGACCCTATGAACTCCTTGAAGAAAACGACGGAAGATATCTCTTGGCAAAAGAAGAATCAGGTTTTGGCATTATCAATGAGGAGGGAGACTACGTTTTGTCACCTACTTTGGAGCAGTTGGAATACACCAGAAACAATCATTTCTACGGGTTCAACGACAATCAGTATTTGCTCATCAAAGGAGACGAAATCAAGGCAGACGTCACTTACAATTCCTTCCACAAAATCACCAAATCAGGACATTTGATGCTTGAATACATTCATGGAAAGCTGAGAAGAATCATGAAGGAGGACGGGATTTTCCTCGATGCCGTCGGAATGGAAGAAGTGGAATGGATCAGTGGAGAAAATTACTTTGTACGCTTTAGAGAGCAGAAAAGTGGCCTTTATGGTCCAAAAGGCTGGCAGGTAAATCCACAATCTGATGCGGAATGGATTGGCGAGGGTAAAGAAGGGCTTTTCCCAGCTAAAAAAGGCGGGAAATTCGGGTTTATCAATTCTTCAGGAGAGTGGGTGATTCCCCCATCTTTTGAAGAAGTTGGAACCTTTGCCGAAAACCTTGCTCCATATAAACAAGGAACAAAATGGGGACTGATCAATAAATCAGGAGACTTCAAAGGAATAGCGGAATGGAAAGAAATTAAAAAGACTAGCGAGGGAAAGACAGTAGTGAGTTCCGATGAAGGATTTTACCTTCTAAATGAAAATGGAGAAAAGTTGAATTCTTTACCCTTTGACCAAATCTGCAGGCTAAAAGAGGGCTATTTCTTGGTTGAGAAAAATGGAAAGAGAGGAATTCTAAACAAAGACGGGGAAGAGATTTTTCAGAATGAATACAGCTTTCTCCAAGTTGAGGATAACGACTTCATCCTTCTTTCAAAAGACGGAAAAATTGGTGCTTTCCGTGCTTCAGGCGATGTCATTTATCCTATGGAATATGACCGGATTATTCCAGATTGGACCAATCAGGAGATTCTTGTAAAAGAGGCATATACCCCGGTAATTCTTATCCCGGAACCTACAGAAGGAAAACGAAAAAAGGGAGCTTGATCGCTCCCTTTCTTGTTTTTTCATTCTTATTTCTTCTCATTTTTATTTGAGCCTGAATCTTTCGAATCTTTATCCGAGCTGGCAATAGAATCACGCATGGTGGTGTCTGCCTTGATATTTTCCATTCGGTAATAGTCCATGACACCTAAGCTTCCATTGCGGAAAGCCTCTGCAAGTGCTTTGGGAACCTCTGCTTCTGCCTCGATTACCTTGGCTCTCATCTCTACAGATTTAGCTTTCATTTCCTGCTCCAATGCCACTGCCATCGCTCTTCTTTCTTCCGCTTTGGCTTCAGCCACCTTTAGGTCAGCAGATGCCTGGTCTATCTGTAGTTTTGCACCGATGTTAGTACCCACATCAATGTCTGCAATATCAATCGAAAGAATCTCAAATGCGGTCCCCGCGTCCAAACCCCGCTGCAAAACCAGCTTGGAAATCTTATCAGGGTTTTCCAATACCGTTTTATGATTCACCGAAGAACCAATAGAAGTCACAATCCCCTCTCCAACTCGTGCAAGAATTGTCTCTTCTCCGGCACCACCTACCAATTGAGCGATATTGGCTCTCACGGTCACCCTCGCTTTTGCAATCAATTGAATCCCATCAGCGGCCACTGCTGCCACACTTGGGGTATTGATCACTTTGGGGTTTACCGAAATCTGAACGGCCTCAAATACATCTCTACCAGCCAAATCAATCGCTGTGGCCTGCTTGAAGGAAAGGTTGATATTTGCTTTGTCAGCTGAAATCAAAGCTCGAATCACATTGGGCACATTTCCACCTGCCAGATAATGGGTTTCCAGTTCATTGGTGGTCAAAGCCAAACCAGCCTTAGTAGCAGTAATCAATGAATTAACGATCACACTTGGCGGCACTTTTCTAATCCGCATACCGATCAATTCGCCGATTCCCACACGGACATTGGCAAACTGAGCAGTAATCCAAAGATTGACAGGGACAAAATAAAGAAAGATAAAGAGTAAGGTAATTCCCGCTAAGGCAGCTACCAAAATGAAAATTGAACTTGATGGATCCATATTTATTTGACTATGATTTTATTGGTTTCTACTTTGACTATTTCAATGTCCTTGCCCGCTTCCAAAAATCCGGATTCAGATTTCACTTCGAATAATTGCTCACCAAACAAGGCCTTTCCTATAGGCTTAATATCCGAGACTGCCTTTCCCTTCATCCCTACTTCTAAGCCCTCGGTTCTGCCATCAAACGCTCCACCCGTTATTGAGGTTTTCAAGGAGAATTTATTCCAAACCCCAGAGCTAAACCCATACCATACGGCTGCCAGATTGGCTATTGCAGCTATGGAGGTGACCCAGATTGCAGTCTCGTATCCAAATTCAGAAAAAGCGTAGATTACTCCTGCAATACTTACTGCGAAACCCAAGATTCCGACAATGGTGGTGCCCGGAATAAATAAAACCTCGACCAGTAAAAGGATTAGTCCTATGATCAAAAGGCTGGATAAAATGAGAATTTCCATAACATGCTTGAGGAATTCCTAAAAATACAAGAATCCGCTCGAAAGGAAAGCAGGAAATAAAAAAACCCGGTAAAACCGGGAATTTATTTTAATAAGCTTTGGCGAAATAAACCCGCCCTTCAGAAGGCTTGCCAGAAAACACACAGGCACCTGATTCTTCTTTCCTGTCGAGAGGAATGCAGCGAATGGTAGCCTTGGTCAATTCTTTTATTTTATCTTCCGTCTCGGAGGTGCCATCCCAATGAGCAGACACAAAACCGCCCTTTTGATCAAGAACTTGCTGAAACTCCTCCCACGAATTGACTTCTGTAGTCATTTCCTTTCTGAAGGAAAGGGCCTTTTCGAAGATCGATTTTTGAATCTCTTCCAAAAGGGAAGAAATTTTCTCCTCAACTGGCATTTCTGAAAGCTGAAAAGTTTCCTTGGTCAGGGTATCTCTTCGTGCAATTTCGATAGTTCCGTTTTCTAAATCCCTTGGGCCCATGGCAATTCGGACTGGCACTCCTTTCAGTTCATATTCTGCAAATTTCCAGCCTGGTTTGTGTGTATCTCTGTCGTCAAATTTCACTGAAATGCCCTTGGACCTTAAGGCCATCATGATTTCTTTAGCCTTTTCAGATATAGCTTCCAATTCCGCTTCTCCTCTGTAAATCGGAACAATTACGACTTGATTTGGAGCCAATTTTGGAGGTAAAACCAACCCATTATCATCAGAATGTGCCATAATCAAGGCCCCCATTAATCGAGTACTAACCCCCCATGAAGTGCCCCATACATAATCCAATCCACCTTCTTTGGTGGCAAACTTGACATCAAAAGCCTTGGCAAAGTTTTGTCCTAGGAAGTGGGAAGTGCCGGCCTGAAGGGCTTTCCCATCTTGCATCATGGCTTCTATACACAAGGTATCGTCAGCTCCCGCAAATCGCTCATTTTCTGTTTTTCTGCCCCGAATCACAGGCAATGCCATAAACTCCTCTGCAAATTGAGCATACACCTGCATCATTTGAAGAGTTTCTGCCTTCGCCTCCTCAGCTGTGGCATGGGCAGTATGACCTTCTTGCCATAGGAATTCGGCTGTCCTCAAAAACAATCGGGTTCTCATTTCCCAACGGACCACATTGGCCCACTGATTAATCAAAAGAGGTAGATCCCGGTAAGATTGAATCCAATTTTTATAAGTACTCCAAATTACCGTTTCTGAGGTCGGCCTGACGATCAATTCTTCCTCTAATTTAGCCTCTGGATCAACAATAACTCCTGAGCCATCCTCGGCATTTTTGAGTCGATAATGAGTCACCACAGCACATTCCTTGGCAAATCCCTCCACGTGTGAGGCCTCTTTGCTGAGATAGGATTTGGGGATAAATAATGGGAAATAGGCGTTGGTATGACCGGTTTCCTTAAACATCCGATCCAATTCTGCCTGCATTTTTTCCCAAATGGAAAATCCATAGGGTTTGATGACCATACATCCTCTTACCGCCGAATTTTCGGCTAGGTCAGCTCTTTTTACCAATTCGTTATACCAGAGTGAATAATCTTCACTTCTCTTGGGTAATCCTTTGCTCATTAGCTTTTGGGGAATATTAAAATGTGCTTAATTTTGCTTAATTAGGGCTGGCAAATATAAACCAAAAAGTAAAACCCCGGTCCAGTCAGTCCGTATAAGAAAGTAACAATCGACTTCAAAAATGAAGAAATTACCCATCATATCAGCTTCAATACTACTAGGTGCACTTGCAATCAGTTCTTGTAGCACCAATAAAATGGCTATGAATGGCGCCAATGACAATCTTTATTTCATGGCATCAGACGTCAAAATAGCCACTCAATACGCAGTAGAAAACAACAATCCCAAAACCTTCCAATCACTGGAAAATGAGAATTCTCTGACTGAGGAGAATTTTAGCACAAGAAATGTCAATCCGGAATATATTTCCAGATATCAGGCCACATCAGAGGCTGACCAATCCGGAGTTGTTTATTTTGATGAAGGAGGTTCAGAACAGATAGCTCAAGGCAACATCAATGCCTATGACAACTTCTACTCAACCAATGGAAATCAAAATGGCAATTCTCCAAACATAAACTTTAACCTCGGTTTTGGATTCGGTTCCATGTTTAGTCCATGGGGAATGGGCTTTTACGACCCTTTCTGGGGGCCAGGATGGGGCTGGAGACCAGGATTTAATTTAAGTTTTGGTTTTGGTTTTGGTTGGGGCAATCCATGGATGGGCATGGGATGGGGCAACCCTTGGATGATGGGATGGGGTGCACCAGGCTTTGGCTGGGGATACCCAATGTATGGATGGGGATATCCAGGTTTCGGATGGGGTAGTCCAATCTATGCAGGACGGCCTATTTATGTACTTCCAGGAGGTGAATATGGTGGCAGAAGAGTTGTCTATGGCGCTCGTCCAACCCGAGGTGCAGGAATCACAAATTCTGGGCTCCGAGCTAGTCAAGCAGGTATTGTTCCTAACACAGCAAGAGCTCAAGCCAGAAGAGATGCCAATGCTGCAGGTACTTCTCCAAGAAGAATTTCTGCAAACGAAAATTCAAGAGTTGCCAGCAGAGATTTTGGAACATCACAAAATGACTATTACAATACTGGACGAAGCAGAACCGGAACAGTTAGAAATGTAAACTCTCCAGCCGCTGATCGTGCAGTAAATACAAGAAGTTCTATTCCTTCAGCGAGACCATCCGCTGCGTACGATAGAGGAGTAAATTCTCGAGGTGCTACTTATCCTGCGGGAAGATATGCCACTTCGCCGTCAAGATCTTCTAGCCCTACTTATAATAGGTCAACAAATCCATCTTATGACAGATCGGGCAGACCAAGCTATAATAGATCTACGAGTCCAAGTTACAACAGATCAACTAGCCCTAGCTATAACAGATCCACAAGTCCAAGTTACAATAGATCTACGAGTCCAAGCTATAACAGATCTAGCTCTCCAAGCAGATCTAGCTCAGGGGGATTTAGCTCACCAAGCCGAAGTTCAGGTGGGAGTAGCTTTAGTGCTCCTAGCCGAAGTTCAGGCGGATCCATTGGAGGCAGCTCTGGAGGATCCAGAGGAGGAAGGGGAAATTAATTCCCCTTTTTTTTATCCAAAATTTTCTGTAAGCCCGTTTATTTGAATAGATCAAATGGTAATGCCAATGAGAATTTCAGTTAGCATCTTTATGCTTTTGATTTTAAGTGCTTCTATTGCAAATGCTCAAAGTGGATATTTTGAAGACGCATTTAGATTCAGCAGAGTAGTACCTTCAGGCTCCGCAAGGATTATGGGGGTCGGTGGTACCCAATGGTCCCTTGGCGGGGATGTCTCGAATATTGCAGGTAATCCTGCAGGACTTGGATTTTTCCGCACATCTGAAATAAGCTTGAGTCTAGGCTATTCAGATTGGGGGGTACAAACCCAATATCTTGACCAATCCAGAGAATATAATACCTCAAACTTTTCTTTGCCTAATATCAGCTATGTGGGAGCAAAACCTAAGGGTTTAATGGAAAGCAAGGCATTTAAAGGAGGAGCTTGGGCGATGAGTTTCCAAAGGATAGCAAACTTCAACACAGAGTTTGGTTATTTCTCTGACGTTCCGGGTCAAAGTTCAATTATTGACTTTTATCTCCAGGATTCGTTTGGAATTCCGGAAAGCCAAATAGAAAATTTTGGCTTAACTGGATTGGCCTACCAAACCTATCAAATCAACCCAATTGCATTTGATGAAGAAGGAAATCCAATTCCCAATCCCAACGTCTATGACTCCTTTGTCTTAGGGCTACCGTTTCAGGATGAAAATATCCGTAGAGAAGGAAGTGCCAATCAAATGACATTCGGCTACGGAGCAAACTTCAATCACAAACTTTTCTTGGGAGGTAGTCTGGGGATAAGGACTTTAAACTTTTCTTCCTTCAAAGTTTATAACGAAGAATTTGTCGATGAACCCTTGGCCACATCCTCTCTGCAGGAAAACTTATTTATTAATGGAGCTGGAGTAAACGTGAATCTTGGGGTGATTTATAAGCCGATGGACAACCTCAACCTTGGCTTTGTTTTCCAGACGCCAACTTGGTATGGTTTGAATGAAGAGTATGAAGCTGCGGTTTTCACAGATTACAATAATTACTATTACGAACCAGAAGACATTACTTTGGGCCAACAGGACGCCTTTTCTGATTTGGTAATCAGTAATTATGGACTAAATACCCCTTTGAAAATAGGTGGTGGTGCGACGTTTTTCTTTGGTAAAAAAGGGTTCATTTCAGCCGATGTGGATTGGGTGGATTACAGCACTGCAAGAATAAACTCAAGAGATTTTGACGAGGGACCTGATAATGAAGTAATCAGAGATATTTATAGCAGTACCGTAAATTATCGGGTTGGAGGGGAAATTTGGTTGGATATGTTCCGAATCCGAGGTGGATATTCCTACTTAGGTGACCCTTATTCTAATTCTCCTGGTTTTGATCAGAGTACTCAGATTATCAGTGGAGGGGTAGGTATCCGAACAGGTTCTTTTACTTTGGACTTGACAATTTTCAACCAGCAATACGACCAATTGTATCGTAGCTATCAAGTATTGGACGAGGACGGATTCAATTTTGGTCCTTTGACAGAAATCAAAAACTCAATCACATCAGGGATTCTGACCGTTGGATTCAACTTTTAAGTTGATTGATCAATTCATACATGAGATACTCAGCGGAAAAGTCTTCTCCGCTGAGTTTTATTTTTGCCTGATTGTAAAAATATTCCCGCTGCGCAAGGAGGCTCTTTAGCTTTAAAGTTATTTCCCCACTATCCAAGCCTTCAAACATTGGCCTGTTTTGAATTTTACTTGAATAGAGCCTTTGCGAAATCACATCCAAAGGCACATCCAAGTAAACGGATATTCCTTTGGAATTAATTAAATCCATATTGTCATTGAAACAGGGTGCGCCTCCACCTGTAGACAGGACAAAGGACTGATCCGTTTTCAAAATATCCTCCAGCGCCTCTGATTCCCACTCGCGAAACTTCCCTTCCCCATAAACGGAAAAAATCATAGGGATTTTCATCTGATGTTTTTGTTCGATCAGTCCGTCTGAGTCAAAATAAGGAAAATTGAGCTCTTTGGCCAGTTGCTTACCAAAGGTAGTTTTGCCAGCTCCTGGCAGCCCTATTAGCACAACTTTCAAACCTTTGCTCATAAAAAGTAATCGAGAACTTCAGTTGGCTCCGGGGTATTATTATGGTGGTATTTATTCATGACCACACCGTCTTTTAGAATCATGATCCCAGGATTTGCTCTCATGATAGTTTTCACTACCGTGGCATCAGCCTGAAGACCAATTACACTCCAATTCTGTTCATTAATCACCCGGTCAATCTCCTCCTGGGTAGCTGCAGCCATAAAGACTACATCGACCGGAGCACCTTGCAATGACTTGACCAGGTTATCCATTTTTTCGAGGTTGGCATCATCCATCTTAGCTAGATTACTGCTCAGAATCACCACCTTATTACCTGCAAATAGAAACTCTGTTTGGTCACCTTCCTCATTCCATGCTGCGAAATCAGAAATCTTGGGTAAAGCCTCGGGATTTTTCAAAACCATTTCCACAAACTCGTAACCTTCTTCACTGGGATACTGATCAAACTCGACGGTTTCTCCACCCTTTTTCATCACATAGGTATACTGCAAAGGTGCAGAGGGCTGCATGTTTTGTTGAATATTTACTCCAGACTTGTAAGCTCTGAAATCAATGAAAGGAAGATTTTGGATGGCATATATGGCTAAACCAATCGACCCAATCAATACCACCGTAGAGCTGATTTTTGCCCATTTGGGAGATTCTTCTGGAAGATCATCTCTGAAAAAGAACAAAAAGGAAATCATAATCAACAAGACTACATCCTTGTAAAAGGACTCCCAAGGGGTAAGTTTGATGGCATCTCCGAAGCATCCACAGTCCGTCACTTTATTGAAATAGGCGGAAAAGAAAGTGAGAAAAGTAAAAAACAGAATCATGGCTCCGATTGCATAAACGGTCTGCTTGAGCTTAACTCCTAAAATCAACATCACACCAAGAACTACCTCTGAAACCACTAGGATTACGGCGATAGCAAGTGCATAGGGCTTGAATAAGTAGAAAAATGAAGCAATATCATTCGAAAAGACATCAAAATACTCCTCTAGCTTGATTGCAGTGCCAACAGGATCGTTGACCTTGATCAATCCTGAGAAGATAAAAAGCCCACCGACCAATAGTCTCAGGAGCCAAAGTATGCCTTGTTTGTTCATTCCGTCTAGTTCTTCAAATGATTAAAATTAATTTAAAAGGTGATCAAGCCTGCTTTTCAAGCAGAAGTAGGTTGGTGATATCCCAGCTTGATTAGGCAAAAGACAGCATAATTGATCATGTCCTGATAGTTGGCTTCTATGCCTTCGGATACGACAGTTTTACCTTCATTGTCTTCTATTTGCTTTACCCGATAGAGTTTCATGAGGATAATGTCCGTCATGGAACTTACCCGCATATCCCTCCACGCTTCTCCATAATCGTGATTTTTATTTTCCAAAAGCCCCTTTGTGGCTTTCACCCAATGATCATAAACCGGTTCAAGTTCAGCATAAGGAATCTCCAGTCTTTCCTCCTTTTGCAGGGAAATCTGCATCAAAGCTATCAGGCAATAATTGATAATCCCGACAAACTCATCCTCCAAGGGATCATTGACCATTTGCGTACCTTTCTCCTGAATGGACCGGATTCTTTGTGCCTTAATAAAGATCTGATCGGTAATAGAAGCTAGTCTTAAAATCCTCCAGGCTGTGCCATAATCCAGGGTTTTCTTCCTGAAGAGTTCTTTACATCGATGGATTACTTGGCTATATTCGTTGCTGGTTTTAGTCTCCAAAATCTTTTTATTTAATGCTACAGGGAAATCCTCCTTATTTGACCGAAGATAAATTATTTCTCCAAAAATATACATTACAAATCAAGGGACGGCTTTTGTCTTTAAAAAAGCCCAAAGTAATGGGCATCTTGAACCTTACGCCGGATTCCTTTTTCGAAGGAAGCAGAGTAAAAATCAGCAAAGAACAAGTTCTGACCAAAGCTAATAAAATGGTGAAGGAAGGTGCGGATATTTTAGACTTGGGAGGCTATAGTACCAGGCCGGGAGCAGTAGATATTTCTGTAAATGAAGAAATTGACCGAGTAGTTCCTGCTATTGGATGGATCAAAGATGCCTACCCAGAAATGCTGATTTCCTTGGATACTTTTAAAAGTCAAGTGGCAAAAAAGGGAATTGAAGCTGGTGCTGATTTGATCAATGATGTCTCCGGAGGAAATATTGATCCCGAAATTCTCCGGGTCGTTGCCGATTCCGGCCTTCCCTATATTGCCATGCATATGCGAGGCACTCCCCAAACCATGAAGGGTTTGTCGGACTATTCCGATCTTATTCCCGAAATTTTGTACTATTTTGCTGAAAAAGTAGATCTTTTTAAAAAACTTGGCATCAAAGATGTAATCTTAGATCCTGGATTTGGTTTTGCCAAAACCGCAGAACAGGGTTTTCAATTGCTGAAAAATTTGCACCTGTTCCGTTCTTTGGGTTTACCGGTATTGGCAGGAATTTCAAGAAAATCAATGATTTATAAGACCCTTGGAGTGACTGCCTCGGAGGCTTTAAACGGCACTACAGCACTTCATATGGTTGCCTTGCAACAGGGAGTGAACATCCTGAGAGTACATGACGTTAAAGAAGCAAAGGAAACAATTAAACTATACGAAAAACTATACCCTTGAGTATTCTTTTTAAAATTGGATTTTTAGATATCTCCATCGTCAATATGATCGATATTGCGTTGGTTGCGGCACTTTTGTATCAAATCTATAAGTTGCTTAAAGGAAGTGTTGCTATCAAAATTTTCCTGGGCTTCCTTTCGATTTACCTCATTTACCTGCTTGTAAGAGCGGTGAGAATGGAACTCCTTTCCTCCATTTTAGGGCAGTTTATGGGGGTCGGTGTCATTGCAGCGATCATCATTTTTGCACCTGAAATCCGAAAATTTCTACTTCTTGTAGGGCGCTCCTCTTTCTTGTCCAATGACAACATCTGGAAGGATATTCTTTTCTTTTGGAGAAAAAAGGAAAACTCAGCCTTCAATATTTCACCTATCATTGATGCTTCCAAAACCTTAGCAGGGAGCAATACAGGTGCTCTCATGGTCATCTCCAGCAGTTCAGAGCTTAAATTCTACGCTGAGTCAGGGGATATTCTGGATGCAGAACTCTCCAAAAGACTGCTGATTTCCATTTTCAACAAATACAGTCCCCTCCATGATGGTGCGGTGATCATTCACAATGGCCGCATCAAAGCCGCCCGTTGTATTCTCCCGGTAACTGAACGAGAAGTACCCGCGCAATTCGGACTAAGACACCGGGCAGGAATCGGGATGTCAGAAGCTACTGATGCGCTGATTTTGGTCATTTCTGAAGAAACGGGACAGGTGTCTATGATGAAAAATGGAAAAGTTCTTCACAATCTTTCCTTCCAGGAAGTCAGGGAAATCCTCAATGATTATCTCAATAATGAAGACTTGGACGACCGATTTGAAAGTCTATCTGAGTATGATCTCAGCAAAAAGAAAAAGCTGGCCATGACCAGCAAATCATAAAAAGGCCGGAATTAATCCCGGCCTTTTGTGTATCTGTTACTTGACTTACTTGATCACTCCTAGCTCTTTTCCCACCTCAATAAATGCTGCTATTGCCTGATCGAGATGATGTCTTTCATGGCCGGCAGAAATCTGAACTCGGATTCGAGCCTGGCCTTTTGGAACTACTGGGTAGTAAAAACCGATCACGTAAATCCCTTTTTCCAGAAGCTTCTCCGCCATTTTCTGCGAAAGCACTGCATCGTAAAGCATTACCGGCACAATCGGGTGTGTTCCAAGCTTGATATCAAATCCGGCGGCATTCATCTTTTCTCTGAAGTATGCAGTATTGGACTCCAGCTTATCCCGAAGCTCCGTGGTCTCTGACAATAAATCCAAAACCGCAATAGAAGCTCCCGTAATAGAAGGCGCCAAGGTGTTGGAAAACAAATAGGGTCTAGAACGCTGACGTAGCAACTCAATGATTTCTTTTCTTCCTGAAGTAAATCCTCCGGAAGCTCCACCAAGGGCTTTTCCCAAGGTGCCGGTGATGATGTCGATTTTGCCCATGACACCACAGTGCTCATGAACTCCACGGCCCGTCTTACCCATAAACCCGGTAGAATGACACTCGTCAGACATGACCAAAGCTTCATACTTCTCAGCCAATTCCACGATTTTGTCCAGCTGAGCGATCGTACCATCCATAGAGAACACTCCGTCGGTTACGATGATTTTTTGCTTTGCACCTGCAGCCACAGCGTCTTGAAGCTGTTTTTCCAAATCAGCCATATTGTTATGCTCATAGCGATAACGCATGGCTTTGCACAGTCTCACTCCATCGATAATGGAAGCGTGGTTGAGCGCATCTGAAATAATCGCGTCTTCAGGACCCAAAAGTGGTTCAAATACTCCTCCATTGGCATCAAATGCGGCTGCATAAAGAATGGTATCTTCCGTGCCTAGGAATTCGGAAATCTTCTTTTCCAACTCCTTGTGAATATCCTGAGTACCACAAATGAAACGGACGGAAGACATTCCAAAACCATGAGAGTCAATCGCAGCTTTAGCTGCTTCGATTACCTTTGGATGAGAAGAAAGTCCCAAATAATTGTTGGCACAAAAGTTCAAGACTTTTTGACCCCCTGAGATGGTGATCTCCGCCGATTGAGGCGAAGTGATTATTCGCTCTCTTTTAAAAAGTCCCGCATCTTGAATGGATTGTAACTCTTGCTCTAATTTGGGTTTAAACTGGTCGTACATAAGTTGGAAGTTATAGTATGTATTTGGTTTCCGTTGGTCAAAAATCCCTTGGTAAGCCTTGATTTTTTCAATTCTGGGAAGGGTTTTTTGCTACTTTTGCGCTAGCAAACCCAAATATAAACAAAAACCCTCAAGGCCACTTTTAGGGTTTTTCGAATGACCTTTCTATGGAAAAAATCTTGGTTATCGGAGCTGCAGGGCAGCTTGGTTCGGAACTCACCCGCTCACTAGCTGATCAATTTGGAGGTGATCAAGTGATCGCAACTGATTTAAGAGATTCTGCAAAATCCGAATTTGACTATTGCCGCTTCGAGGTACTTGATGTGCTGAACAAAGAAGGAGTTAGAGATTTGGTCAAGGAAGAAAAAGTCACGCAGATTTACCACTTGGCCGCGGTGCTTTCTGCTACGGGGGAAAAGAACCCGCACTTTGCTTGGCATCTGAATATGGACAGTCTTCTTTCTGTTCTTGAACTAGCCAAAGACCTTAAGTTGGATAAAATTTATTGGCCCTCCTCTATCGCTGTATTTGGGCCGAATACACCAAAAGTCAATACTCCGCAATATTGCGTCAAGGAACCCAATACTGTCTATGGGATCAGCAAACAGGCTGGAGAAAGATGGTGTGAATACTATTTTGAAAAATATGGGGTGGATATCCGCAGCTTGAGATATCCTGGATTGATCGGCTACAAATCCCTTCCAGGAGGCGGAACGACCGACTACGCGGTGGATATTTATCACAAGGCCTTAGCCGGGGAAAAATTCGAATGTTTCCTTCGGGAGGATAGCTACCTTCCGATGATGTACATGCCGGATGCTATCAAAGCCACGTTGGATTTGATGAATGCTCCTCGTGAATCTGTGAAAATTCGATCGAGCTACAACCTATCCGGAATGAGTTTTTCTCCGAAAGAAATTTTTGAAAGCATCAAAAAGCACGTACCTGACTTCCAGATTGAGTACAATCCCGACTTCCGTCAGGCCATCGCAGACTCTTGGCCAGACAGCATCGACGACAGTCGTGCGAGAGAGGATTGGGGATGGAAACCGGACTATGACCTGGATGCAATGACGGAGGATATTTTGAAGAATCTTCCCGACTATTTCCCAGCCAAATAATTCCCAAAAAGCCTGAATTCTCAGGCTTTTCTTTTGCCTATTCATCTCGAAAGACTTTCGCTTCCTTGAGGATTTGCTTATTTTTCTTTTTTAGAAAAATATGAATCGAGAAAAATGGGCAATATTCCTCACTTTGGCAGTTGGCCTAGCCCTGGTATATTTTTTCTGGACAGGTGAGGAAAAAGTTGATTTTAGCACCGAGATCAAACCCATTCTCAACAAACACTGTATTTCCTGTCACGGTGGAGTCAAGAAAAATGGCGGTTTTAGTGTCCTGTTTGAAGAGGATGCCTTTGCTCCTACCGAATCCGGACATCCGGCAATAATTCCCGGAGATGCCAATGGGAGCGAGTTGATTAAGCGTTTGACCCATTCCGATCCTGAGCTCCGCATGCCTTACCAGCGTGCCCAACTTAGCGAAGAAGAAATCGAACTACTCAAGGAATGGATCGATCAAGGAGCCAAATGGGGAAAACATTGGGCCTATGAGCCGGTACAGGAACCCAAGCTTCCAGCCAATCCCACCGCAGCAAGTCTGGGAGGGAATGAATCCAATACACTCGCTCCAATCGACTTTTTTGTCCGAGAAAAACTTGAAACTCAGGGCCTGACTCCTTCTCCTCAAGAAAACTCCATGCGACTGCTTCGACGAGTGGCCTTGGATATCACAGGTTTGCCTCCTTCGGATGCATTAGTGAAGGACTTTTCCTCCGGCAAAATCAACTATGAGCAAGCTGTCGATCAGCTGCTTTCCTCAGAAGCCTATGGAGAAAAATGGGCAACCTGGTGGCTGGACCTCGCTCGCTATGCAGATACTAAAGGCTACGAGCGGGATGTCAGCAGGACTTTTTGGCCCTATCGGGACTGGGTGATTCGAGCCTTCAATGATGACAAACCTTTCGATGAATTTACCATCGAACAGCTGGCAGGGGATCTTTTACCCAACCCTAGCCAGGATCAGCTGAGCGCTACGGCTTTTCACCGAAATACAATGAACAATGACGAGGGCGGAACGGAGGATGAAGAATTTCGAGTAGCGGCAGTTTTGGACCGAGTCAACACTACTTATGAAGTTTGGCAAAGTTCAACCATGGCCTGCGTACAGTGTCACAGTCATCCCTATGATCCGATTAGACAGGAGGAATACTACCAATCCTATGCCTTTTTCAATAATACCCGGGACGAAGACACCCATGACGAGGAGCCAAGACTGAGATTTTACGAGGAAGCCGAACAAACTAAAATCAATTCCATCCTGAAATGGGTAGAGCAAGAAGAAGGAAAAGAAGCCGCCCAATCCAGATCGGATTTCCTGAAATTCTATGAACCAAAGTATGCCGCTCACTTGGCCACAGATTTCAATAAAGCAGAGTTAATCGATACCAAGTGGCTGGGGATTTGGCCGGGAGGCTCTGCGGTCTACAAAAACATCAACACTCAGGGTTCAGACCAGATGCTGCTGGACTTTCGGTCTGCGATTGACGGAACAAAGATGGTCATCCGAAAGGATGGCCCAGAAGGAGAAATCCTGGCAAGTTTTGTACTGAAAAAACCAAGCATGGAAACCATCCAAGAAATTACATTTAAAGTGGTGGATAGTCCTGTCAATCTATATTTCGAAGCCCAAAATCCCAGCGCAAAACCTCAGCAAAATACCTCGGCTATTGTCTGGTTTGCCTTTGTTCCTTCCCTAAAAGGAAAAGGAAAACCCGGTTATGCTGAAATACAAAAGACCTGGACCGAACTTCTAGCCTTCCGGGGAACACGACTTCCCATCCTCATTGAAAACCCATCTTACATGGTGAGAAAAACCCATGTCTTTGAAAGAGGAAACTGGATGATTTCCGGCGAACAGGTAAACCCAGAAGCTCCGAAAGCATGGGGTAATTGGGATTCCTCCTGGCCCAAAAATCGATTGGGTTTTGCCTATTGGCTAACTTCAAGTGACAATCCTTTGACTGCTCGTACGCTAGTCAATCGGGTCTGGGACCAGATTTTTGGAAGGGGATTGGTGGCTACCCTTGAGGACATGGGAACCCAGTCGGACTCCCCATCCCACCCCGAGCTTCTCGATTACCTGGCTTGGAAAACCATCCATGATTACCAATGGAGTATGAAAAGCCTGATTCGGGAGATCGTCACTTCATCTACCTATCGGCAATCATCAGACATATCCCCTTCCCTATTCCAAGCAGACCCGCAAAATCAATGGTATGCCCGAGGTCCCCGATTTCGTCTTTCCGCGGAGCAGATCCGGGATCAAGCCTTGGCTTCCAGTGGTCTTCTAAACCGAAAAATGTATGGCAAACCTGTCATGCCCCCTCAGCCTGAAGGCATCTGGCAAACGGTTTACAATGGAGAATCTTGGGTAGAAAGTGAAGGAGAAGATCGCTATCGTCGGGGAATCTACACCTTCCTCAAACGAACGAGCCCCTACCCTTCTTTCATCACTTTCGATGCAGGAAGCCGGGAAGTTTGCCTCGGAAAAAGACTGGTGACAAATACCCCTTTGCAGGCCCTAGCCACCTTGAACGATCCTGTGTTTTTAGAAGCGGCAAAAAATCTGAGTGAAAAAGCTTGGGAAGTCAGCCAGCAAAATCCTGAAAAAGCCATTGAAAAGTTGTATGAGACTCTGGTGTTTCAGCCAATTTCTTCTGGCAAAAAACAGACAATGAGGGAGCTATACATTTCCTCAAAAAATACTTTCGACCAGTCCTTAGAGGAAAAGGAAGCATTTTATCCCGGAGCAAGTTCAGAGTTGGCAGCCTTGACAGTGGTAGCCAATGCCCTGATGAATTTGGACGAATACCTAACCAAACCCTGACATGTCCCATCTGGAAAAACTTCTCGGAGAACTGCAAACCCGGAAACTCCAAAATCAGACCCGAAGACATTTCCTCCTGGACTGTGTCAGCAAGGTGGGTGGACTCGCCTTAGCTCCTTTGCTTTTCGGCTGTGATTTGGGGAAAAGTAATTCGGTTCCAAAAGGACTTCAGTTAAGCGAGCGGGATCTAAACCCATTGGCCCCGATTCCCGCTCCATTTTTGGCGAAGGCCAAATCCATCATTTACCTCCACATGGCAGGCGCTCCTTCCCAACTGGAATTGTTTGATTTCAAGCCTGAGTTGGCCAAACTCCACGATCAAGACTGTCCGGAAAGTTTATTGGAAGGGCGGAAATTTGCCTTCATCCGTGGAGTCCCGAAGATGCTGGGACCTCAAGCCCAATTCTCCCAACATGGAGAATCCGGTGCGTGGGTTTCTGATTTTCTCCCCCATTTTTCCAAGGTCGTAGATGAGGTGGCTTTTCTCAAAGCCATGCATACAGACCAGTTTAATCATGGCCCTGCCCAATTATTTATGCAAACTGGTTCTCCTAGATTGGGTAGGCCAAGTTTGGGTAGCTGGGTGACTTATGGGTTAGGAACTGAAAATCAAAATCTCCCGGGTTTTGTGGTATTGACCTCGGGCGGGAAAACACCGGATGCAGGAAAAAGCGTTTGGGGTTCAGGATTTTTGCCCTCTGTCTACCAAGGCGTACAGTGCCGCTCCAAAGGCGATCCCGTTTTGTACCTCGAAGATCCGAAAGGAATGTCCAGGAATTTGAAAAAACAGGTCATTTCAGCCATCAATCAAGCTAATCAGGAAGATTTCGAAAATTTTGGAGACCCAGAGATCCTCGCTCGGATCAACCAATACGAAATGGCCTATCGCATGCAAATTGAGGTTCCTGAGGTCATGAATATCAATGACGAACCCGAGCATATCCATCAACTCTATGGCACTAAACCCGGGGAGGAATCTTTCGCCAATAACTGCCTTTTGGCCAGAAAGCTGGTGGAAAAAGGGGTAAGAGTCGTTCAACTTTACGATTGGGGTTGGGATACGCATGGTACCGATCATGATGGGTCGATTGACATGGGTTTGAGAAATAAATGCCGGGAAATTGATCGACCGATGACGGCCTTACTCATTGACCTGAAGCAAAGAGGCCTTTTGGAAGAGACTTTGGTAGTCTGGGGTGGAGAATTTGGAAGAACTCCGATGCAGGAAAACCGGGAAGGAAAAGTGCAGGGATTCAAGGGTAGGGATCATCATGTGGATGCCTTTACTATGTGGATTGCTGGAGGAGGAGTGAAAAAAGGCATGAGCTACGGAATCACCGACGATTTTGGATTTTCCGGTTTGGAGGAAAGAACCTCCGTTCATGATCTCCACGCCACCATTTTACATTTGATGGGATTTGACCATGAAAAATTCACCTATGAATTCCAGGGAAGACCATTCCGACTCACGGATGTGCATGGAGAATTGATCCGATCTGTAATCGCCTGATATGCTGAGTTTCATTTTACCGCTTTTAGGCCGACTTCATCCCCTGCTGGTTCATTTACCGATCGGCTTCCTCATCTTTGGAATTATTCTGGTCTTTTTTCCGCTCAAAGACTTTAAAAATCAAGTCCCCTTTATTCGACTGGCTTTTTTACTGGGAGGAATTTCAGCAGCGCTTTCTTCCGCATCCGGTTTTCTTCAATACCAGCATGAGGGATTTGGTTGGGAAACTGTCCAATTCCATTTTTACTTTGGGCTGGCGACGACTGCATTTTCCTTTTGGATTTTTTTCTATTTGAAAGGAAAAGAATCAATAATTCCAGCCATCAAATATCAAGCAGCCGGTCTATCGATCCTTCTTCTGCTTACCGGTCATTTGGGAGGAAATATTACCCATGGGGAAGAGTACCTTACTGAAGTACTGCCACCAGAAATCCAATCATTTTTGGGGAGAGAAATCTCAGAAAATCAAGGCTTGGTTTTACCCGAACAAGGTTGGGAAAATTTGGCCTACTTTGAGCAGGTTATCCAACCCATTCTTAATTCGAACTGCAAAAGCTGTCACAATCCAAGAAATTCCAAAGGTGAACTCGATTTGAGTTCTTGGGAAGGGGTGCAAAAAGGCGGGGAAAATGGAGCTATTTTCCATTTGGTCAATTGGAAAGAAAGTGGCCTGTATTCCAGACTGGTATTGCCTCTGGAGGACGAAGATCACATGCCCCCAAAGGAGAAAAGACAACCCAAAAAGGAAGAAATCGAACTCATACGCTTATGGCTTGAAAAGGGAGCTTCCCCTACTTTGACCTTGGGACAGGCTCAACCAGAACTAAAAATATTGGATCCCTTCTTTCTCAGGGAGGAAATTCCTTTTTATCCAGAAATACAGCCATCTTTAGCCTCTGAGGACTCCATTTCTTTTGCCAAGGCAAAAGGATTTTATGTTGAGCCAGTTTTTTTTGGATCCGCTTTTCTAAAGGTTTCCTGCATCAATTTCCCTGAATTTACAGATGCTGATTTGAAGAGCTTGATGGGCATCCGTGAAAATATTGCCTACCTGGACCTTAGCGGAACCCAAGGAACTGAGGAAATCCTTCCCTCCTTGGCCCAATTCCCAAATCTGACCATTCTCAAGTTTAATCAAATGGAAATAGATGGAAAAAACCTGGAAATCCTATCTGCCAATAGCAATTTGAAATGGCTTTATTTGAATGGAACCAGCATTCAATTCGAGCAACTGGACAAGCTTTTGCAAATCCCCAAATTGGAAAAAGTCTTTGCTTTTGACACTCCTTTAAGCCAAGGGGCAATTACCAAAAAATACCCGTTTTCACTGGAAACAGGAGGCTTCCAACTGCCTAAAATTCCAAGTGATACCATTGTGTATTAGGATAATCACTTTTTGAAAGGATGATTTTTGTCAAAGGAATCCTTTAAAAGGCTGGGATCACTCTAAGCATTTGTTCAATTCTTGGTTTTTGCCAATGCTTCCAAAATATTGCTTGAGCTGGTCTTCTTCAAAATACTGGATCTATGCCTTTCAATGGTACGAACTGATAAAGATAATTTTACTGCTATTTCTTTCATTTGAAGTCCTTTTTCCGAAAGAAACAATACTTCCCTTTCTCTTTGGGATAAAACAGAAAACAGATGATTAGAACGATTTTTTATTTCCATAGTCTCATCATTGAGCTTTTGGCCCAAAATCTCGACTAAATAAGAGTTGCTCGGGGAAAATTTCCCCCTAAACAATTTCAAGTCAAATACCCTATTTGGGGAAAAGAAAACATTCTTAATTGTAATGGAATAGGATAATTGGCTAAAAAATCTAAATCGATCTATTTCTTCCTTTTCATTATTTGGCAAAGGGAAAAGCTTACCGAATGTTTTACTTTCAAAATTTTTCGAAAACAAGGTGATTTCTAAAAAGGATTCGTTGGCGAAATAGACTGAATCATTTTTTACAAGAGCCATTGGCTTATTTGACAATTGCAACCAGGATACAAAATCGTGGGATCTAAATAAATCAAATGAGGATTTACTGATTTTTAATTTTTGAATTTTAGACTTGACGCTTTCAGGATTATAGGGCAGAAAAAACAAATTTTCAAAGCCCATTTCCAAATAAAGAATGACCTCTTCTTTTTTGGTTTCCCTCGGAACAACTAGAAAAAAAATTGTTCGACCGCCACCTATTTTCGATTTCAATGAGAGGTATAAATCGAAAACCTGCTTCTTTCCAAGTTCTGATTTTAAAATAATAAACTCGATTTCACCTGAATCAATTTTATCAAAGGCATCCGTCAAATCCTCCGAAATGACACATTCGAAACCTTCGGATCGGATAAGTCCAATCAGAGTCTTGTCAACTTCACTATTTGGTCTAAAAAATAAATACTTAAACATAATCTATCAACTTCCACTTCCAGTTCTGAATGTCCAAGTTGGACTATTTGCTACATTTCTATTTTCAAATTTTGCCAGTACATACCAATAATAGGTAGTATTGGGTTTTAGGTCGGCAACAATTACTTCAGTAGTAGTCAGGTTTTGGCCCACAATCTCTTGATCGGTGCTATTGGACTCAAATAAGAATACGGTGTAGGTTAGGAGCACATCAGGTTGACTTTGATCTACATTCCATCCTAGCGTCAAGTCCAAACCTTGATTTACGGCACCATTACCCGGAACAGGATCAAAGAGAACGACACTTCCCACATCATTTTCATCCTTACTTAGAAAAAAGGTCAAGTTGGTATTCTCGTTTTCAAAAACTGCAATACTGACTGTACCGGTCAAATAATCTTCTTTTCTTGCAGTAATGATTACATCCCCTTCCTGAACTTTTTCCAATTGAAATGAGCCATTTTCATCAGTCAAAATAGCTGTACTCGGAGGAGTGGTGGTAATTTGAACACCCGACAAAGCAGTGTAATCATTGCCATCTACAACAATACCTGAAATCGAGCCGAATTTTTCAACGTCGAATTTTTCTTCCTCGCAGGAAAAAGATATTAAGGAAAGAAAAATGACCAGAACTAAATTAAATTTATTCATTGCTTGATTGATTGCCTAAGTAAAATTTTAAACCCACTCCAAATCCCCACACTAAATCATTGAATGTACCGGAAGAGACTTCATCAAAAGAGTCATAAAGCATTTGATTCAAGAATCCGTCCACGACAAGAGCCGTTTTATTTGAAACCATAAATTCCACACCTCCATTGTAGCGAACATACGGGAGCCAACTTCTTCCTGAAAGGCCTACACCCTCTCCCTGCAAATCAAAAAAGGAACCACCGGATACTCCTAAATAAGGAGATATCTTACCATCAGAGTTTGCTAGGTAAGTCAAGCCCACATCTGAATATGCATCAGCAGATCTGAATATGTCAGTCACCTCAATTTGCTGAAACCCAATAGCTCCTTTGAGGAATAATGATTTCGTAAAACCAAAGCCGAACTCTCCACGAAATCCGGGAGTAAACGGGCTGCTAGAATAATCCCCCTCGTAGGTTTGAAGAGTCCCTAGACCTCCGACAAAAAAATTGGAGCGAAGATTAGAATCGTACATTCTGCCGATATAATCAGTTTGAATATTTTGCTTCTTCTCCTCATTGTAATCTGCAATCACTTTCTGAGTGACTTCGGTAGTATCCCTGAAATTCCACAATTGATCTTCAACACCTTCAATAATCATACTGTAGACCGCTTTTTCAACTGCCTCTGTGATAGCCATTTCAGTGGGCTCACTATAAGTATACCCAGTTTCTGCTTCTAAAAGGCGCTTAAATTTCACATACCTGAAGAATCCTGCAGAAACTTCCTGTGACAAAATTGATTTTGTAGTGTAAATGGTTTTCAGGATTTTACCATTGTTAGTAGATACAGCCCTGAGATAGATACTCACCCTATCTTCCCTGTATCTGGCTGAAGCGTCAGCCCCAAAATACCTAACACCGGCACCTCCAGTGTAGATGTTTGTTTCATAGGAAATAATACCACCCTCAAGCAGAACTCCGGCAAATAGTAATGGAGGCAATAAAATATCTGTAGTTCCCTCATATTGTTCTCTGCTTGACCGAATGATTTTTCGTTCATTTAGCAGGTTGCTGATATTTTCTCGCTCAATAGGAACAAACCAGCCAGACTCCTCCAGCGCTCTGATCAAAATATTCGTAGCACCTTGGGTGACAGCAGTAGACCAGCTAGCCCCTACATTGGATTCTTTATACTGACCTGTTTGATCTCTAAACTTATATACTGCCACATAAATCGGATCTTGAGGCGGAGGTAGTTCCAGCAACTCACTCTTCATTGGAGTTTCTGGTCCCAGTTGTGCCTTTCTTTCCTGAAAAGGTTGGTAATAGTATGGCGAACATCCCACCCCGAGGAACACCAGAAGTAGAAGGATGGAAAAATGAGGTGTTTTCTGAAATAGGAACTTATAAACCGTCATTAAAGAGAATTAAAAGAATGGAACTTCAATTGTGGAGGTTGCTCCTGTCACATTATCGACTATGGTCACCACTAGCCCTGAACCGGAATTTCTGATGTCGATTTGATAATCCCCTAAATTGTAAGTGCCGGATTCCAAGGACTCCTCTCCAAACTGTCTTTCAATTATCTCTCTGGAAAGTCTGCTTAGAATTTGACGGTTAAGACTTTCTGAAAAATCGCCTAGAGGATCCCTGCCTAGACCAAACTGATCTCTTCCAGCACTCCTCGGATCTTCAAATGTGTCTTGAGCCTGTGCAGAACTTAACATCCATTGATAATTAAAGGTATTTCCTCCAAAAGCTGGATTTCTAGGAGTGTACACAAACCGTTGACCGAAAACCTCAGCTGTTCCCATCAACAGAAAACAAAACGCAGAAAGTGCAATCAATTTTTTCATATTCCTTTTATTAAAATATTCCTGATCCTTTTCGTTCCTCTCCGTCCAATTCACGAACCAACTGTTCATACTGAACAAGGTATTGCTGGGTAATCCCTATGGATTGGAGAGCTAATTCTTCAATGTAGTCTGTTCTCGGTTGGAGAAATGCCTGAAAGACCAAAATTTCATTTATTGAAATTTCAATAGTCGTCTGATTTAATCTAAATGGTCTTTCAACAATAAAAATTGAATAATTTTTTGCGTCGGGAGGTGCTATCCAGTCCCGAAAGAAAAGGTCATAAAAATCCCTACCGCCTTTTGTTTTGGTATCATCGATCAATAAGCCGTCAATCTCCAAAACCACGTCAGATGATTTTTTTTGAACTTCTTGATTTTTAACTTCCTGAACTAAGCTTTTTAAAAAATCGGAGGTATTCCCCTTTGAAACCTTGGTAGTGTCAGTTTGAACTGGCGCAGAAATAGTCTGAGATTGCCCTAAGGAGAAGTTCCAAATCAGGCAAAAAATCAGTAAAAATTGTAATGTTAATCCGAACTTATAACTCAACATACTCTTAAAATCAACTTCTAGATAATTATAATCTCAAAAAATTACAAATTATCATCTTCTCATTTGGAAATTGAATAGAGAGGTTGAAATATTCAAACTCATACCTGCCCCATTGGCGCCCGGATTTTGGGTTACTGAAATTGGTCCTGTAAAAGGATCAATAATTGCCTCTAACGTATGTTGGTTACCGACTTGCCTCACTTCTGCAGTCGGAACTCCTGAAAAAATAAATCCATTGCCCAGCAACGCAATATCTATTCTATTTCCATTGCCTAACTGAACCAAATCAGCAGTCCTGCCTGCTGAACCGTTATTTTCTAAAAATGCATTAATCACATTTCCGTTACCCTCTTGAGTGGAGTTAATGGAAATATTTTGTCCTATTGCCCAAAGACTCGCCTCGTTAAAAGAACCCAATTGTCTAAGATTTGCCTGATTTTGAGAACCTATCTGATCTACATATCCGAAGTTAACATTCCCTTCCTGAATTATCGAGAGGGAATTTTGCCCTTCTTGGATTGCTCGTGAGTCGTTCCTGTCTCCTATCTGTCTTACCAAGGCTTCATTGCCTGAGACTACGCCGGAGGTTGAAATAATCTGATTGGTTATCAATCTCAATTCTCTTTCACTCTGTAATTCTTGACCGTGTAATTGCCAAGAAAGAAGAAAAAAGGAAATAAAAGCAAAAATTAAACAATTGGGTCTCATATGCAGCTAAAGTTATAATTATCTCTGGATAATAACCGAAGAGTTTCTATTTCCTAACTGAAACGACTGAGCATTGTTCAGGTTTCCTGTCTGGGAAATTTCAGAGAAATTTCTTCTCCCATCCTGTACAATCGAAGCAAAATTATCTGTTCCAAGTTGCTCCATTTCAGCATAATTTCTTCGACCATATTGATCAGTTACCCCCTCATTTAGGTCACCGGATACGTCTTGATAAGATTCGTTATTTTGTCCAATTTGAGTGGTGAAGTGGCTGTTTTCATTTCCTTCCTGAAGAAGAAAGGCATAATTTTCAGCACCTTCCTGAAAGATTCCAGGATTGACTAGGGCACGGTCGCCCGAATAGTTTCTGTTGCCAATTTGGATTACCTCCGCTTCATTTTCCACACCAAGCTGGAAAGTACCCACCTTGTTCCTGTTACCACTTTGGTCTATGGCTACGAAATTATCGAATCCAAACTGTGCAGAACGCGCTTCATTTCTGTTTCCTTTTTGAATTTGGAAGGCTTCATTGCTATAACTGAAGGAAGAAGAAAATACAGAATTAGCCGAAAAGTCATCGTCTGGATTAGAAACTCCAGTCCCTCCTGCCTGTAGAATTCTGGCTCGATTTCGATTGCCATTCTGTTCCTGATAGGCATAGTTATTTCCGAATTCCAACTGGGTAATAGTTGCCCTATTGTTGTTCCCATTTTGAAATTGTTCTGCAAGGTTGCCTGAAGTAAAGGTCTGCAAAAACTCAGACCCCACCTGTCTTACCACAGCCCGGTTTTTATCTCCGGTTTGCTCTTGATAGGACTCATTATACTCTCCCCGCTGGACAAGAATTATCGTATTCTCGTCACCTATGCTTGTGGCCTCCGATTGATTTTGAAAACCCGTTTGAGTCTGGGTAGAAGAATTGGAGTTTCCAGTTTGCGTGGAAATTGCGGAATTTTCCTGACCCATGGAATA
This sequence comes from Algoriphagus taiwanensis, assembly GCF_036245645.1. NCBI lineage: Bacteria > Pseudomonadati > Bacteroidota > Cytophagia > Cytophagales > Cyclobacteriaceae > Algoriphagus > Algoriphagus taiwanensis. The sequence continues at coordinate 88,951 of NZ_BTPE01000002.1, read as the reverse complement.
AGAGGCCAAGACAATGCCTGAAAGAAGAAGAAGAAGTCTTTTCATAATAAAAAATCAGCCGGAATAATCCGGCTGATTAAATTTTAGAGGATATTAGTTCTGAACAACTGTAGACATGTTACCGTTTCCTGTCACTAACTGCAAAGAGTAATTACCATTTCCAGTTTGAGTTAAGGTAGTGATGTTGCTATTTCCAAGAATACTTACCTCCCCAATGTTTAGATTACCAAGTTGATTGATTGTGGAGTTATTCATATTACCATCCTGAAACACAGAAATTAAATTAAAGTCTCCATCCTGCTTAATTTCAGTAGCAACATTATCATTGCCAGTTTGAAAAATATAAGCAAAATTAGTGTCTCCTCTTTGCATAGTTTTGGCATCATTATCATTCCCAGTTTGACCAATTTCCGCAAAATTATTTTTTGCTCCCAACTGATCTACTACAGCCACGTTATCATTTCCGATTTGGTCAATGAAAAGAATATGACCAGACTGAGACTGACTTCCGTTGGCATCATTTCTATTACCTACTTGCAATACATAACCTTGATTACCTCCATTGAAAGTTCTTAGTATAGCATTATTCTCTTTTCCATCTTGGATGATCTCATGAAAACTAGCTGCGGTACCACTTGGAAAACCTTGTCTCTGCTGAATTAATGCTTCATTATCATTTCCAATTTGGCTCATAAAAGCTTCAGCATTGTTTGACTGAGTTCCACCTCCGCCAAATCCTCCTTGCTCTACCTTACCCATATTTCTTTTTCCGTCCTGCAGGAGGGTAGAAACATTGTCATTACCTAACTGATCAACAGTAGCTGTGTTGTTATTACCGGTTTGATCGGTAGTTGAAGAATTGTTTTGCCCAGTTTGAGTTTGAGCAAGCGATACGGATGCTGCAAAAGCAAAAGCACCGAAGAATAAAATTGATTTTTTCATGGTTTTTTGAAGTTTAATTGATTAAATAAATAGTTAAAATTTGGTTCTTTTTATTCAAATAGTTAATCTACAGATTATGCAGAAAGAAAAATGCTGCCTAATCTGTAAATTGAAATAAAAACATACATCTATTCGCTTTTCGAATATTTATTTTTGCATTTCGAAACAAATCTAAGCGATGAACCTAGGTAAAACAATGCGTAATTTCAGCCATTTTTAAAATAATTATATGGGTATTTTTACTCATCCATAAAATTTAAAACTGCTTGAAAAAGCAAATGAATTGCATCTAAGAGGGTATTACTTACTCCTTGGTAAAAAATTCTGTTTTCAATTAGTCAAACCAGCATAAAGTATGCTTTTCCCTTTTTCAAAAAAAAATTGCTCTGTTCCCAGAGCAATTCAAACTTAAACCGACAAATATAGAATTCTCTTATTTAAGCAAGTTTTCCCATTTTTCGGGATTCCATCCAACCATGACTACCTTATTATCAGACAAAATTACCGGCCTCTTGATCATGCTGGAATTTTCCACCAATATGGGCAAGGCGGTTTTTTCTGATTCTAAAGCCTTTTTCTGTTCATCGCTCATCTTACGATAAGTGGTCCCCTGTTTATTGACCAAAGAGGCTAGGTCTGTTTCTTTTAAAAATCCCTCTAAAAGCTCGATGGTTGGCTTTTGTTTTTTGTAATCGATAAACTCATAAGGCACTCCTTTTTCATCCAAGAAATCGAAAGCCTTCTTCATGGTATTGCAATTCTTGATTCCGTATACTTTTACAGACATTTCAATCAATTTTTATCCTAAAACTTCAATCAAACTTTCTTTATGGGCTGAGAGAATCTTCTCAATCAATTCATCGGTCAGAGCTGTGGAAAGGAACAAGCTTTCAAATTGACTTGGCGCCAGATAAACTCCCCTCTTAAGCATAGCCTGAAAGTACCTGCCAAAGAGTGCAGTGTCCGACTTTTTAGCTGACTCAAAGTCCACTACTGGGGAATCCGTGAAAAACAGAGAATACATACTCCCGATATGATTCACTGTGTAATTCAGATTAAGCTCAAGATTGATTTTCATAATGCCCTCTGCTATACGCTTCCCGATTTGGTTTAGGGAAGCATAGACCTCAGGATGAGTATCCAAATGCCTTAGCATTGCCAATCCAGCTGCCATAGCAATAGGATTTCCTGATAAAGTACCAGCCTGATAAACTGGTCCTGCAGGGGATACGAATTCCATGATTTCTTTTTTTCCTCCATAGGCACCTACCGGCATTCCTCCACCGATGATTTTTCCCAGCGTAGTCATATCCGGAGTGACCCCAAACAACTCCTGAGCTCCGCCTTTTGCGAGGCGAAAACCAGTCATTACCTCGTCGAAAATCAAAACAATTCCTTCACGGGTACAGATTTCTCTCAGCCCCTCCAAATAACCTGGTAAAGGCAAAGTAAGTCCCATATTTCCGGGAACTGGTTCAAGAATCAAGGCTGCAATCTCCCCTTTATTGGCTGCTACCAGAGTCTCGATGGCTTGCAAATCATTGTATGGGGCCAGCAAGGTGTCTTTGGCCGTACCAGCAGTCACTCCCGGAGAATCGGGATTTCCCATAGTAATCGCTCCCGAACCCGCGGAAATCAGGAAGGAGTCTCCATGCCCATGGTAGTGTCCTTCCATTTTGATGAATTTATCCCGACCTGTGTAGCCTCGTGCTACACGGATGGCGGACATGGTGGCTTCTGTTCCGGAGTTCACCATTCGGACTTTCTCTACCGAAGGCACCATTTTCACAATCAATTCCGCAATTTCCACCTCCCGGGAAGTAGGCGCACCAAAGGAGGTTCCATTTTCCATGGCTTTGATTACAGCTTCCCGAATCATGGGATGATTATGGCCCAGGATCATCGGCCCCCAGCTGTTAATCAATTCGATATAGGCATTGTCGTCCTCGTCATATATAAAGGCACCATCGGCCTTTTTGATAAAAATCGGATCACCTCCCACTGCTCTGAATGCACGAACAGGTGAATTTACCCCTCCGGGTATGAAGTTTTGGGCATAGGCAAAAAGCCGCTTGCTTTCAGAAATCTGCATGGTTTAGTTTAATGGAATAAGCTCCCCGTTTTCCAATTTCAGGATTGGGGAAAATTGATTGGAATTGTTGTTTTGGAAGTTAAATCCAAAGGTAAGTTTGCCGGGTTGAAAACTTTGGGAATCCAGGCTATTCCTTAAGTCTTTCCCCTTCCCTTGATTGGTATGGATCCAATAGATCAGCTCCCTTCCCAGAATGGCATTAAGGCTGGGGAAAATCAAATTTCTTTCATAAAAACGATCCCGAAACGTATTCATAGCTTCACTTCCAAAGTTTGGAGAATTGTTGGAGATGAAGTAGAAATTCGGAAACTCGATCATTTCAAAATTGGCGAAATTGAAGGACAACCAAGAGTCCATGACCAATGTAGGAACGGAAATAGTCACTGACTCGAAAAGCGCAAATACAGGCTGAGCTATAGCCGGATCATCTCCCAGCAAAATTACCTGATCCGCCCGGAGTACAGAATCTCCACGGCCTTGAATCCCCAAATCATTGAAAAACTCAACTACATTTCTTCTGTCTACTTCCTGATATTTGACTAGATCATACCCCTCTGCCGAAAGCCTTTCCTTGAGCAAAGAAGCTAATGCCTGATCTCGAGAGGCGGAGCTATGGCCAATGGCTACTCTTTTACCCCAATTTTCCTTTTTCATAGCAGATGTTATCCCTTCAGAAAGGGCCTTGACGGAAGGTCGGAATAAATAGCTATACTTCATTTGCTCAAACCGATCTCCAAGGTTGGATAGAGGATGGATAAAGGGAATTTTTTCTGCTTCAGCATACTGACTCACCAAGTCGGTCTCATCCGGGTAAATTGGACCGATGATTACATCGGCGTTTTCAATCGCCGGATCTTTCAGCAGATTTCCGATATACTTCAAATCCCGCTTGGAGTCAAAAGTCTGCAATTGCACCTGTACTCCTTCCGACTTCAGTTGATTCACGCCGGAAAGGATTCCCTGGTACAATTCAAAAATGAAATCTGTAGAGGAGATATTGGAAATCATCGTATTTCCTGAAGTAAATGGCAAAATGACCACAATGTCCAGCACTTCATCTTGCTTAGAAGCCACTTTCAGGTTGCTTTCTCCAATCACCTTTAGAGCCTCTCGCTCTCCTGCTGTCATAATCTCCTTTTGCTGAAGTACAAAAGCCATTGCAGAGGTATATCCCGAATTGGATTTGAACTCCTGAAGATTGGTGACCAAAAATGTCGGAGAAGCCTGAACCAGAAATTCAAAAACAGCATTCTGAGCCTTGGCCATGACCTCCGGACTTTTGATCTGCTGTACCATACGTAAGCCATCCAAAGTCTGTCCATTTTGAAAATACCCTAAAGCCAAAAGATATTTCAACTCATCGGACTTACTCCAGTTTCTGGAGTAAACAGGCCTGAGAACTTCTATAGCCTGAGCCGGTTGATTTACCTTAAGATAGGCCTCTGCACTGTGAAAAGCGGCGTAATTAGCCAAATTTCCGTATTTCTCTACCTCCAAAAATTCCTTAAACCCATTGATCGAAGACCAATAATCTCCGTTGGAAAAGGCGGTCTTGGCTTTTTGGTAATTCTCAGGAAGCCCTTGAGAAAAACCGATTTGAATCACAAAAAATAAAAGTAGAAAGGAAAGGTATCTCTGCATTTGATCTGAACTAAAGGATGAATTTTCAGGAAATTCAAATTTAAGGCATTTCTTCCAATCCCAAAGACCGGACCTAAATGCCTTGGAAAGGAAAAACCCGGGGAATAGCCCTCGGGTTTTAACTTTTTTTATTTATTCCCACTCGATGGTTGCCGGTGGCTTGGAAGAGATATCGTACACCACACGATTGACACCTTTCACCCGATTGATGATCTCGTTGGACATTTTGCCCAAAAAGTCATAGGGCAAATGAATCCAGTCCGCGGTCATCCCGTCCACAGAACCTACCGCCCGAAGTGCTACTACGCGCTCATAGGTTCTTTCATCACCCATCACACCTACAGACTGAATCGGAAGTAAAATCGCTCCCGCCTGCCATACCTGATCGTAAAGACCATGGTTTTTCAGGCCTTGGATGAAAATATGATCTACCTCCTGAAGGGTTTTTACTTTTTCCTCAGTGATATCACCCAAGATTCGAATCGCCAATCCCGGTCCCGGGAAAGGATGACGGCCGATAATGGTCTCAGGGATCTCCAAAGCCCGACCCACTTCACGTACCTCGTCTTTGAAAAGTGTATTTAATGGCTCGACCACGGATAATTTCATAAAATCAGGCAGTCCGCCCACATTGTGGTGAGATTTGATCGTAGCAGATGGTCCTTTGACAGAAACCGACTCGATCACGTCAGGATAAATAGTTCCTTGACCCAGCCATTTCACTCCGTCGATTTTGTGTGCTTCGTCGTCGAAAACCTCAATAAATACTCTTCCGATCGCCTTTCTTTTGGCTTCCGGATCAGTCAGACCTGCCAAAGCATCATAGAATCTTTGCTTAGCATCCACGCCGATCACATTTAGACCCATGTGCTTATAGGAATCCAGCACTTCTTCAAATTCATTTTTGCGAAGCAAACCATTATCCACAAACACGCAAGTCAACTGATCACCTATAGCCCGATGAATCAAAGTGGCAGCCACAGAGGAATCCACTCCTCCGGATAGACCCATTACGACTTTATCCGAACCGATTTTTGTCTTGAGTTCGGCAACAGTAGCATCAATAAACGTATCGGAAGTCCAATCCTGAGCACAGCCGCAAATACCTACCACAAAGTTTCTAAGCAGGTTCTTACCCTCGAGGGAATGGGTTACTTCCGGGTGGAACTGAATACCATAGGTTTTTTCGCCTTCTACCTTGAAAGCAGCCACTCTTACTGATGAAGTGCTGGCAATGACCTCAAATCCGGCAGGAAGCTCCTTGATCGTATCGCCATGCGACATCCACACTTGGGAGCCATGAGTCATTTCTTTCAAGAGGTCGTGGTGAAGATCGATGTGATCAAGGTTAGCACGTCCGTATTCACGAATCGTGGACGGTAGAACTTCCCCTCCATATTTGCTGGCCAAAAGCTGCGCTCCGTAGCAAACACCCAATACAGGAAGTTTACCGCGGAAAGCATCCGTATTGACATCGGGAGCGCCTTCGTCTCTTACAGAGCAGGGAGAACCGGAAAGGATGATCCCCTTGATGTCAGGGGTGATTTCGGGGACTTTATTGTAGGGGTGGATTTCGCAATAAACGTTGAGTTCTCGGACTCTTCTTGCAATCAGCTGGGTGTATTGAGATCCAAAGTCTAGGATCAGGATTTGTTCTGCCATGCGCAAAGGTAAGCAGGGCAAGCCGCTTACTAAAATTCGGCAAAGAAAATTTGGGGAGGGATTTGAAAATTGAAAGATAGGAGAATTGAAAAATTATCACCATCATCAATTTAACAATTGTTTAGTTAAAAGAATTAAAACCTTCTTTTTGATTAATAAATTCTTTCGGATGTTTGACTTACTAACTTTTAACGAAAATCATCATGAAAACAAATCGACTATTTCTGGTCTCTTTATTTTTGGTTTATCTCCCACTTGTGTCCCTAGGACAGGATAAACCAAAGATACAGTACACTATTGGTCTAGGCTCAACTTTGGATAGGACGAACTCTGTTTGGGGAGTAAATTTTTCAAATGAGCTGAATGTCAACTTGAGAAAAAGGACTTCATTTAATCTGGGGTTAACTTTTTATCAATCCTTATTCTCCACTTCACCGACATCACTGGCACAAGAACCAGGTGGAAAGAACAAGGATCAATCCTCAGGACTTTTTATTAGTCCAACTCTCAAATACGATATCCTCCAACGGCCTTCTGGTTTCAAATTGGCCTTTGCCATAGGACCCTCTCTTCAGCTTGGAGGAGATACCTTCCAGCCCCTTTACTTTACCGGGGCCCCGACCCAGCCTTACACTGTCAACAAGTACCAAAGACTTGGCCTTCTGGCAGAACTGGAAGCAGAATGGAAGTCAAAGAATCCAAACATTAAAAATGCTGTGAGTATCTCTGCTTATGGGGTGGGTGAAATTTTTCCTTGGTATTTCAATTTGACTTACAAGTTGCGATTTGGACTTGGAAAGAATTAGATTCAAATTTTGCTAATTAAATAACTGAATGCCCTTTTTAGGATTTTCAATTAAAAGCTGATTCCAGTCCTCATCCCTAAACCCTTTTTCATTCAGGATTGGGATCAGCTTTTCAAAAATATTGGTGAAAGGCTGGAAATCCCCACCTCCTGCCTTAGCAGGATCATACCAACCCGCATCATGGGAAATCAGGATATTGCCAAGTATTCCCTTTTCCTTGGCGAAAAGCAGTCGCTCCACGTAGGGATCAATTGCCCAACCTATTCCATCCAGACTGATCCAAACTCCCATTTCGGCTGCTGTTTGATAGTTAGCAAAATCGGGTTCATTTTGGGCATGCACCCACACAAATTCAGAGGGCTCCACTCCCATTTCCTGAAGAATCCGCACTTCCTGAATGGCGGTATTCCAAGTTCCGGTATGAGAGGCGATGGTCAAACCTGTATTTAGGTGGGTGATGGCTGCGGCTCGCACGAGCTTTTGATCGATTGCCGAAAGCGGATCTGCCTCATTCACAGAAATCTTGATAAAACCCGGTTTGATCCCCGTTCCCTCGATTCCATTTTCAAATTCGGCTATCCATCGCTCAGCAAGTTGCTCGGCAGTTTCTGTTTGGACAAAGTCGGGAAGGTATTTCCCTCCCACTGCTCCATAAAATCCGGTATTGGTCAGGATTTGTATTCCTGATTTCTCACTCAGGGATTTCAGAAGCAAGGGATCTTTGGCCAAATAGCTTGGAGTACAATCCAGGATAGTCCGAACCCCATGTTTTTTGACTTCCAGAAGGTAAGGAAGAACTTTCTTTTCGACCGAGTCCCGGTTCCATCGATCCGAACTGATCGAATCTGCCCCGATAAAATCAACCAGCATGTGCTCGTGAATCAAGGTCAAACCCATTGAGTCGATCAGGATCGGCCCAGTGACTGTATTTATAGTATCGTCAATAGAATCTGAAGGAGGATTTTGACAGGAAATGAAAATTAGGGAAATGAGAATCGAGATTAGGGATTTGAGCATTGCCTTAAAATTGGTTTATAGGTTATCAAGTTATGGGCTAAGTCAACAAAATCCCAGTACCTTAAAATTGATTTTACAGAGGACTTTAATTCTGCTGCAAACATCTGTCTTCCGACTTCCAGCATCGGACAAATTCCTTATTCCACTTCCTCGGCTCCAAAAAGTGTCTGCAACTCCACCGCGTCTATTCCTTTCTCCTCCTGCAAAAACCGGCCGAAGGAAGCCGTGCTGCCATGAGTCAGGTAAACTTTTTCGGCTTCAGTAGCTGTAATCGCTTGGACCAATCCTTCCCAATCCGCATGGTCCGAAAGCACAAATCCACGATCAGCAGCTCTTCTCCTTCGCGAGCCGCGTACAGCCATCCAGCCGGAACAGATTCCAGTCCGATAAGGGGAAAATTTCCGCATCCAAGGTGTACCCATTGCTGATGGTGGCGCGATAATTAATGCACCTTTAAATCTGTTTTTCGGAATATCCTGAGTCACTTTGGGCACATCCCAAATAGGGATTCCGTTAGCAATCAGGGCTTGATTGGTATTCCAGATGGCTCCGTGAACAAAAACTTCTCCTATTTCCCGATCCAGATTTTGGATGATTCGCTGGGCTTTTCCCAAGGAATAGGCAAAAAGTACCGAATTTCGGCCTTCAGCTGAATTTTCTCTCCACCAGGAATTGATTTGGGAGAAAATCTCGGCCTGTGACTCCCATTTGTAAATCGGTAGACCAAACGTGCATTCAGAAACAAACTCATGACATTTCACTGGCTCAAAAGGTGTGGAAAGCCCGTCATCTTCGACTTTATAATCCCCACTGACCACAGCCACTTTTCCCTGAAATTCTAGCCTTACCTGTGCCGAACCCGGAATATGGCCGGCAGGATGGAGACTGATTTTAACTCCGTGGATATCCAATTTTTCTTGGTAATCCAGCGTATGCAGGCTGATTTCTGCACCTAGGCGTAACTTCATGACTTCTGCTGAATCCCGATGTGCCAAATAATGCTTCATCCCCCAGCGGGCATGGTCGGAATGGGCATGCGTAATAACTGCCCTATCAACAGGCCTCCATGGATCTATGAAAATCCCCGCGGGAGGACAAAAAAGTCCGGAATCGGTGAGTTCGAGGAGTTGCAAATTCAGGTTTTATTGGAAAACAGAAACAAATGATTCCTCCAAGGGATTAAAAGCCAAGGAGGCCTAAAGCTCTGTTGGATTTACTCCCGGTTTTGGAAAGGCTAATCTACCCAACTTTTCTCCGATATGGTACTCATCCAAACCACTCACAGTAACCGTTTCAAGCGCATTGAGATCCAAAGATCCATCTTTGCGAAGCCCTTTTTCTTCTATATAAATATGATCAATACTTCCAATGACCAGAACGGTCTGATTTACCTGAAGGGTCTGAGTCTCTACTAAACTACAGCCAAGCTGCAGCGGACTTCCTTTGACAAAGGGAGCAAAAAAATCCCCTTTCTTCTCCTCTTCCAATCCTGTACCCTCAAATTCACTTCCTTCCCAATTAGCAGCCGTCCAGTGGGCTTCCTGATAAAAAGAAGGAGTGACGTGATTGAGTGTGAAAAAGTTGGTGTCGAGGATATTTTCCAGAGTATCTCGCTTGACTGTATGAGGCCTGAAAAGAATACCGACCAAAGGTGGAGCTGCACCGATGTGGAATACCTGAGAAAAGGGAGCCACGTTGGTGACTCCCTTTTTGTTTTTCGTAGCAATGAGGTTTAGGCTTTTGTAACCTGAAAGGCAATTGATCAGATTTCTTCTGAAAAAAGAATCCATATCCATTATTGCTTCAGAAGAAAAATACCGGATCATTTGACGATGGCCTCCTCTATGCTGTCGCAATATTTAATATCCAGCTGATCGATGATATTATCCGGATAGTTTTGCAAAATCTGATCCTTGGCGATTTGAACCATTTTTTCAAACCACTTTTCGGCAGGGAGAATCTTACGATGAGTTTTCAATCCAAAGGCGAGCATATCTTTTTTCCAGTGGATGAAATACCACTCCATAGTGGGCTGATGAAATGCCCTCAGGGATCTTTTGTCAAAGATAAACTTCTCAAAATCACCTGCTTTTACGATTTCACCGATTTGCAGGAAAACCGACTGGAAATCCTCGATGGGAATGTAATCGGCCAACAATTCACAGATGATGATCTTCTTTTCAGCACTGACCAATACCCTCGCGTAGCGTTCCTCAAAGGCTATCTCGAAGTCCTGGATTTCGGAAGGGTTTAGAGTTTGATTCATGGCTTTAATTGAGGGATTGGGTTAATACACTGTTTTTCTAGGCTGAGATTGGGAAATTTTGACCTCATCTTGAAATTCCGATAGACGGGTCTCTAAATTAGAAGCATACTCCAAGGTGGTCCGCATCATGTCTTGCTGGGACTGAATCTGCTCTTTGAGACGACAAAGTTCCTTATTGACCTCTGCCAGCCTCATTTCGTACTCTTGCTTTAGCCTCTCTTTCTCCAATTGGGCCTTCCTCAATTCTTCCTTAAACAACAGGAATGATTCAGGTGGTGTCTTCATATTCACAGCTCGTTCTTCTCGGGACCGTACCCGATTATGAGACAATATTTGGGGTAAAATTGTTTTGAGATTATTTCAAATTGGACATTCCTCCATCTATATGAAGAATTTGCCCGGTCATCCAGGAGGATTGCGAAGACAGCAAAAAGAGGGTTGCCGAAGCCATGTCTTCAGGAGTACCAATCCTTCCCAAGGGGTGACGCTTATCAGACGCTTCCTTCTTTTCAGGGGTGGAAAGTAAAGCCGATGCCAATGGAGTCTCAGTCAGAGATGGGGCGATGGCATTAACCCGGATTTTGGAAGGGGCCCACTCTGCTGCCAATGATCGGGTCAATCCCTCAATTGCACCTTTTGCTGAAGATATTCCTGCATGGAATCCCATTCCTGTCTGTACTGCTACTGTGCTGTACAGAACCACCGATGGTGAATCCGACTTTTTCAAGCCCTTCATGCAAGCCTGCAATACTCTTACCGCTCCAAAAAAATTGATTTCCATTTCATTCTTGAAGTCTTCTATCGAAATCCGATGGAATGGTTTTAAGTTAATCGTCCCTGGACAATAGACCACTCCGTCCACTTTCTCGGGTAATCCTGGAATCTCTGAAAAGTCGCTGCTTATGTCCAATGCCGTAGTACCTTCTCCGCTTTTTGAGTAAAGAAACAGATTTGCGCCCTGATCACTGAGAGCTGAAGCCACTGCTTTTCCTATCCCAGAATTCCCTCCGATTACTACTATATTTTTATCCTTCATTTCGTTTTTTGTTTTATCATAAAATCAATAAAAAGGGCTTTTGTTTGCATTACTAACAAAAAAAGCCGGGATTTTATGCCCGGCTTCCTGTTGGTCTAGTTTGCGCTTCGAATTACTTCTCTAAGCTGATGTACTTCAAGAATTCATTGCGGCTTTGTTCGTCATGTTTGAATTTTCCGGAGAAGAAAGAAGTCACTGTAGAACTGTTGGTGTCATTCACTCCACGGCTGCTCACACACATGTGATACGCATCCATGATGACTGCCACGTCTTGAGTTCCCAATACTTCGATCAATTCATTTCCGATCTGCATGGTTAGTCTCTCCTGCACCTGTGGACGCTTAGAGAAATACTGCACGATCCGGTTGATCTTGGACAATCCGATTACGCTACCATTGGAGATGTAGGCGACATGCGCTTTTCCGTAAATCGGCACAAAGTGATGCTCGCAGTGAGAATGGAAAGTAATGTCCTTCTCCACTAGCATCTCATTGTATTTGTATTTGTTTTCAAAAAGCTTGGCTGCCGGTTTGTTTTTTGGATTGAGGCCGGAAAACACCTCTTTCACATACATTTTGGCGACTCGGTGAGGCGTACCTTTCAAACTGTCGTCAGTCAGGTCTAGCCCCATGATATTCATGATTTCACGAAAGTGCTTCTCGATGAGCTCCACCTTGAGGTCGTCATCCATTTCGAAGGCATCCTCTCTGAGAGGAGTTTCGAAAGAAGTTCCTACATGCTCTTCACCAATTTCCTCAAAGGAAGCGCGGGCAATATCAATTCCCATCGTATTCAACAAAGTTTCTTTCTGTTTCATAAAGTCGAATGATTAGTTCGAATCGCCGATCAATTTTTTCCCTCAAAATATTCCAAATAACCACTGCAATGTTTTCAGCAGATGGATTGAGATTTCTGAATTCATCGGTATCCAAGTTTAAGTTTTTGTGGTCAAATTTATTTAGCACATGCTCTTTGATCAGATCGCTGAGCTCCTTCATGTCATATACGTAGCCTGTTTCAGGATCGATTTCCCCTTTCAGTTGGACTATCAGATCATAGTTGTGGCCATGGAAATTGGGATTGTTGCATTTACCGAAAACCTGCTGATTTCTCTCGTCAGTCCAAGATGGATTGTAGAGTCTGTGTGCTGCGTTGAAATGCTCTTTTCGAAATACGGATACTTTCATTGAAGGTAGAAACAGGGTAAATTAAATTTTTGTTTAACGATTTTCATTTTTTCTTAAACAACATCAGCAATTCCCTGCATATCAAAGGATTATTTTTTTCTGGAAGGCAAAAGTAGAGATATAAACTTCCAGAGCCAAGCTCAACTTTTTCCTATACCAAAGCTAAAACGGCAAGTGTCCTGAAATTGGTTCACTTTTGGGAAGGTACTGACAAAATGGAAAGTTCAATTATTCTGGCAAAGTATTTGATTTTCTGGACAATAACCTACCTTTAAAGTCTCACCCCAAAAACGAATCTCATGTCCGCCTTCCAGGGAATCCTATTGCCCCTCATCTGGATCTTCACCTCCACCCCTCCTTTACCAATACCTGCAAACCATTCACCTGAAGTGGAGAAAAGCAAAAGTGAAATCATTTGGGATCATTTGAGCGAAAGCTATGAAAACATCCCCTCAGTAGAAGCCTTGGATTTTGCATTGGACGGGTATGAAAACCTGGAAGAAGAGCTGGAAAAGCAGGTTTTGACCTTGATTGATTTCTCTCTTCCATCTACTGAAAAGAGACTATGGGTCATTGATCTCACCCAAGGAAAAATCCTTCTAAACACGGTGGTAGCTCATGGAAGGAACTCAGGAATGCTGATGGCTGAGAAGTTTTCCAATCGACCCGAATCCTACCAAAGCAGCCTTGGTTTTTACAAAACAGGAGAAACTTACTTTGGCAAGCATGGATACTCGCTCAGACTGGACGGGCTGGAAAAAGGCATCAATGATCAGGCAAGAAACCGGGCAATTGTCATCCATGGTGCCGACTATGCGCGCGAAGAAGTCGCCAAAATGTCAGGCCGCCTTGGCAGAAGTCTAGGTTGTCCTGCAGTACCTTCAGAACTTTCCAAGGAAGTCATCGATTTGATTAAAGACGGATCACTTCTTTTCATTTTTGCTGATCAGGAGGAATACCTCAATCAGTCCGAATACATTCAGGATTGATTTATTTTTTGAGCAAAGCCAAAACTTCCGCATCCCGGTTATAAATATCCTGACGGAAATGGGGCTGTCCTTTGGAATCAGCCCAAAACGTGAGATAAAGCAGTACTACCGGTATTTTTCTCGGCAAATTGACAATCTGCTCTTTTTCCTGATGCATGGCTGCATCGATCTTTTCAGGCGTCCAAGAGGGATCATCTCTCAAAAGCAGCTGGGCAAAGGCCGCGGGATTTTGCAGACGGATACAACCATGACTCATAGCCCGGTCTTCCCTTTCAAATAAGGAGCGAGCCGGAGTATCGTGAATGTAAACACTGTAGGAATTAGGAAACATAAATTTCACCAAGCCCAGGGAATTGCTTCCTCCTGGCTTTTGGCGGATGAGATAAGGAAAGGATTTGGAAGACCAATCGATAGTGCTCGGATTTACAGGTTTTCCCGAAGTGGTGATCACCTCCATGTTTTTGTTTTGGAGGTAATTGGAATTTTTTCTTACCGCAGGAATAATTTCATTCTTGGTGATGGAATAAGGAATATTCCAATAGGGGCTGAAAACCAAATAACTCATTTCGGCCCTGAAAATGGGAGATTCATGATATCGCTTCCCGACAATGACCCGGGAAGTAAAAATCGTATCCAGATTATTCAGGTAGTCCAACTGAAAATTGGCAATGTTGACCACAATCAGCTCAATATTCTGAACCGTATCAGGCAGCCAACGCAGCCTTTCCATATTTACCCTTGCCTTATCAATTAGGGCAGAAGGAGATGCATTGAGGGCGATCACGGTATTTTTGCCGATAATCCCATCCGGTTCCATTCCGTTTTTTTCCTGAAAACGAACCACCCCCTCAAACATCAAGGAATCGTAAGTTTTAGGATCAACAGGCGAAGCCGACTCCAAGTATCCCCAAAACTGAAGCCTCTGTCTCAACGAAGGGATAGAAGAGTGCACATCTTCCACTTTGATGGATTTATCCACTTTCAAGGTTTTCCAATCAAGGGAGTCTTCTTTGGATTTTTGCTCGAGGGAGCGGATTACCTCCCTGCTCCGTTTGTAAATGGTGAATTTGGGATAAAGAGCCTGAAGGTTTCTTCGGATATCATTTTCAGCTACCGCCTTTTTCAACAAGGCAAAATGATCTACCCGACTTCCCTTTCTCTCAATCTCCCATTCTCCTTTTAATCGTGAAGGATCGATCTTTCCGACTTCCAAGTCCTCAGAAAGCTGGAAAAAGGCATTGGATAAGAGCAAATCCAAGGCAGCTAAATCTCCGGCCTCATTGGACTGTTTTGATTCTTTATTGGCCTCAAAGGTCTGAAAAAAAGCTTCAATCCAAGCCAATTCGTAATCCTCGGGATCCAAACCGTCATATTTGGACTCTTTGATTTCGTGCCTCATTTCGTAGGCCAATTCCAACAGCACACCATTTTTGGTCCAAACCTCTTCAAAATTCCTATCCACATAAAATGAATGAATAAAAGGACTGGTATCCAACTGCCTACCTGAAATCAGTAATTGATCTCCAGGCGTTTCATATTCTAAAATGGATCGGATTTGATCTTGGATGGATGCTGGTTGTTGCCTTCCAAAAACTGTGGAAACACAAAACCAGAAAAGAAGAGTTAGGACCGGGTTTTTCATAAAAGGCGATTATTCAACAGCAAAATCCTGATACTTTCTTCCCAACTCCCAGGATTCCTTGAGCATCTTCAGGAAGTCGCCCATTCTATGAAGAGGAATTAGATTAGGTCCATCACTCAGTGCTTTGGCAGGCTCAGGATGAGTTTCTATAAAAAATCCATCAATCCCTGTCGCTGCAGCTGCTCTAGCCAAAAACGGCGCAAACTCCCGCTGTCCTCCACTGCTTCCTCCCTGCCCTCCGGGCTGCTGTACCGAATGCGTAATATCGAAAACCACAGGGGCAAATTGTCGCATAATTGGCAAACCTCTCATATCCACCACCAGATTGTGGTAACCCAGAGAAAAGCCCCGCTCGGTTAAGCATACATTTTCATTGCCCGTGGATCTTACTTTTTTCACTGCAAACTGCATATCTTCTGGTGCCATGAATTGCCCCCGCTTGATTTTGACGGCCTTTCCGGTATTTCCTGCAGCGAGCAACAAATCAGTCTGTCGACATAGGAAGGCCGGAATCTGCAATACATCGACCACTTCGGCTACTTCAGCGGCTTGGTAAGATTCATGGATATCAGTGACCAAGGGAACATTGAGTTCCTTTCCCACTTTTTGCAAAACTTCCAAAGATTTGTCCATTCCAATGCTCCGAAATGAACCCGAGGAGGTTCGATTGGCTTTGTCAAAGGAGGCTTTAAAGACATAGGAAAATCCATGCTCTTCAGCCCAAGCTTTGACTTTGCTTCCGATTTCCAGACAAATATCCAAACTCTCTACCGCACAAGGCCCGGCAAAAAGGACTGGTTTTTCAGACCCTAGGACGATTCCTTCTCGGATTTGCATGGGTTGTGTATTTATTTTCATTATTCCTGTTGGGATAAAGTTTCAATTAATGGGGCCAATTGGCCTCTGGTATGGAGGAGAATATCCCCCACTTCTCGGAAAACCCCTTTGCCTCCCGCAAGAGGAGATACATAATCTACTGCTGCCTTGACGTAAGGCAATGCATCCTGAGGAGCGATAGAAAAGCCCACTTGGGTCAAAATAGGCAAATCAATCAAATCATCCCCAATGTAAGCCACTTCATGGAGCTCGATTTCCATTGTCTCCAGGATTTCTCGGAGCTTTTTTGCTTTGTCTTTGATGCCATGGTAGTGAAAATCAAACCGGAGTTCTTCACATCGGTTTTCGACTACCTGAGACTGCCTTCCGGTGATAGCACCCACGAGAATTTTTGACTTGCGCAGATGCTGCACAATCAATCCATCCTTGACATTATATTTTTTGTATTCAGTGCCAAAGTCATCGTAGATAATACCTCCATCGGTAAGTACTCCATCCACATCGGTGATGAGAACCTTGATGGGATAGGCTTTTTCCCAAACTGCCTCAGGGACATGGGCAAAATAAGCTTGAATTATTTTTTCTGTTTCCATTGAATCGAATAAAGGTCCAATCTACGTTGTTCGAGATTTCTTACACTACCGGCTTTTCTCTGCTTGGTCAACAAATCCAAGTCCACATCTGCCACAATAGTGGTTTCCGCGTTCTCGGAAGCCTGTGCTACGATGGCATCATGAGGAAATGAGAAATCCGAAGGAGAGAAAATCGCAGATTGGGAGTATTGGATATCCATATTTTCCACTTTGGGAAGGTTACCTACCGAGCCGGTGATGGCCACATAACACTCATTCTCGATGGCCCGTGCTTTGGCACAGGTATTAACTCTGAGGAAAGCATTTTTGGTATCTGTCCAGAAAGGCACAAAAAGAATGTCCATTTCTTGCTCGGCAAGGATTCTTCCCAACTCAGGAAATTCCACATCGTAGCAGATCAAAATCCCGATCCGTCCCGCATCTGTATCAAATACATTGATTCCGTTTCCTCCCTGAAGCCCCCAATAAGCTGCCTCATCCGGAGTGATATGCAATTTGTATTGCTTATCCTGAGTACCGTCTCTTCGGCAGAGATAACTCACATTTCGGAGTTTTTTCCCATCGTACTCCGGCATAGAGCCTGCGATGATGTTCACATTATAGGATACAGCCAAATCACTCATTCTGGAAACAATCTCGTCCGTGTAGTCAGCCAGATTCCTGATTGCCTCAGAGGCGTCCATATCATTGAACTCGGCGAGCATAGGCGCATTGAAAAATTCAGGCAATAGACAAAAATCGGATTTATACCCCGAGACCGTATCCACAAAAAACTCCACCTGCTGCATCAGGTCGTCCACATTTGAGAATCTTCTCATCTTCCACTGCACCAATCCAAGGCGCACGATAGACTTTTTGTTACCAATAAGTTTCTCCTCTTTCTCGTAATAAATATTGATCCATTCGAGCAGAGTGGCGTAGGCACGGGAATCCGTATCCTCAGGAAGATATTTGGTGATTACTTTTCGTACGTGGAATTCATTGGCCAACTGGAATGAAAGCACAGGATCAAAAATCTCCCGGTTTTTGACCAAATCGATGTACTTGCGCGGAGTCATTTCGTCCGCATATTTGGAATACCCGGGAATCCGCCCTCCTGCGATGATTGACCTTAGGTTTAGATTTTCACAAAGCTCCTTTCGGGCATCGTAGAGTCGTCTGCCCAATCGCATTCCCCTATAATCGGAATGCACAAAAACATCAGTCCCATACAGGGTATCTCCCTCGTCATCATGGGTGTCAAATTTTCCAAAACCGGTAATCTGATCGTAGGTATGATTGTCCCCAAACTTGCCATAATCCACAATAATACTCAGTGCGGCGGCAATGACTTTGCCGTTGTCTTCAATACAAATCTGACCTTCAGGAAAGGCTTTTATTTGGTTTTTAAGCTCTTGTTTGGTCCAGGCCCCTCCCTGATTTCGATAAATCGAAACCATGATTTCCCGTATATCCTCGTAATCCGAGAGCTTGATATTTCTTAGCTTGAGCCGATGCTCTAATTCTTCTCTTTGCTTACTCATAGTCCCAAAATTACAAGAATTCAGACAATTATTTTAAATCACCAAGGTTGCAAAGGCTAAATCAAAACAATATTTCGCATATGCCGATCTGGAAAAAGATTTCTGGTTTATTGCCCAAAGTTTGGATAGTTTTACCCAACTAAATTAAAGTTTAATCCCCTATACTTAGCGAAAACATATGGATCAAACGCAGGACTTTTGGAAGTGGCTGGAGAATATAATCAATCAAAATATTTTCTCTTTGGGAGAAACCAAGTTGACCATAGGTTTGATTTTGACTCTGATTGTTTCATTCACCCTGCTTTTTGTAGGTGCGGAATGGATAAGAAAGTTGATAGTCAAAAAAATCCTTCACAAAAGGGAGATTGAAATCGGCACCAAAGAGTCCATTGGCACCATAGTCAAATACGTAATCATCCTGGCAGGTATTTTTTCCATTCTCCAGACCAATGGAATCGACCTGAGTGCATTTGGAGTTTTGGCAGGTGCTATCGGTGTGGGTATCGGTTTTGGTTTGCAAAACATCACCAACAACTTTATTTCCGGATTGATCATACTCCTGGAACAACCCATCAAGGTGGGAGACCGGATAGAAGTAGGGGGAATTAACGGAGATGTCATTTCCATATCGGGAAGATCCACAACTATTTTGACCAATGACAATATCAGCATCATCGTGCCCAACAGTCAGTTTATTGACAGTCAGGTGATCAACTGGTCGCATAACGAGCGCAAGGTCAGATTCAATTACCCTGTAGGTGTCTCTTACAAAGAAGATCCGGAAAAGGTGAAGAAAATCCTCTTGGAAGTGGCTTCTACCAATCCCGGCGTCTTGAAATTTCCTGAATCGGATGTCCTTTTTGAAAGTTATGGTGACAGCAGTCTTAATTTCAACCTCCGGGTGTGGACATCGGAGTATGTAAACAAACCTTTGGTACTGAAAAGCCAATTGTATTATGAAATTTTCAAGAGGTTTTCGGAGGAAAAAATAGAAATCCCGTACCCACAGCGGGACTTGCACTTGAGGTCAGGATTTGAAAAATTGGATAATTAATCTATTTTTCCTGATCTTTTCCGAATAGTAGCGCAGGGGAAAGGGTTTAGCATGAAAAAGTTTCTATTTGTATTTTTCTTAGGAATGGGGATAAGTCAAACTTATTCCCAAAGTTTTTATCGCTACCGCTTTGAAGAACCTTGGTCAATTTCTGCAGGAATTGGCCCTACCCAATACTTTGGAGAGCTTTATTCTTTTTGGAAATACAACGAAGGGGTGCAGCCTGACTGGAATGCTAGCTTTTCGGTCAATTATATTTTCGGAACTCATCTTAAGGCACGGGGGGAGTTTACCTATTATAAAATGTCCGGTTCAGATCCTCCTTCAGACCCAAGAGCCTTCAGATATCCAAGAAACCTCCACTTTAGGGCCTCCAACATGGAGCTGACCGGGATAGTAGAATACTACTGGCATCCGGTGAAGTTAAATAACATTACCAGACACCTTTGGAACCCCTACATCTTCTTTGGGATAGGTGTATCTACCAACAATCCGCAGGCTGAACTCAACGGCACTTGGATTGACTTGAGACCTCTGCAGCTGGAAAATAATCCCTACGAGAAATACATCATGGTTTTCCCTATGGGATTGGGCTTCAAGTATAAGCTCAATGTCTACATGGATCTCAAAGTAGAAGGCAACTATCGCTTTACCTTGACTGATTACATGGATGATATTTCTGCATTTAATGTAAGCGAATTCTATTTGGATTTGGTCAATGACTATGTCACCGGTCAAAACCCGGATAGATTACGATTAGCCATACGCAATCCCCAATTTATGCTGGACAACGGGGAACCGGATGTGCAAGCTATCCTGAATAACCGCGGAAGAATCCGAAGAGGCTCGGGTCTTACTCATCGATACGATGGATACATGACCCTAAATGTGGGAGTGGAAATATTCCTGTCAAGAGACATTTGGGATAACTGGATCTTCCGTGACAGAATTTACGAAAAGAGATTCCGATTCTGGTAATCAATTGCCTCCTCTTCTACAGCAAGGAAGGAGAAGAAGCAAATAACTATGGAAAGTCAATCTGCAGATTTCTGGCTGTTTCTGGCCGGACTTGCCCTTTTTCTTCTGGGCATGTCTCAGATGGAGCATGGGTTTCGGGAAATGGCAGGCCCTACTTTCCGTCGATTTTTGCAGGGATTTACCAATAAGCCCTGGAAAGGAATATTGGCAGGTACTCTGACCACAGCCATTTTGCAAAGCAGCTCCTTGGTGACCTTGATGGTTTTGGCATTTCTCGGCGCTGGATTGATCAATTTGAGCTCGGCGATTTCCGTCATCTTGGGAGCAAACCTCGGCACCACCATGACCGCGTGGATTGTAGCCTTGCTGGGATTCAAAATATCGGTTTCCGCATTTGCCTACCCCTTTATTGGCATCGGAACACTGACTTACCTGACATTTTCCAAAAGACCGATCCTATCCTTTTTGGGATTGATTGTTTTGGGCTTTGGCATGCTCTTTTTTGGTTTGAATTTGATGAAAACAGCCATTGAGGATCTATCAGAGCGGGTAGATTTTTCCCAACTCGCCGATTATGGGAATTGGGTCTTTCTCCTCACCGGCATCATCCTTACCGCCCTGATCCAATCCAGTTCAGCTACCTTGGTGATTCTACTAAGTGCCATCCATGCCGGGGTTATTGGAATCGAAGCAGGTGCTGCAGTCATCATTGGCGCCAATATCGGGACCACAGTGACCATCAGCTTGGGCGCTTTTGGAGGCAAGCCCGATAAAAAACGGTTGGCAATCAGCCATATTGTCTTCAATCTGACCACAGGCTTGATCTTTTTCCCCTTTGTGAATCCCTGCATTCATCTGATCCAGTCCCTATTGCCGGATTCGGGGGAGTTGATCCAACTGGTTTTTTTCAACACCTTCTTTAATGCCACAGGAATCCTGATTTTTTATCCGTTTTTACCCAAACTGGAAAAATGGCTGATGAAAAACTTCCAGGCAACTGAGGAAAACTCTCCCACGGAATACATCCAAAAAGCCGATCCGGAAATCCCCCAAGTGGCACTAGAGGCACTGCGAAAAGAGAATCTGGAGTTATGGGAAAAGGTGCAGGACTTTATCCTTCTCATCGTCAAAGGCACAAGAAGGTCAGATGGACAGAAGGAGTCGATTTGGGCAAGGCTCATCCGGGAGTCCAGGCACCTTGATGTGAAGTATGCCCATCTGAAAGAAATCGAAGAAGAAATCACCCGATTCAACCTGCAGCTGCAAAAGAAAATCCAGGATGATGAGTCGGCCAGCCTCTATGCATCCTATACTTTGACCACTAGGCTGCTGATCTATGCAGCCAAAAATTTCAAAGATATTCTCCACAATTTGAAGGAATTGGAAAATTCGGAAGATCCTGTAGCCGAATTTGTACTGAAGGAAGTCAGGACCAAAGTGACTCATATTTTTAGCCAAGTGAATGAAGCCTTGGAAAAAGAAGATGCACTCAAGGCGATCGAAGCGCAATTTCACGGACTGAAAAAGTGGCAAAAACAGCTCACTGAAAAAGTCTATGAACAGATGGAAAAAAAATCACCCGAGGTCCAGATTTCCACATTGATCCATATCGAAGAGCAGGTATTTCAGGGATTAAAAAACATAGGTGCTGCAGTCGTACATCTGCAGCACCCAATCAGCCAAGTCCTGGACTTCCAAACTCAAGAAAACGGAAATGGCTCCTAACTTGACTTGATGCTGAGTACTCCCACAGGAGATTTAAAGATTACCGTTTCGGTGGTCCCAATCACGTAGGAAGAACTGCCTTTGCGGTTGGAAGAAACCAAGACAACTAGGTTTATCCCCTTTTCAGCACAAAAAGCCACAATTCCCTCATCTGCATCTTGGTGATTGAATACATGCCGATGAATGACAAACTGCTCGTGGCCTTTGGCGAATTCCGCCATTTCACGATCAGAATCTGTAGAATTGGTGAAATGCTCCGGTGTGTTCACATGCAACAGATGAACGGAACTTTTGAAAGCTTTGGCTAAAGGAAGAATGTTGGAAAAGGCTTGTTTGGAAGAAGCATCAAAAGCCGTGGCGAAGGCTATTTTTCTGAAAGCATTGCCATCCAAGGCTTCTTTGACCGCCAAAACGGGACAATTTGCATTTCTCAACACCTTTTGAAGATTAGAACCGATGAATTTTCCCTCCTGATAGCCTTTGCCGTAGGCACCGATAATGATCATATCGGCTTTGTTTTTATCTGCTACTCGGACTATTTGCTCATGGGGTACGCCAATTTTCACCACCGGCTCGATCTGTGCTTTGGCCGGTGCGACTGTGCGGATATATTCCGGAAGGACATCGATTGCTTCCTGCCTTTCCTGAATCAAGTCAGGATACTTGTTTTTTGCATCATCGCTAAGCAAATCCCAATCTACCTCCGAAGGAATCACCGTCACGCAGAGGATTCGGGCATCCATCTTCGTACTGATTCTCTGAGCAGTTTTGAGGGCTGCAAGCGAGTAAACTGAAAAATCGAAAGGAACTACTAGCGTTTTCATGGTTAGTTGGGATTGGTTCGTTGCCTAAAGTTGGAATTCCTCAGTGAAAAATCATTTGCTATAAATCAGGGCATTACCTGATAAAAATTAGCTTTTCCAGCTACTGCTAAAATACTTACTGCCAACTGAGTATTGAAAAATAAACTCTATTTTAGACCTGAATCTATTTGAAAACCCATGAACTCAAAAACACTAACTCTTACAGGAATCATCCTCTTTTTGGCCTTTGTCTCATCCCCTTTACTTGCCCAAACTCCCGAAGAAAAACTGAAAGCAATGGGACTGGAACTGCCAGAAGTAAGTCAGCCCATGGCCAACTATGTGAAATGGAAGCAGGTTGGCAACCTTTTGTTTTTGGCAGGAAATGGTCCCGATGTGTTTGGAAAAGTGGGAGATGATCTTACCCCTGAGCAAGGCTACGAAGCTGCACGGCTGACCGGATTGGAGATCATCGCTGTCCTCAAAGCCGCCACAGGAGACCTGAGCCGGATCAAGCAGTTTGTGAAAGTATTGGGTATGGTCAATTCGGCACCTGACTTCACAGGTCATCCCAGGGTCATCAATGGCTTCTCGGACTTGATGGTGGAAGTCTTCGGGGAAAAAGGCAAGCATGCCCGATCTGCAGTAGGAGTAGCGGCTTTGCCTAATAATATTGCTGTGGAAATTGAGGTGATCGTAGAGTTGGAGGATAACGAGGAATGATCAATAATCAATTTTCAAACTCAATGAACAAATTCATGAGTCAAATGGACTCCAAACTGAAGAATTGAAAATTATTCAGTTTCCATCGATAATTAGTCATTTGACTTTGTCCATTGGCCAATGCTTATTGCACATTGGTTATTGAAAATTGGTCATTGTTCATTGCTCACTGCTCATTGGTCATTGAAAATTGATCATTGGCCCGCCATTGCCAGCCTGTATCTCCACACTTCTCTGACCTGCTCGATATCCACTTCGAAGGGAACATAGATCGGGTTGGCGGAGCAAAGCAGTAACTTCTGTTCGGATTTGATTTTGTTGTAGGCAATCTTGAAAGTCACCCCATCCTGTTCGGTGACAATCACATAGCGTTCTCCATCTTTGATCGCCATCCAGTCATCCACATATTCGCAGACAATCCAAGCTCCATCAGGAATCGGCAGCATGGAGTCTCCATCCACTTGGAAAACCCGATGTTTTTTATCCATTGGTAGAAATGGCAAGGAGAATCTCGGCAATTCGGAGATAAACTCCGGATCGGCAAATCCTGCCAAGTAACTTGCTTTCGCCTTTTGGGAGACCACTTCGATCAATTCTCTTCCCTGCTCATCCACTGTCGTGGACAAGATTCGAAGCTTTCTTCCTCTTAGAAACTTGTCTGTTTCCAGGAGTTCGCGGAGTTTGTATTCGGAGTAGGTAGTTAGATCTTCCCTGAGCAAGATATCGATAGAGACACCGAGTTGATCGGAGATTTTGACCAGGGTTTCCAAGGGCGGGGTGATATTGATCTCATAGCCGGCAAGCTTGGAGCGGGAAATTCCCAATAACTCGGAAAGGGATTCTTGTGTGAAGCCTTTCTTTTTTCGCAGGAATTTGAGGTTAGTATTTAATATCATGGATCTTTTTAATATATGCTGGGCAAGATATTTTTTAAGATATAGCTGAAGCTGAGATACTTTTGAAGATATGCTACGCGAGATATTTTTTAAGATATGGCTGAAGCTGAGATACTTTTGAAGATATGCTACGCGAGATATTTTTTAAGATATGGCTGAAGCTGAGATACTTTTGAAGATATGCTACGCGAGATATTTTTTAAGATATGGCTGAAGCTGAGATACTGATGAAGATATGCTGCGCGAGATAGTTCGAAACTATCCCAAATCCTTCTTGGCTTCATAAGTTGTTTTTATCTGGCTATTCAATTTAATCTGTAGGCTTTTTGCGATCAAAAACATGGCTTCATGTTCTTCTTTAGTGACTACACCTCGCTCAAAACCAAGGTCAATCCAATGATCCATTCCCTCAGAAAGTGAGGCTCGAGAGATATAATAAAACCTAATCCGCTCCAAGAAATGATACCTGGCATAACCTTCTGCAATATTTGCACCCACCGAATCGATCGCCTCTAACATTTGATCTCCCCAGGTTTTACGCTGATGATATCCCAATCGCTCGTAAATCAGCCAAGCCTTAGCGGATAATTCCCTTGCCAATCTATAGATCGTCAATTCTTTGAGCGGGATATATTTTGATCTTTCGCCCATCACTATAATAGTTTAAATATCAATAGTATACTTGATTCACCTAAAGACAGCTGCGCAGATATTTTCAAGATATGACTGCGTCAGATAAGCCCTATCTTGCCAAGCATATCTCCTTATCTCGCGAAGCATATCTTTTTTTCAAGACAACCCGCGTCTTTACCGATTCCAAATCTACTCTTTTTGATTAAATTATAAACATCAAAATGTCAATAAAATTAACAAAAGGCCATGGAAGGGAAGAGAAGTATTGTGCATATGGATTTGGACACGTTTTTTGTGTCGGTGGAGCGGCTTTTTGACAGCCGACTCCTTGGCAAACCCATCCTCATCGGGGGTTCGAGTGACCGGGGAGTCGTGGCCTCGTGCAGCTATGAGGCGAGGAAGTTTGGCGTACACTCGGCCATGCCCATGCGGACCGCGAGGCAACTCTGTCCCGAGGCGGTGATCGTGCGGGGGGATTTTGAGAAATACAGCCAAAAATCCCACGAAGTCACCGAGATCATCAAGGAATCTGTGCCGCTTTTCGAAAAGTCCTCCATCGATGAGTTTTACATCGATCTCACAGGGATGGATCGCTTCTTTGGCTGCTTCAAGCTCGCCCACGAACTCCGGCAGCGCATCATCCGCGAGAGCGGTCTGAATATCTCCATGGGCCTATCGGAAAACAAAACCGTCTCCAAAGTCGCCACCGGAGAGGCCAAGCCCAACAACGAGAAGCAAATACCAATCGGCGAGGAAAAGCCCTTTCTCGCTCCCCTATCCGTGCGAAAAATCCCCATGATCGGCGAAAAAACCTCCCAAACGCTCTACAGTATGGGCGTCAAAAAAGTCCATACCCTGCAGCAGATGCCTGCCCAGCTCTTGGAGGCTACGTTTGGGAAAAACGGCAAAATGATCTGGGAAAAAGCCAACGGCATCGACCGCTCTCCGGTCATCCCCTACTCCGAAGCCAAATCAGTCTCCTCTGAAAACACCTTCGAAGAAGATACCATTGACGTCAAGCTACTCGAGGCCACGATGATCGCCATGTGCGAGCAACTCGCATCCAAGCTCCGGCAAAAAGGCCAACTCACCGCCTGCGTGAGCGTGAAGATTCGCTACTCGGACTTTGAAACACACACCATGCAGCAGCGGATTCCCTACACTTCGGCGGACCATACGCTCTTGCCTGTGGTAAAAGACCTTTTCCGCAAACTCTACAGCCGTCGTCTCCTTATCCGCCTGATCGGCGTGCGCTTCAGCAGCTTGGTCTATGGCAATTACCAGATCAAACTCTTCGAAGACAGCCAAGAGCAGATCAACCTCTATCAGGCCCTCGACCGACTTAATGTCAAATACGGCGACAAAACCGTCTGCCGCGCCGTAGCCATGGGTGTGGGAAGGAGAAGGTTCAATCCATTCAATGGGATGGAGGTGTGAGATTCATGGTATTTCAAATTGATCTAGCTTTCCACCCTCTTTGTCAAAAGCATGAATAAATCCGTCAAAAATCAGGATTTGTGAATAAACATCAACTTCCGACGAAAGATCTAACACCGAGTTAATTGTGATTCGGTCGGAAGTGACATCTAAAACAACCACTTTATTTGTATTTACCTGTTCGTTGCCCTCTACATCCAAGTAGCTGGAATATGTCAGCAGATATAATTTATCATCATGCAAATAATGATCCTTGAAAACAGAAATAAAGCTCTTTCCGGAATTCTTAGAATAAAATTGACTTACCTTATTCTTATAGGATGTGAAAATTGGTATTGAAAAAATATCAACTGAATCAATTTTGACATCATTGCTGTCAAGAAGTGAAATCTCTGATTCTGTGGGTAATATTTTTATATAAGAAGATTTACCGACTCGATATAGTGCGCCTATGCTTCGTTGATTTCTTTGGAAATCATTGTGGTACGAATTCAAAAAATCACCAAATTCTCTTGTTTTTTGGCCATTGAAATCAAAGCAGCCAAATGGTTTTTGACCATTCACAACAGAAAAACAAATTGAATTATCAGTGAAAATGAAATTTTTAGAATACAAAGACTCGGGAACAGAAATTCTCTTCTTTTCAACTCCATCTGAATCAAATAATCTTAAGAGTTCATGACCTCGGTCATGTAAATACAGTAACCCTTCGGGTGTTTTCCCCATTTCTCCCAAATAAAAAAAATCGTCAGGCCCCTCTCCGAAACGACCAACTGTTTTAATGAATTTGAAATTCAAATCAAAAATAGCCAGATGACTAAGTTCTGCCTCTGCAATGAAGATCTTATCATTGAGCTGAAACATATCACTGGGATTGACCAGAAAAAACTCATCACTTGAATCATTGAAAAAGGAAGCCTTCTTGGTTAATTTTTCAATTGGAATAGTTAATTCTTCGGATTCCTTACACGAGATTGAGAAAATTATAAAAATCAAAATACTTACAACTCTGAAAGTAGTCTTTTGAATCATAGCTTTTTTATTGTTTTAATTAAAAAAAAACCTCATCTCAATTATGAAATGAGGCTCCAAATCAATTAACACGAAGTAGTCACCCCATCACAGGTAACAGATCTTGATAGCGGGTCTCGTTCACATGCTGA
Source organism: Algoriphagus taiwanensis (assembly GCF_036245645.1). Taxonomy (NCBI): domain Bacteria; kingdom Pseudomonadati; phylum Bacteroidota; class Cytophagia; order Cytophagales; family Cyclobacteriaceae; genus Algoriphagus; species Algoriphagus taiwanensis. The sequence goes on along the minus strand of NZ_BTPE01000002.1, from coordinate 61,306 downwards.
ACCTGAACATCTCACATAATCATTTTCATTAGAGCTGCATGCCATACTCACTTCACATCCCCCACCCGATGAACCCGGAAGACTTTCCTGGGCAAAACCAGCATAACTAAAAGCTATAAAAATGAGAGCTAGGATTCTAAATTTAATTTGTTTTGAATTCATTTTTTTTGATTTAAAAGTTAAAATTTGTTTAAACTTCTTACACGCTACTCTCAGGTTTTTTAAGTGGTTTCTCGCTTGCACATCCCCGACTTTAGTGGGCTGCCAACTCTCATTTAGCTACTTTTTGAAACTAAAATATGGTGTGTGTATGTGTGTAAGTCAAGGGGTAAAATTGAAAAAACACCAAATTTTTAATGAACAACCCTAAAGCATACATGAATGCCTAGTCTTCATAAACCAATTTTTAGTTAGCAATGCAAACAAACCACTAGCCAGGAACCAGTCGTAGTCGGCAGTGTGGAATTCAGAAGGATGAAGTTGGAAAGCTGAAAAAAATCACAGATGACCTCTTTAATGCAAACTCTCGATCGTAACCGAAAATAAACGTGCATTTTTTCGATTACGATCGAGAAACATCAGATTCCGATCCTAAAAAGACTGACTTCTACTCCACAAATACCGTTGCTTTCCCCCCTTTTTCAAGATTGATTTTCCCGATTTTACTCGGAATGGTCAGCCAAGCCCGATCTTTGATACTTCCCTTCAATTCCCCGATCGTTCCCTTGAGAAATAGCTGTCCAGAGCGATAATCTACCGATCCGCTGTCAAGCCCGATGATTTGCAATTGATGGAGCGGGGTTTGGAAAACCAAAGAATCCATGGTCAGATTTTTCAAGATCACCTCACTCTCATCCATAACCTGAATCTGACGGAGGCTTTTCACTTTTAACAAAAAACTTCCATTGGAAGCTTGTTGCAGCTGATCGATATACAAGGTATCATTGATGACCCTGTAATTTCGAATAGGCTCTGTTTTGGGAGGCTTCACATCACCTCCAAGCATCGAAAAGTATTCCAAGTAGCTTGAGTCAGCATTTACTATTCTTAGGTAGCTGGTATTCTGTATTTTCACTACCGAAACATCATCTATTTCAAATTTTTCTGACCTCCCCTCACCTGCAAAGGAAAAGCTTCTTTGAGGGGTCAAACTAAAAGAAACCACGAGGGTAATCATCAAGGAAACCCACAAAAAGCTTAAATATCCAAAGATTAACTTATTGCTCCTTTTCATATTTATTGTCATTTGAGTGAATAACTGTAAGAAGTGATTCAAGATCACCTGAATTGAGATTTAAGACTTGAATCTGATGAATGATGGGAGGCAAAACCTCCAAAAAGAACTCTTTTCGCTGAATGTTCAACAGGGTTGATTTAGCTCCCAAAGACACGAAAAATCCTATCCCTCGCTTATTTTCCAAAATTCCCTCCTCCTCCAAAAGCGCATAACTTCGCATAACCGTGTTTCGATTCACTTCGATATCCGCTGCTAACTCCCGAACTGAGGGGATTTTATCACCCGGTTGTAACTTTCCCGTGAGTATCTGATCGACCATCCAATCCCGGATCTGCAGAAAGATGTTTTTATGTTCGCTAAAGTCCATCTTACACCTGCTTTTCAGTAAGCTTGAAATACGCAACCACATAGGAAAGTATGACCGCCAGCCAAATCCAGATAGCTGCCATTACGATAAGCAAGGGCGTTTCAGGGAGTATTTCGGGTTGATCAAATTTTAGGATTTCAAATTTCACTTGCTCATTGACGGTTATAGTTCCTGGAAACATAATCCATGATAATGCGATAGAAGTCGCACTGATTGCCAAGTAGACCACAATAAAGCTGAATGGCATCCAGATAAAATTATACTTTCCAAAAATCAAACTTCCGGCCCAAATCAAAGATGGAATCAGAGCAAAAAGACCTAACAGAATCAACTTTACAAAAAATAACTGCTCTCCGAAATTTTCTATCAGCCAAAACTCCTTCCATTCCAAAATCCCTAAATAATCTATGGTGATATTTGTAAAAAAAATCGAACCAAACAATTGGAATAAGCCCAAACCTAAATTTGAAGATACCCAAAAAATAATGGGATAAATGATGAACAAGCCGGCCATCTTAATTGAAAGCTCGACTATATATTTCTCTGCGTTGCTTGCCGGCAGCATCAAATATCTTTTTGCATTTTGAGGGTTTCGCAGAGCTAGGAAGCTTTGTCCTACCCAAAGCAAACAAATAACAAAATACCCACTGAGAAAAATACCATGAACATAACCTGTCTCGAAAGTGAGATAGCCATGATTGGAAAATAGGATCAATTGGTAAACCAGAATAATTAACCCAACAAATCCCAATAAGGCAGTCAAATAAGTCTTTTTATAGGTAGCCCAATAATATTGTAGAAGCCAGCCCATTCTGGTCAAGCTGATTGTGTTAGCCTTTTTCATACCGTCAAGGAATTAGTTTTTGAAAGAAAAGAAGCTATCGGAACCCCTGCGGTGACCCCTTCGAAGAGTAATTCTAGGTTCACTACCGTTTGGGCTTGAGTAGTTCGCTCCTGAATGAATTGGACACCCAAAGCTGAAGATTGAGAAAAAATCGCATCAGACACCTCCGATTGACTAAAACCAAAATGCAGTGAATCGGCTAGATCACTAAGGTCTGCATCCAGTTTAATTTGCCCTTGATCCAAAATCATCACCCGATCCAGTGTATTCTCCAAATCCCGAATCAAATGTGTGGCAATTACTACAGTCTGATCTTCGCTAAGCACTGAAATCAGTTCCTTTCGAAAAGCGGATTTACTCGAAATATCTAGTCCATTCGTTGGCTCATCCAACAGAATCAGTGCACAACCTGAACTCAAGGCCATTGCCAATCCAACTTTTTTCTGCTGACCAAAGGATAGGTTTTTAATCTTTTCCTGAGAATTCACTTCAAATCGATCTAGCAACCGTGTAAAAGTCTCCCTATCAAATCGGGGATAAAAAGGCTGTAAAATCAGCTGATATGCTTGAGCGGATAGATGCTCAGGAAGAAAATTTTCATCCGGCACAAAGAATACCTCCTGAAGAAATGCCGGTGACCTTTGCTCAGGAATATAGCCGAAAACAGACAATTGACCGTCATTTGGAAATAATAAGCCAGCAAGAATTTGAAGAAAGCTAGACTTCCCCGCCCCGTTTTTCCCTAGCAGACCTACCACCTGTCCACTCGCTAATGTCAAATCCAATCCTTCGAAAAGCTTTGGCTTTCCAGGATAAGAAAAACCCATTTGTTCGATTACTACTTTTCCCATTTGAATAGTGTCATAGTGTATTATGACACTAAACTAACTAACGAAATACGAAATGCAAATTTTTTCTCGAGTTTTTTTCTCTACCCTATAAATGGACAACCTTCTGATTGAAAAACCGAAGTTTAGCACCAAATCCGAAAAGCGCTTTTGCAATCCTTCTGAGGACTATTAGAAAGCTTTAAACTTCCGTGACTTTTTCGTGATACTCTTCGGGCAATTTTGACTCAAATCAAAACCGATAAAACCATGAAAAAAGTATTGTTCTTCTTCTACATCGCCTTTTTAGGCTTGGTATCCTGCTCTGATGACAAAGACAAAGATCCCGTAGTCATCGATTCTACACGTCCGACAGGTGCACTGAACATCCTCAGGTCGGGAAGCTTTACTGACCAAAACGGAGCAGGCTCGCGCGGAATGGCCGGATTGGGAACAGACACTCAGGGAAAGGAATTTCTAAGATTTGACGGAGCATTTAATACTGCTTTGGCCACAGGTACAGTCACTGTATTCCTTTCTACTTCTCAGGAATTCATGGCTGATCCGGCTAATGGCAATCCCAATCTGCTCCCGCTAGGCCCTGTGCGCAATGCAGGCGAAAACTTCTTCGCTATTCCTACCGGTTCCTCCACCGCGAAATACACCCATGTGATTCTCTGGTGTGGATCAGTTGGTGTTCCTTTTGGCTTTGCCCCGCTCAATTAAGCCATGAGTATTCAAAAAAACAGCCTATTCCGATCCTTTTGGATTGGAGTAGGTTTTACCTTGATTTCTGCCCTTTCGTATGGGCAAAGCGGTTGGACCAAGGAAAAGGGAGAAGGCTTTTACCAGTTGAGCTTCAATCGCTTCAGTTCATCGGATTATTACACGCTAGATGGGGAGCTGCTGAACACGAATGCTTTTACCCAAAACTCCTTGGTTTTCTACGGTGAATATGGAGTGACTGACCGATTTACCCTGATTGCCAATCTTCCTCTTCAGGTATGGAATGGGTTTAGCACCACGGAGACGGTCAATGGTCTGGGGGATTTAAGATTGGAATTCAAGCATGCAATTCTCAAAAAGTATCTGCCGCTGGCCATCTCAGTGGCTCCTGAGATCCCTATTGGCAGAGCAAACAATTTTGCACAAAGCACTCAAAATGACTTCGAATCCATCAATCTCCCTTCAGGTGACGGGGAGTTCAATGTATGGACTACCCTTTCTACTTCCTTTGCCCTTCCCAATGCGCCGTTTTATGGAAGCATTTTCGGTTCGTACAACTACCGTACACAATACGAGGATATCAGCTTCTCTGACCAAGTGGCCCTAGGCCTGGAGCTTGGATATCAGATTGCCGGCAAAGTCTGGGTAAATGGCCGACTTCAGGGACTAACTTCTGTCGATGATGTGCCTGTGGTAACTGATTTTGTCCGCGGAGACGGCACCGAATTTACCAGCTACAGCTTTGGTGCATCAGTGCCAGTCTACAAAAACTTTCATCTGTCTCTCAACTACCGGAACTATGCTGATTTCCTCTTTTCGAGGAAAAACCTCTATTCGGCAGGTACCTTTTCCCTGGGAGTCTTTTATCAATCCAAAAGAAAAACAAATGAATAACTCTTGCCATCAAACCCTTCCCAAACAGTTTCCTTCTCTTTTGAAATTTGGAAAAGGAGAACGCATACTGACCCAAGACGACTTATTCGGTGGCTATTTCCTGATCAAATCCGGTTTGGTCAAGACAGTCCGGAACCAAAAAAAAGGAACCTCCAGATTGCTTTCTATCAAAAATCAGGGGGAGTTTTTGGGAGAATTCTATGAGGAAGAAGGGTGCCAAAAATCCTCCTACTCTGCCTACGCCCTGGAAGACAATACCTGGATAGAAATGATCAGCTGGGAGGAAGATCCCTCTCACAAACTGGACCGCATTCTCAGAACTCTGCAAGAGGAAATATTCTCTGCCAGAATGCGGCTCGAACGCATGCTATATATCGGTGCAGAGGAGCGAATCATCCAAGTTATCAAAGACTTGGGCTACCGATTGGGTAAAAAGTTCGGAGATGAGACACTTCTCAAACTTCCCCTGACCCATGAAGAAATAGCCATGCTCACCGATACCAGCAGGCAGACCGTGACCATGGTATTATCCAGCCTGAAGTCTCAGAATAAAATCAACTACAGCCGTGGACGAATTCTCTTTCGGAATTTGGACAGCCTTTAAATCTAAACTATCAACAAACTATCTATACCATGAAAACCTACGCTTTAATTACAGGATTGCTTCTTTCTTTCATTTTGATCTCCTGCGGAAGTGAATCCTCAGGAGACAACGACCCCTCGATTCCTGACAATACTCAGGAAGTCACCGGCACGGTTCAATTGATCAAAGGAGGTCCGCTCACTGCACAAAGCTCCACCAATACCCGAGGAATGGTGGAAATAGTAAAGGATCAGCAAAACAAGTATTTTGTCCGACTGTCAGACACCTTTACCACCAAGTTCAGCACAGGTACGGTGACCGTCTACCTCTCGACAGGTCAAACCCTGAACCTCAATTCTCAAGGATCATTTCAGTTGATTTCCATCGTAGGAAAGGCTGGAGAGCATTTTTTCGCACTTCCGGGCAAACCTGACGACAAATTTACCCATGGAATCATTTGGTGTGGAGCTGCGGGAATTCCTTTTGGTTTCGCTCCTTTGAACTGATTCAAGGCCAAGGAATTCTTCAAAAAAAGGCCTCGGGAATAATTCCCGAGGCCTTTTTCATGATTCTCCGGCTTGATGAAGGCTTCACAAATGGAAAATCAATCTCAACCGCAAAAACCTATTCAACTGGTAGCACAAATTCAAACTCAGTGTAGGACTTCGAGTCGGAGGATATCCCGATTTTCGCATCATGAATCTCCAGGATTTTCTTTACGATGGCCAATCCAAGTCCAGACCCTTCGATGCCTTTGGAGTCTTTTTCCACTTTGTAATATCGGTCAAAAATAGATTCCAAGTCCTCCTTGGGAATTCCCTCTCCGGAGTTTTTCACCCGAACTTTAACACCACCGGGGACAGCACAAGCCTCCAACTCAATCTCACCATGCTCAGGAGTATATTTCACCGCATTGTCCAGCAAGTTTTGGATCACCCGATCCAATAGATAAAGGTCCGCCTGTACAGGAGGAAGCTGAGGACAGATGGTAGAGGTAATTTCGATGTCTTTAGCTTTTGCCAGCAACTCATACTTCAAACTGGAATCATAAAGCAATTCCTGAATTTTCAGCTTTTCCTTTCGCACTTGCATCTGCCCGGATTCCAGTTTGGACAGATCAAACAAGTCTGTGACCAGCTTGGTGAGCTTATCCACTGAATTGAGGATGATTTTGTAATATTTTCTTCTCTCTTCAGTGGTCAGCTTTTCATCCCTGATCTGCAAAGTCTCCACATAGCCATTGATAATGGCCAAAGGATTGCGAAGGTCGTGAGAGACATTGGCAATCAACTCCCTTCGCAGAGAATCCACATTCTTCAGCTCATCGATATTGCTCAAAATGGTATCGGCCATAGAATTGAAGGTTTTTCCCAAAAGGGCCAAATCCGACTGAGAGTCTGACTCAGGTACCCGGGCATGAAAATCTCCCTCCTTAAAAGCCTCCACGGCAAGTACCACTTTATTCAGGTGCCTGGTAAGCCAGGCAATCAGCACCAAGCCAATCAACAGACCGACGATCAACGTGATCAGGATAGAATTGAAAGTCAGCCCCATCCAATAGGATCCAAGTAAATCCGCACTGATGGTATCGAACTTTTCACTTTCCAAGGTGATGTAGACATAGCCGAGCAATTGATCATTTTCAAAGACCGGGGCAGCAGAAAAGACGGAGGTGGAACCCGGATTCCTTGGATCATCTCCTAGCACAAACTCACTTCCGCCTTGAGCTACAAAACTTTTAACCGGTTCAATATCGACTGCCTTGAGCTTGACCAGCTGATCCAAGACCACATAGGAAAGAATTTCCCCTTCTGGATTGAGCAAATAGACCTCGATACCGGGATTGACAGCCATCATGGAATGCATGATCACACCCAATGCCTCTTCGTTTACTTTTCCATCCTGAAAAGGATTTACTTCTTTGATCAAATAAGAGGCAACTTCAGAGTTAAGCTTTTGAGTGGTCTCCAGGAAATAGCGTTGCGCATTTCGTGTGGTGATTAAAATATAGGAAGTCCCCACCAAGAGTAAGACCAAGATGAAAGATAGAGATATTCTCCAATAGAGGCTTTTCATAATAGGGTCAGGTTAGAGTTCATCATTGAAGCGATAGCCTACGCCCCAAGTGGTGAGAATATAGGTGGGATTGTTGGGGTCAGATTCGATTTTGGAGCGAAGACGGTTGATATGAGCGTTGACCGTATGCTCGTATCCGCTAAAGTCATATCCCCAAATCAGCTCCAGCAACTGAGCCCGGGAGTAGCTTCGTCCCGGACTTTTGGCCATGAGATGAAGCAGGTCAAATTCTTTCGGGGTCAGTTCTACTCTTTTTCCCTCATACTGAACCTTCCTCTTCTCGATATCAATCTCCAGATTGCCGTAGCTAATCCAGGTCTTTTCCTTTTTCAGTGCCAAAAGATGAAGCTCCTGTCTTCTCAGTATGGCTTTCACCCGGGCAAGGAATTCCCGGATCTTAAATGGCTTGGTCAGGTAATCATCCGCTCCTGATTCCAAACCGATGACTTTGTCGATTTCCTCTGTTTTGGCAGTGAGCATCAGGATGGGAGTAAAAATCTCCAGTAAGCGGAGCCGCTGGCAAATCTGTATGCCATTCATCTCGGGAAGCATCACATCCAGCACTATCAGGTCAAAATCCCCCTTACTGGCACGCTCAAAGCCCTTACCTCCATGGTCACAAACCTCCACTTCATAGCTCTCATCCTGGAGGTGGAGTTGGAGGAGTTGATTGATGTTTGGATCATCTTCTACTACCAAAATCTTCTTCATAGTCAAGTCAATAGAACGGAAAAGTACAAGCTAAACCTCACGAAAGTATCACAAGGGTACAAGTTTTCGGATTTAATGAGTCAAGATGTAGGGTATTCCTTACCTCGGTCTTTGTCACCCCAGACCGAAATCAGCTATTCCAATTCAAAATTGATCCCTGTGAGGAGTTAGAAACCCAAACTCATCGGTTACTTTTTCATAGAACCGAGCAGAAGACCAAAAAAAATCCAGAGGATCCTTTACCAAATTCCCGTGAGATTGAAGGGGATTTAAATACATGGAGTAAAGCTTCAATTCCAGTTTTTCACCTGAATTCAAAGGAATTGCCAAAGGATCTCTTTGCCAGATTCGGAAATTTCGGTCTACCTCATCAACCTTCAAAGCTTTTTAATACTAAGAAGTATCATCTTAAACAAGAAGTGGTCTGTGGGGCCACAGACCCCATACAAAGGAGGTTTTCTGCCCCATCGCTTCGAGGAATTTTGAGCAGAAAATCAATCAATTGGCCCACCCCTTCTTCAAAAGTCAGCAGATAATAAATCGGTCTTGAATCCCTTAATGGCTTGATTTAGCTTTTGGATAAAACCAAAACCATGAAAACGTACAGACCCACCCATCAGGTAGCATTTGAACTTTATTCTTTTAGCGGAATGGTCGAGGAATCCGGAAAAAATATGGAAACAAAAGTATCTGGAGGTGGTGGCGGAGGGGCCACCTATCAGGGTACTGGAGGAACTGCCCCTGTGACTATCACCTCCCGAACCATTGTCCATGACCAGGTTTTTCTGGTAAATAAAGAAGGAAAGGAAAAATCATTTCAACTTCAGGACTTCCATCTTGCAGCTCGGAAAGGAAACCAATTGACGGTATTTTGGGGAATCAAATCCGGGGATAAAACGGGATATTATTTCGCAGTCAAAAATCACAGTACGGACGAGGAGTTTTATCGGGATGATCTTTTGAGAAAATACTTCATCAAATGGTGGCTTCAACTAGGTCTGATGGCAGTTTCAGGAATCCTTCTGATAGCCGGACTTTTGGGTGGAGCGGGTACGGTATATACCCTACTTGGGGCTGGAGCTGGTTTTTGGGCTTGGAAAAGATGGGATACCGCCAAAAAAGAGATAGAGGCCTTCAAGGCTGATATTGCATCTTTTGAGCAAGAGTGAGAAATCTATTGCTTAGAAGTGAGGTTGTCTCTTAAATCGTTTTGTTGTCAGCCTGACCCTTCGACTTCGAGACTCTCGTCACTCATGTGCTAGCAAGGACGAATTTGATTTTGAGACAGCCTCACGGAAGGAGGAGATACCACTTGAGTGCAGGTTTTCGGATTTTCAAACGTCAAGCCAGTCATTAGACATGCAGAATCATTCCTAATATATCCAAGACATACCTTGGGAATAAATCTTGAAACGCTTATTTTTTGAAATTCACCCACTCCGATGTCAACTTACCTTTTCAGCAGTCCTCGACTTGGTTTTCGTACCTGGCAAAACTTTGATCTGGAACATTTCTCTCCTATAAATGCTGATCCTGAGGTGATGCGCTTTTTTGCGAAAACCTTCACCCAGGAAGACACCCTAGCCTTTATGAACCGGATGAACAAAATGTACGAGGAAAAAGGCTATTGTTATTTTGCCGTTGACCTGCTGGAAACCAAGGAATTGATCGGGGCTATCGGTTTGGGCTGGAAAACCTTTGAATCAGACTTTACTCCCTGTGTGGACATTGGCTGGAGAATTGGAAAGAAATGGTGGAATAAAGGTCTGGCAACTGAAGGAGCTCAGGCCTGTCTTGGATTTGCCAGGCAAAAAGGCATTTCTCAAGTTGTTGCCATGGCATCGGTCGGCAATCTTGCCTCTATTCAGATCATGAAAAAGGTAGGGATGGAGTTTTGGAAAGTATTTGATTTCCCGGATCTGGCAGATCGTCCTGATATTCAATCCTGCGCACTCTACCATATTTCATTAAGTAAATAATAGGCTTTGAAAAACAAGTGTAAGTTTGACATTAAATCCAAAGTCATTTTCTATGAAATCAATTTTAGCCGTTTTCTTTTTCCTCATTTGGACTCCTGCTTTTTCCCAATCTCCCTCCACCCGTGAAATGGATCGGATCAACTGGATGGAATTTGCGGAATTCGTACCTGGAAAAATCAACACCGTCCTTTTGCCCACAGGAACTCTAGAACCTCATGGAGTGATCAATAACGGGGCTGACAACACCGCTCCTTTTGCTATGGCAAAGGCTATTGCAGAAGATTTGAATGCGATGATCGCGCCTACTTTGAATTATGGAATTACCGGAAGCATGGCCGCTTATCCGGGAGCATTTCAGATTACCGAGGAAGCGTATGCCCCTTTTATACGGGATATTCTGAAAGGCTTGGCGAAAAACAAATTCAAAAACATCATCATTCTGAATGGTCATGGAGGTGGTCAAACCGCAGTCCTGCAAAAAGTAGCGGCCGAAGTTGCCAATGAACTCGGAGTTCGGACGCTGGTGATCAACTGGTGGTCCTATGCTTCTGACGTGACTTTGGAGGTATTTAAAGAAGATGGAGGCCATGCCGGATTAAATGAGACCGCCTATATCCAAGCCATTGACCCCACCTTGGTGCACAAGGAGCGATACAATGCCGATCAAGCCACCGCTTATCCAAAACCCAATACCTGGTCAGCAGTTCCCTTTCCCTCTTCCATCGGACTGTATCAGGAAGGTCAGGGCTATCCCAACTTTGATGAAAAACAAGCGAAAGAATACTTCGAAAAAGTCAACGCCAAGGTGGCTGGACTGATAAGGGAGACGATTCGGAAATGGGATTTGGCGGGGCTCTAGGGTTCGAGGTTCATTAGTTCAAAGTTCCATGTTCTGCGTTCCAAATTTTACAACTTTGAACATCGAACTTTGAACCGTTTATTTCGAAATCACTCCTTTTTTCTCCTACTTGATTGTATGACCAACCACTCAGACCAAACCTTTCAAAACCTCTCCGCTTCTGATTTTCAGATTGGAGAATACGATTCTTGCAGCTTTATCGGCTGCAACTTTTCCAATCTTAACTTCCATGGGTCAAGCTTTGAAAACTGTACTTTTCAAGACTGCGACCTGAGCAATGCCAAAGTGTATAAAGTGACTTTTCAGCAGGTGAAGTTTCTCCGATGCAAGATTTTGGGTGTGCATTTCAATACTGCCAATCCTTTTTTGTTAGAGTTTAAGTTTGACCACTGCCAGCTTGACTACTGCTACTTTTTCAATCTCCAACTCAAAAAGTCTCAATTCCTTCACTGCCGGATGCTAGAAGTAGACTTCTCTCAAGCGGATCTAAGCGGGGCTAGTTTTATGGGTTCGGACCTCAGCGGAACCGTCTTTGACCGCACCAATCTGGAAAAAGCCGACTTCCGGGAAGCGGTGAATTACCGACTTGACCCCGAGATCAACAAGGTCAAAGGAGCAAGATTTGACTTGGAGGGCTTGCCGGGGTTGTTGGGGAAGTGGGGGATTAGAGTGGGGTAGATGATTTGGAAGAAAAAAAAATTTCAATTTTTTAAATTTCTTAAAATATTTTTTGGGTTTACAAAATTTTAAATAGATATTATAACAGTGTTTTACTGAGAACAGCAGTAAAAGGAATTTTCTAGTCTTAATTTTTCAACAGAACCAATTTAATTATTCCAAAATGTTCGCAGACCTTCATTGCCATCCCTCTAATCGAATTTTTAATTCACTAAGGCAATCAAAAAACGATCCATTTAAAGATTTTAACGAGGATAATGTAGTTTTAGAGAACCTCTTAATCGAACAAACTCTTTGGCACCAAACCCCAGAAGACACCAAGAAGAAAAAAAAACAGCTTGAAAAAGGGTTTACTGGTGACATGGCCAATTTCCCCCAATGTGATATAAAGAGCTTAACCGATTCAAATACTAGAATAGTTTTTGCTGCTATATACCCTTTAGAAAAAGGATTTTTCTTGGGCAATAAGAAAAAAGGAATTTCAGCAAAATCTCTAACCTCCCTTATATCCAGACTTATCATTAAGTCTAAACAGATTTCTGGTAATTTTGAAAAGATCTTACTGATTATTATTCAAACAGTTCTTAGAAAAGCAGATCCTCTTGCAAATATTCTTATCAACAATAAAGGATTGGGACGAGATTGCCTTCAAAAATCATTGATGAGATTTTCTCGACCAAGAATAGACTACATTCAAAGCAATAAATATGATTATTTTAGAGAAGCTACTTTTGAATATAATCTATATAAATATGGAGACAATAAAATTCCACCAAAAGAAACCGAAGTGAATACTTATCAATTAATCAAAGATAATAATCACCTAAATGAGGTACTTAATTCAACAGACCACATTTCAATTATTCTAACACTAGAAGGTATAAATACATTATCACAAAAAAGTGAAAAAAATAAATTGGTATACGTAGGATGGGATGAATTAAAACGCCGTATTCATACCATAAAAAGTTGGAATGTTTTTTTTATAACATTTTGCCACCACTATAGCAATGAATTAGCTGGTCATGCGAGAAGCTTACCTCAGCTACTTCAAGAAATTTCAGACCAAGAACCATTAAAAAATAGAGGGATTGATGAAATCAGTGCCGATGGGATGAAAGCGATACGAGAATTAGTAAGTGTAGGAAAGGAGAATTCAAGAGATAATTCTCTTGGAAGAAGAATCCTAATTGATGTAAAACACATGGCACCAAAAGCCAGAAAAGAATATTATGATTTTATAAAATCATACAACGAAGAAAATCCTAATGACAAAATTCCGGTTATTGCAAGTCATATGGGATATGCAAATATAAAATCATTAGATGATCTTATAAAGTGTCAGGATGAGGAGAAGGATAATTCATTTAAAGATGGATTCCTCCAGTGGAGTATAAATTTATGTGATGAAGACATAAGAATAATTGTAGCTTCAGGAGGAATTATTGGATTGTGCTTTGACCAGAGAATAATTGGTGTTGACCTAGAAAAAGGTAATAGCCTAAAGAAGAAGGAAAAAGGCAATTTATTCAAAAAAGGGCAGGATACATCAGCAGAGTGGATTGAATTTTTCAGGAATAATATTCTAGGTTTTATTCAATCATGCTCTAAAAGTGATTTAAATAATGAATATAAAATTTGGAATTGTATAAGTTTAGGAACTGATTTTGATGGGTTCATAGATGTTGTAAATCCATTTGGGACAGCTGAAAGATTTGAATATTTTTTTTCAATGTTGCTTGAATCATTTAATAAAATATCCCAACAAGAAAAAGAGAAATATGGATTAAATGGAAATCCATATACTCCTGAAGAGGTAATCGAGAAAATTGCTTGGAAGAATGCATATGAGTTTACCCTTTCAAATTTCAAATAGTTAAATTTAATAAAAGGAAGTTTATTGGTAAATAATTTATAAAATCAAAAATATTTTTAACAATGGGTCGAAATATAGTTTTATGTCTTGATGGAACAGACAATAAAATCACAGTAAATGAAAATTCTAATGTGGTACACTTATTCAGATGTCTCCAAAAAAATTCAAACCAAATTGTATATTATACACCAGGCATAGGGACTTTAGTTCCAGATTGGAAAAAGGACAACAAACAAAAACTTCATAAATTAAAAGATCAGATCTTTGGCTTATCTTTGGAAAAAAATGTACATAGTGCATATCAATTTTTAATGGATAATTATTTACCAGGTGATCAAATTTACCTTTTCGGCTTCAGTAGAGGTGCGTATACTGCTAGAGTTATTTGCGGCTTTATCGAAATGTATGGGCTAGCTGAAAAAGGAAATCTCGATAAAGCCAAATATTTGTATCAGTTATACACATCAAAAAATTTTGATTTCAAGTTAAGTTCCAACGTGAAGAAATCAATAACCAGAACAATAGAACCTATTCGATTTGTAGGCATTTGGGACACTGTAAGCTCAATTGGAAATCCACTAAAGCCTGATTTCGGATATCCATTTACAAAAAATCTTAAGAATGTAAAAACAGTGCGCCATGCTGTATCCATAGATGAAAAAAGGAAATTATTCCTCCCTTATTTAGTTGAGCAGAATCATTCAGATCTATTGGAAGTATATTTTGCAGGCGTTCATTCTGATATAGGGGGTTCATACGAAAAAGAAGGCTTATCTAAAATAGCCCTGGAATGGATGCTTGGAGAAGCCTTAGAAAATGGGATTCTACTAAATTTTGACCACATTAAACATTATGTTTACGGAAGAGGTTCAAATTATCAAAAACCTGACAAATCATTAAAAATTCATGATTCAATGGATTTAAAATTTAGATTACTTCAATTCTTACCAAGAACTGAAATTGTTTTTGGTAAGAATGAATGTGGAGAAAAAACGTTTGAAAAAACAACACATTGGAAAATTAATCCTATGATAAGAAATATACCTGATAGCTCATACCTTCATGAATCAGTATTCTGGAAAATAAAGGAATGCAAAACAAACTATAACCCTATTAATTTGAAATTAAATCATCTAGATTTATATAAATTAGCATATACTAATAAAAGAATTACGGAATATAATAAATAAAGGATACATGAAATCACCACAAACTTAAGCTCCTTATGAATACTATAAATAGCAATAGTCAAACGGCATACGAAAAAAAGGATTATTTACAAATAACATTCTTCATTTCAATAATTCTTGGAGTGTTGGGGATTTTGGGTTATTCAATTTCATTTAAGGAGTCAAAACTTTTTTTTATTTGCTTAATGATTTCATTAGCAGCGTTTAGTATTAGCTTTTTCGTAGGAATATTATTTGGAATGCCAAAAAGAAAAGATAATGATTCAGATAATTACACACTTAACAACAGCTTGGTCGAGATTTCAGAATGGCTTACAAAGATAATTGTTGGTTTAAGCTTGGTGAATTTACAGAATATCCCTCCGTACCTAGTCAAAATTGGAAATTACATTGAAATAACAACCCAATTAAAAAACATAACCTCTTTAAAAATCATAAGCATTTCTTTAATTATATATTATTCCTTTTTAGGGCTTTACTTTGGCTACAACTATATGAGAATTTTCTTATCATTAAAATATAGAGATGTAGATAATGAAATGGTTAAAGAAATTGACAAATTAAAGCAAGAAATTGATGCAAAAAAAGAGGCTGTAGAAAAATTAGAAACAAAAACTAATCTTGTAGAAGCAGCACTTAAATCATCAGTGAAAAGTGAAAACGAAATTAATGAAATAAAAAATTTGAACACCGAGATAAGTCAAAAAATTGAACTATTAAAATTAAAAGCGTTCGAAAAAACAGATAAGGTAAATAATATTTATCCAGATGATACACAAAAGGGAAAATGGGGTGGATTGTCTCAAAATAATAATAAAATAATAAATGCTGAAATAAACGAACTATATGAAGGTTTATATCAAATCAAAATTAATGTCCAGTCTGTAGATTCCCAGTCGCCACTGGAAGATGGTAACATCGTTATATTTGCTCTTCACCCTACATTTCATCCTAAGGTTAGATTAGTAAAAGTAAAAAATGGTGTTGCAACCCTTGAATTAATTGCCTTCGGTTCATTTACTGTTGGGGCATATGCCGATTATGATGGGACTGAATTGGAAATTGACCTAGCAGAAGTACCTGGAGTAAGTCAATATTTCAAAACTCATTGACAATTATTTTTTTTCAAAGATAAGCAATCCAGAAGCGATGATGTGGGCTTCCTATCCCTCATTTTAATCGCAAAAACCAACTTTTATTGAGTAGTCTGATTATAAATCCAAATAAAAGTCCTAGATCATCGAAAATTTATTATTGGTAATTGCTCACCTCTTCATATACCCATCCCTCACCGCTTTAAACTCGGAGCCATCTTTCCAGTTAGGCCATTTGTCGGAGTTGGCCAGGCTTTTTCCGACATTGTAAAGCACCTGAACGTCGTCCACGGCACCATCCAGATTCCAGCGGCTAGTATCGTATTCGTCGGAGGGTTTGTGGTAATAGACCGCCACGTACTCGTCCTGAAGGGATTTTCCATATTCCTTTCCTTTTTCGAAATGATCAATACCTGTTCCAAAGTATAAGGCCGGAATCCCGATTTTGGCAAAATTGAAGTGGTCGGAACGGAAGTAGTAGCCCGCCACAGGATTGGGTTCGGGTGCACTGTAGCGACCCAATTTTTCCAGTTCCACATTCAGCAAATCTTCCATCTCCGATTGGCCCGAACCTATGATGGACACATCTTTCATTTTGCCGTATGGATTGATGCCATCCATATTGATATTGGCAACGGTCTTTTCCTTAGGATAAATCGGGTTTTCCGCATAGTAGGCTGAACCCCAAAGTCCCTGTTCCTCGGCCGTCACCGCCAAGAAAATCACAGATCGATCCGGAGTCTGATCAGTAGTGAATGCCTTGGCCAAAGCCAAAAGTGCTGCCGTTCCGGATGCATTATCTAAAGCGCCATTATAGATGCTGTCTCCAGTTTCGTCCGGTTTTCCTATCCCAAAGTGATCCCAATGGGCAGAGTAGATGATGTATTCCTCCGGCTTGGTTTTTCCGGTAAGCTTACCTACCACATTTTTGGAAACATTGTATTCGGCCTCCACCTGAATGGAAGTAGAAAGATTCACGCCCAGAGACATACCTTGGAAATCAGGCTTTCTGGCAGCTGCCAAAAGTTCTGAATCGTTCTTCCCGGCCAGTTCAAAGAGCTTTTTGGCTGAAGGCAAAGTCAACCAACCCTCAAAGCCCATTTTGTAGTTTTCTTTTCCTCGATCATCCAAATACAAAATCGGCTGATGATGCTTTCCCTGCACCACATTAAATCCATAGCCTGCTGGAATAGTATTGTGTACAATCAGACAACCCAAAGCGCCTTGCCGGGCCGCCTCCTCATACTTGTAGGTCCAGCGTCCATAATACGTCATGGTATTTCCCTTGAAAAAAGAGGCGTCTTCCGTTCCAAATCCCGGATCATTCACCAATACCACCACGATTTTGCCTTTGACATCCAGTCCTTCGTAATCATTCCAGCCATACTCCGGCGCCACAATCCCAAAGCCGGCAAATACCACCTCAGCATCTTGAATCTTCACCAGAGAATCTGTCTTTTGCGTCCAGATCACATAATCCTGAAAACCTGTAAGGGAAACACCAGAACTGGAATTTTTGAGCTCCATCATTTCCGCGGAATTGCTAACAATAGAAACCATGGGAACATCCTGATAATAAGAATCCACATTTCCGGGCTCCAGTCCCATTTTTTTGAATTCATCCTCCAGAAACTTCACCGTAATTTCCTCTCCTTCGGTAAAGGGCCTTCTTCCCTGAAATTCATCGGAAGCGAGTTTGATCAGATTGGGTTCCAAGTCTGAGACCTGAAACTGGTAGTGGGATTCTTCTTTGGAGCAACTGATCAGTCCAATTAGCGCAATGCATGTAATCAAAAGGCTTTTTTTCATTTTATTTCAGAGGTTTCTTCAATTTTTAAAGGAGAAAAGTCTTTAATTTTTCCTAAAGATTCCTGTACAAAAACAAGAAAGAAAGGATATTTTCCATAGCACAAGTTATTCAATATTTCATTTACTCGAATCGCTTTCTTTTGGAGACAAAATTGCCAAGCGGAGGAGATTTCTTAAATTCCCCCTATGGAGGAAGATATTCGATGGCATCAAAGGCTCAGTCATTTTTCTAAAGCTCTGGCACAACTAGAGCAGGCTGTAGCACTTTCGAAAAAGAGAGAATTGAGTTCCTTGGAAGAACAGGGATTGATCCAGGCTTTTGAATTCACCCACGAATTGGCATGGAATGTATTGAAGGATTTCTTTGTCCATCAAGGCAATTCCAGCATTACCGGTTCTAGGGACGCGACAAGGGTGGCATTCAGAAAAGGCCTTGTCCAAGATGGAGAAGGTTGGATGGAAATGATCAAAAGCAGAAACCAATCTTCCCATACCTACAATGAAGAAGTAGCCGGGCAAATTGCCAACCAAATCAAGTCTAATTACTTTGGGCTCTTGAAAGATTTGGAAGAAAAACTTTCCAAACTCAAAAAGAAGGATCATGGATAAGTTTGGTCTTTCCGCAAAGGTTATTCAGCAAATTCAGGGGATTTTTGAACTTCATCCCCATGTGGAAAAGGTGATCATCTACGGATCTAGGGCAAAAGGAAACTACAAGCCCAGCTCAGATATTGATTTGGTAATCCAAGGAGAAAAGGTCGACTTTACAGAATTACTCCGGATTGAGAATGAATTGGATGATTTGCTTCTTCCTTATCAGATTGACCTTTCTACTTTTCACTTTATTCAATCCAGCCAAGACCTTCTTGCTCATATCAATAGAATTGGAAAGACTTTCTTCAAGAAAAAAACTAATCCGGTCAACCCCTGAAATCAAAGCTCCCGGATTTGAATGTTTTTGAAAAGAACACCTTGCCCCTCACTTTGCAGGCCGATATAGCCTGACTTGAGCGGGGTGCCATCCACTTTAATCTCCGGGTCAAAACGATTAGCTACTCCCCCACCGATTTGGGGAAAGCTGTATGTCAAAACTGTATCTCCATTAACCAAGTGATGCACGATCGAATCTCCAAAGACGATCAATTCTGCCTTGACCCATTCATCCCATCGGAAAGTCGGCGAACTGGAATTGATGCAGTGGCGCTCATCGATTATTCCTTCAAAAACGATATCAGTTCCAGGGCTGCACATATTTCCGGTGGGTCTGGGTTCACCTTCCTTTTCCTCGGCAAGCATCTGATACTCCACCGAAATCGGCCAATCCTGCTCCTTCAAAATCGTCTCCGGAGCCTGAGAATGAAACATCACCCCTGAATTGCGAAAGGTGTAGCTTGGAGCAGATTCCAGAAACTGATCGGTAAACCGATACTCCCAAGCCAGATGAAAGCTGGAAAATGGCTTTTCGTAAAACAAGTGTCCAAAGCGATCTTCAAAATCCCCATATCCATCATAGTTTACTTCAATTGCCCCATCTTTTACCCGAAAGGTATTCGCATAATTGTCTCCCACTTCATGATGATGAATCTTTGGAGTCCAGCCGCTCAGGTCTTTTCCGTTGAAAAGAACCTGCCATTCTGATTCAGAAGATTCAGTGATGATTTCTTGTTTTTCGGCTTTTTGGCAAGAAATAAGACAGAGGAAGAAAAATAGAGAAAGGATTGATTTCATAGGCCTCGGTTGAAATAGTGGACTAGGGGGATTTATAACTTCGAAATTCGATATTCTTTATTCGATGTTCGATATTCAAAACTTCAAAATATCGAACACCGAACGCTAAATGGTGAATGTCGAAGTTGGGATCAATCAATGACTCCAATCATAACCGTCGATCTGCTCGAGACAGGCAACCAAAAGTGAAATCGAACCGGCAATATCTTTTTTATGCGCCATTTCAATGACTTGGTGCAAGTGACGGGTTGGGATGGAAATCGCTCCGGCAATCGCTCCCTGCTTGCCCATGCGCTGTACTCCGGCGGTATCAGTTCCTCCTGCGGTGAGGATTTCAGGCTGCCAGGAAATGGCTTCCTTATCAGCAGTTTGCTTCATGAATTCTACCATGCGGTAGTCGCAAATGGTCATGGCATCCATGATTTTGATGGCAGTTCCTTTTCCGAGTTCGGTGACTTTCTCATGTGCAGCCGCTCCCGGTACATCAAAAGCAATCGTCGTATCCAAGGCAATCCCAAAGTCCGGATTGATGCTGTGAGCGGCCACATTGGCTCCCCGAATTCCAACTTCCTCCTGCACAGTAAAAGTGGCATAGACATCATAGGCAGGATTTTCCAGCTTTTTCAAGGCTTCGATCAAAATAAATACTGCCACCCGGTTGTCGATGGACTTGCAGTTGACGCAGTCACCCATTTCGATCAGTTCCCGATCCCGGGTCACCGGATCTCCGATGGAAATGTATTTTTCCACTTCTTCCTTAGGCATTCCCAGATCGATAAAAAAGTCGATTGTTTTTGGAAGCTTATTTCGCTCCTCCTGACTCATCACATGGATAGGTTTGCTACCCATGACACCGATCAGGTCTTTTTTACCATGGACAATAACCCGCTGAGCAGTCAGGGTTTTTGGATCAAAGCCACCCAAAGTATGAAACCTCAAAAATCCCTGATCATCGATATGGGTGACAATAAAACCGATCTCATCCAAGTGCGCAGCCACCATCACCCGCTTTCCGTCCGGGTTTCTTTTGCCTCGCTTGATAGCCACCACATTGCCCAGATTGTCGGTACTGACTTCATCCGCATGAGGCTTAACCAAGTCAATCACAAGGTCTCTAACCCGTTTTTCAAATCCCGGAGCACCGGGAATCTCACAGAGTTGCTTAAGAAGGGGGACGTTTATTTCCATAAAGTATTAATGCGTTTTTTTCAATCCTGAAATTAAGTCAATTGCGTATAAAGCCATAGTACAAGCAGAGAAAAAGGGAAATCAGAAGTCTGTTTTGTATTTCACTGAATCTTAGCAAGTGGGCTTGATTTATTAAAATCAGATGAAGCAGGTTCAAATTACAATCCCGAAGGGATTTAATACCTTTGGGTTATTGGCTCCGGATGACAATCCGGAAAAATAAAGAAAAGGAATTTCACGATGCCACAACCCCGAATGGGGTTGAATTTTAATGAATTCCTAAGCTTAAAAAGTACCATCCTTGTTTCTTCGATGAAACCATTTTTTTAAATTAAAGGGTAAGGTTTTTTTTGAACAAAACATTTTTCAACCATGAGCACCTATACCTCAATTGTTTATCACATCATTTGGACTCCCTACAAAAGGAAGCCAATCATGACCAAAGCCAAGAGGAGAGATTTATTCAACTATATCTATGGCATCCTAAAAAACAAAAAATGCCATGTTTACCGGATTAATGGAGTAGAAGATCATCTGCATATCGCAACCTCAGTTCACCCATCAATATCTCTTGCTTCTCTTGTAAAGGATATCAAATTAGCCAGCGGACAAATGATCCAAACAACCAAACTTTTTGAAGGCTTTGATGGCTGGCAAAATGGGTATTCTGCCTTTACACACAATTATTCATCTTTGGATACTTTGGTTAATTACATCAAAAATCAGGAAGTGCATCATAAGAAAGTTAGTTTCATGGAAGAGTTCACTCAACTGCTTCAAGAGCATGGGATTGAATTTGATCCAAGGTTTTTAGAATAAATTCAACCCCTTCAGGGTTGAACTCCCTGAAAAAAGCTCTCATTTCAATCCCCCGGGTTGCACCCAGGGCCATTACCACTCCGCGGATTTAATCCTTTCGGGATTATAGTCCATCCAACAAAAAAGCCTCTGAATCCATAAATCCAGAGGCTTTTAAAATTTCAAATTTTTGATTTCAAATCAATACGCTCTTACCGCCTTACCCTCCATGTAATTGGCAAAGGCCCGATTCACTACACGCATCCCTCCGGTGGTCGGATAATCTCCTGTGAAATACCAGTCTCCCAAATGATTTGGAATGCATTTATGCAGATTGTCTACGGTCTGAAAGATCACTTTTACTTCAGCCTTGATCTCCGGGGTAGTTACAATTTCAGCTACTTTATCCGAGATTTCCTCGTCGGTAAAGTTGCTGTACACTCCCTTCACAAAGTTTTCGGGTGAATTGGGATTAGCCACACACTGTTCATACACTTCATCGAGCACATTCTCCATCTTCCTCTCCTTGATCAATGCAATGGCAGCACGGAAAGCGATAAACTCTTTCATTCGGGACATATCGATCCCGTAGCAATCCGGATAGCGAATCTGTGGGGCTGAAGACACGATCACAATTTTCTTGGGATTCAGCTTGTCCAAGGTGGTCAAAATGCTTTTCTCCAAAGTCGTCCCACGAACAATACTGTCATCGATCACCACCAAGGTATCGACTCCCGGGCGGATGACTTCATAGGTAGTATCATACACACTTGCCACCATGCTGTCCCGATCCTCATCATTGGTAATGAAAGTCCGGAGCTTGACATCCTTGCTGACCAACTTTTCCACCCGTGGCCTAAAGCTAAGCAACTCATCCAAGTCTCCCACATGAGGTTTTCCGTCTAGCAGAACTTCTTTTCTTTTGGTCACCAGATACTCATCCAAACCCTCGATCATGCCCAAAAAGGCGGTTTCGGCCGTATTTGGAATGTAAGAGAAGACGGTATTCTTCAGGTCAAAGTCGATCGCTTTCAGGATTTGAGGAATCAAAGCCTTACCCAAATTCTTTCTTTCCTGATAGATATTCGGGTCCGTTCCTCTGGAAAAATAGATCCGTTCAAAGGAACAGGATTTCTTTTCTCTGGCAGGCAAAATCTCTTCCTCAGCGAAAGAACCATCCTTGTTGATCACAATCGCATGACCGGGTTTGATTTCCTTGATGGCCTTGAAGTCGATATTAAAAGCAGATTTTATCGCCGGCTTTTCAGAGGCAATGACCACCACTTCATCATCCGCATAATAAAACGCAGGACGAATTCCTGAAGGATCTCTTACCACGAAAGAAGAACCATTTCCGATCATTCCTGCCATAGCGTAGCCTCCGTCAAAGTCCCTGCAGGATCTTCTCAGGATTCTTGCCACATCCAATTCATCTTCAATGATATGCGTAAGCTGCTCGTTGGTGTATTGATGCTTGTACTTGTCAAAAATCCGCTGATTCTCCTCATCCAAAAAGTGCCCGATCTTTTCCATCACGGTGACGGTATCGGTTTTTTCCTTGGGGTGCTGACCCAATTGAACCAGGCGGTTAAAAAGTTCTTCGTTGTTGGTCATGTTGAAATTACCCGCCATGACCAAGTTTCGGCTTCTCCAGTTATTCTGTTTGAGGAAAGGATGGCAGGTTTCAATGCTGTTTTCCCCGTGGGTTCCGTAGCGAAGGTGTCCCAGCCAAACTTCCCCTGAGAAGGCGATATTTTCCTTGAGCCATTCCCCGTCGCTAAGTGCATCGTGCCCCCCTATTTTCTTCGCCTTTTTGTACTTCTTTCCGATTTTGTCAAAAATATCATTGACTGCGGAGGGCTCAATGGAACGGTACCGGCTGATATATCGGGTACCAGGCTTGGTGTTGATTTTGATGTTGGCGACTCCTGCGCCATCCTGCCCCCTATTGATCTGCTTTTGCATCAGGACATACAGTCGGTTGGCTGCAAAAGACGCCGTCCCGTATTTGTCGATGTAATATTGGGTTGGCTTGCGAAGGCGGATCATGGCGATACCGCATTCATGTTTGATGGCGTCACTCATCTGGAAGGGGGAAAGTTATATTGGAGCTTCAAATTTAATGCTTTTTTAAAAGAATATTTGGAATAAAAGTTCCAAAACCTTCTCATAAAATAGAAAATTCGGAAGGGAAATGAAAGCTTATTCCTGATAAATCTCCCTGAAAATCAGAAGTTTTAGAATCGTAGCAAGGTGTAGCCCTGTGGCACATAGGTAGTAATGGCAGTCATAGCCGAATGAGAAATCCTGACTCCCGGCCATAGGTCTGAAGTTTTAAGATTTCTGGCCACCAAAGACTGCCCACAAACCATAATATCTGCTCCCGCTTCCTTGAGTGCTTCATACACAGGAAGATTGGGGTTGTCCACCTCATTTCGCTTGGAATAGTTTTCGTCATTGAGCAAAGTAAAAACGGCTCCACCATGAACTACCACCTTCACTTTGAGCCTTTCCTTTGGCACACCCGCAAGCCCATGCAAATTCATCATACGGGCAATATTGTCCACCCAGCGGGAAATTTGTTTGGGATCATCCGCGGCACCGGTGAGGTCTATAATCACTTTGTACTCCAGACTTGGGTCAGGTCGCTCTGAGGCATCCGGAATCTCATAAATCCCTCCGTATTCTTTGACAATGGGAAATTGAGGGGTTTGGGCAAAAGCAGTCGTAATCCCAAAAAGGAAAAACAAGATCAGTAAAGTGGAATGTGAACTTTTCATGGATTTGATTTTGAAGGAAAAGTAAAGATTTTTCAGCCCAAAAAAAGCCCATTCAAAGAAAAAACCCAGTCGAAATCGACTGGGTTTGAGTGCGCATGAGAAGATTCGAACTTCCACACCCGAACGGGCACCACCCCCTCAAAGTGGCGTGTCTACCAGTTTCACCACATGCGCGTTTTAGGGTCTGCAAAAGTAGAAAGCTCCCCCATTCCATGCAACAGCAATCTGAGCTTTTCTTGACTTTTTTTCGCTTTTAGCCAAAAACCTTCTTTTCGGCGGATTGAAGCGTGTTATAGAGCAAAGCAGCAATCGTCATCGGCCCAACACCACCCGGAACAGGAGTGATCGCAGACGCCAAAGGAGCGACTTCGTCAAACTTCACATCCCCAATCAAGCGGAACCCGGACTTCTTACTGGAATCTTCAATTCGGTGAATTCCTACATCAATGACCACGGCACCCGGCTTCACCATATCTGCAGTCACAAATTCCGGCTTTCCGATCGCCACGATCAAAATATCCGCAGTCTTGGTGATTTCAGCCAGATTCTTGGTTCGGCTGTGAGTCAAAGTCACCGTAGCATTTCCCGGATAGCCGTTTCTCGCCATCAAAATGCTCATCGGACTACCTACGATATGGCTACGACCGATCACCACACAGTTTTTTCCGGAGGTTTCAATGTTATATCGCTTCAAGAGCTCCACGATACCATAAGGAGTTGCAGCCACATAGGCGGGCCAGTTTAGTGTCATTCTACCCACATTGGCCGGAGTGAATCCGTCCACATCCTTTTCTGGTTTGATTTTGTTCGTGACTTTATCCACGGAAATATGCTTGGGCAAGGGAAGCTGCACGATCAATCCGTCGATGTCGGGATTGTTGTTGATATCCTCCACTACCTGAAGCAATTCTTCTTCGGACACAGTTTCCTCCAACCGAACTAGAGTAGATTTGAATCCCACTTCCTCACAGGCCTTTACTTTTGCTCCCACATAGGTTTGGCTCGCGCCATCGTTTCCTACTAGAACAGCAGCCAAGTGAGGAGTTTTTCCGCCTTCGGCTTTGATTTCTGAGACGCGGGTGGCGATTTCAGATTTTATTTCAGCTGATGTTTTCTTTCCATCAATGAGTACCATGATATATATGATTTATGATATACGATTTACGACCTTTTGGTAAAGCAATACACCTAATTAAACTTCACAGATTTAATACTTGAAACTAGAATTGCGACGAGTTCATCTGCTTCTTTTCGAAGGCGTTCAATCTCCTCAACTAAAGTCATGTCTTTCTGAACCTCCTGAATAAGTTCCAAGAAATATTGACTTTCATCTGCCTCCTCCTCAACAATTTTCAATTTGTTAACAAAATCTGCGGTAGATTTTGCTCGAGTTGCAGCACGATAGTTGGCTCCTACTGAACTTGAAGACCTAATTAACTGATTTACATATCCATTAAATTCTCGAGAATGCGGAAGTTTTGAGCATAAAAACCATACATCCAATGCAAACTTTTTGGTTCTTCTCTGCATCACAAACTTATCCATATTCCATAGAGTCTGTAGAACTATTATAAGTCGTAAATCTTAAATCAAAAATCAAAAATTAGCTTAATCCAACTTAAGAACCGCCATAAACGCCTCCTGAGGCACCTCGACGTTTCCGACTTGTCTCATTCGTTTTTTACCTTTTTTCTGCTTTTCGAGGAGCTTTCTCTTTCGGGAAATGTCACCACCGTAACACTTCGCTAATACGTTTTTACGAAGAGCTTTGATGGTCTCACGAGCAATGATTTTCTGACCGATAGCCGCCTGAATGGCGATTTCAAACATCTGTCTTGGAACCAATTCCCGAAGCTTTTCGCAGAGTCTTTTACCCCACTCGTAAGCCTTATCCCGGTGGACTACCGCCGAAAGGGCATCTACCGGTTCTCCGTTTAGCATGATATCCAGACGCACCATGTTCGATTGCTGGAAGCCTTTCAGTTCATAATCCAAAGAGGCATATCCTCTGGAGATGGTCTTCAGCTTGTCGAAGAAATCAAATACAATCTCCGCCAATGGCATGTCAAATTGCAATTCTACGCGATCTGCTGTCAGATAAACCTGATTTTTGATCTGTCCCCGCTTCTCCATACAGAGCTGGATTACTGGTCCAACGTATTCCGAAGCAGTAATGATGGACGCTTTTACAAAAGGCTCCTCGATATGATCCATTTTGGTTGGATCCGGCATATCGCTGGGTGCATTGATCAATTGGATGGAACCATTGGTCATGATGGCCCGGAACTGCACCGAAGGCACAGTCGTGATCACAGTCATATCAAACTCACGCTCCAATCGCTCCTGCACAATTTCCATGTGGAGCATGCCCAAGAATCCGCATCGGAAACCAAAGCCCAAGGCGGCAGAGGTTTCAGGTTCCCAAACCAAAGAGGCATCGTTCAATTGAAGCTTTTCCATAGAAGCTCTCAATTCCTCAAATTCGGTAGTGTCAACGGGATAAATCCCCGCAAAAACCATCGGCTTCACGTTTTCAAAACCTTTGATCGCTTCCTTGCATGGATTCTTGACGTGGGTAATCGTATCCCCGACTTTTACTTCTTTCGCCACTTTGATACCTGAAATCAGATAACCCACATTTCCTGCACTCATGGTCTGTTGAGGAATCTGATTGATTCCCAGAATACCGATTTCGTCCGCGTAATATTCTTTGCCGGTGTTGACAAATTTGATCTTGTCTCCTTTGTTGATGGTCCCGTTGAAGATTCGGAAGATTACCTCCACCCCTCGGAAGGAGTTGAACTGGGAATCAAAAATCATCGCCTGAAGGGGAGCTTCCGGATCTCCTTTTGGAGGGGGAATCCGCTCGACTACAGCATTCAAAATATCCTCAATTCCGATTCCTTCTTTGCCGGAGGCCAAAATGATATCCTCACGATCGCAACCGATCAGGTCAATCACCTCGTCGGCGCGTCCTTCAGGATCTGCTCCAGGAAGGTCGATTTTGTTCAATACAGGAATGATCTCCAGGTCATGACCCAAGGCCAAATAGAGATTGGAAATCGTCTGAGCCTCAATACCCTGAGAAGCATCCACAATCAACAGCGCACCCTCACAGGCCGCAATCGAACGGGAAACTTCGTAAGAAAAATCCACGTGACCGGGAGTATCTATCAAGTTGAAGGTATATTCCTCTCCTTTGTAAGTGTACTTCATCTGGATGGCGTGAGACTTGATCGTAATGCCTCGCTCCCGCTCCAGATCCATATCGTCCAACACTTGATTCTGCATTTCCCGCTCCGAAATGGTATTGGTAAACTGCAGCAATCGATCCGCCAATGTACTCTTCCCATGATCGATATGGGCGATGATACAGAAATTTCTAATGTTTTTCATAAGCTCTTCGTGGCGCAAAAGTAGGAAAAAAGAGGGTTTGATCGATACTCATTTTGAAATAGGCACTAATCGGATTTACACTTGCTGAAATAAGATGGAAATACGATTGAAATACCTTTTGCTTCGCAAAATGAAAAACGCCTGCGGCGATATAAGGGTGCCAATCAAATTCAAAATGAGGGTGGCAAAACTTATTTTACCTCGCACAGCGAGGTTTATTTCAATTGTATTTCCAGCGTATTTCAATTGTATTTCCAACCAATTTCCATCCTAATTCAACTCTTCCCTAAATTTGCTATCCCATTAACCCATTTCCCATGCAATCTGTTGCCGAAAAGAAAAAGTCCCAAAACATCGGAGAATACCTGATCTACATGTACCAAATGGAGGATTTGATCCGCTCCTTCCAGGGAAATATGGAAGAAATCCGGCAGTATGTGGTCGCTCATTATCCGGTTTCAGATGAGGAGAAGACCGAAATCACCGCTTGGTTTGAGGGGCTTTTGGGAAAAATGAAGAAAGAGAAAATCCTGGAAAAAGGGCACCTTCAGGAGCTCAACCTTCTCGTGAACCAACTCCTCCAACTCCACTACCGACTACTGAAAAGCGACAAATCTTACTTTGAAACCTATAACCAAGCCAAGCCGCACATTCTGGAATCCATCTTGGCTGCCAATGGCGAAAACCCGGGTAATGAAATCCAAATCTGCCTCAACGGAGTCTATGGACTTTTGCTTTGCAGGCTTTTGGGTAAAAAAGTAAGTGAAGAGCAACTCAAATCAGCCGAAGCCTTTGGAGAGGTTTTGAGCTTGCTCAATCTGGTCTATCAGCAAGATCGAATAGCTCAGAATTAAAAACTCATTCCGAATATCTCAAGGATTTTTGCGGTAAATCCAGAAAGGCTTACTTTTTTAATCCTATTTTTAGGTTTGATCAAAGGCCGATTTCAATGTCTTTTTACCAGCAACCTGTACAAGAAATTTTCTCCCAACTCGAGTCCCAATCGACTGGCTTGAGTTCACAGGATGCCCAAAAAAGACTAGAAAAATTTGGCCCGAACGCCCTGCAGGAAAAGAAGAAAAAACCGGCCTGGGTGCTTTTCTTAGGCCAATTCAAGGATTTTATGATCCTGATTTTGGCAGCGGCAGCCATCATCTCAGGGATTGTCGGTGACCTGACCGACACGATCATCATCCTGGTCATTATCGTGCTCAATGCCGTCTTGGGCTTTGTTCAGGAATACCGCGCCGAAAAGGCCATGGATTCCCTCAAAAAACTGACGGAAACTCAAACCAAGGTTTTCCGGGACGGGCAACTCGTCGCCATTCCTTCCCGTGATTTGGTGCCCGGAGATGTAGTAGCCTTGGAAGCGGGAAATATGGTTCCGGCTGACCTTCGTCTGATCGAAACTTTTTCCCTAAAAATCGATGAATCTTCCCTCACCGGAGAGTCGGTACCCATCGACAAGATCAGCGAAGTCATCACTTCCGAAAAGCTCAACCCCGGCGATCAACTCAACATGGCTTTCAAAGGCACCCTAGTTACCAATGGTCGAGGAACCGGCTTGGTTGTGGCTACAGGGATGCAAACCGAAATCGGGAAAATCGCCAGCCTTCTTCAGGAAAAAGCACCCATGACACCCCTTCAGCAGCGTATGCAGCGCTTTGGAAAGGTGATTTCTGTGATCATTTTGGGCATCTGTGCAGCCCTCTTTGCTGCGGGAATTGCCCGGGGAGAGGAAATTTTCCCGGTGCTTTTGTTGTCTGTAAGTTTGGCTGTAGCAGCGATTCCGGAGGCGCTACCGGCCCTGATTACCATCGCACTTTCATTAGGTGCAGGCCGATTGGCCAAAAAGAAAGCCTTGATCCGAAAGCTTCCTGCCGTGGAAAGTTTGGGTTCGGTCACCTACATCTGCACCGACAAAACCGGCACCCTTACCCAAAACAAAATGACGGTCACGGAAGCCGAGGCCTTCCACGAATCGCCCATTTCCTCAGAGTTTTCCAACCTCCAACTCGGGCTCGGACTTTGTCACGATGTCCATCTGGACAAAAAAGGCAGACCGGAAGGGGAATCCACCGAAGTGGCTTTAGTGGAGCGAATCCTGCAGGAACTAACTTTATCCCAATACCAAAATCTGACTCAAAGCTTCCCCCGAATCGGAGAAGTGCCATTTGACTCTTCCAGAAAGCGGATGAGTACTTTTCATCAGGTGGGCGAGCAAGTTTTGATGCTGTGCAAAGGGGCTCCGGAAGCGATTTCTTCGATTTTGAAGGAAAAAGAGCAAGCCCTCCAACTCCAGGAAAGTGCCGAAGAATGGGCAAAAAAGGGGGAACGGGTTTTGGCTTTCGCAGGAAAAATCCTAAACCAACTTCCCGAAGAAGAAGAATGGATCAATCTGGAATCCGAACTGGATTATTACGGAAAAGTGGGCATGATTGACCCTCCTCGCGAAGAAGTAAAAACGGCCATTTCTGAATGCAGAACCGCAGGAATTCATCCCGTCATGATCACAGGAGATCATCCGGCCACAGCGCGGGCAATTGCGGAAGCTGTTGGAATCTGGAAAAAAGGAGATGGAGTCCTCACCGGGGCAGAATTGGGAAATTTGTCGGACGAAGGGTTTGCCAATCAGGTGGAAAATGTCAGCGTGTACGCCCGGGTAGCTCCCGAGCAAAAGCTCCGGATCGTTCAGACTTTACAGAGAAAGGGGCATTTCGCTGCGATGACAGGGGATGGAGTGAATGATGCGCCTTCCCTCAAAGCCGCCAATATCGGAATAGCCATGGGAATTGCAGGGACAGACGTGAGCAAGGAAGCCGCTCACCTGATATTGCTGGATGACAACTTCTCCACCATCGTTCGGGCAGTCAAGGAAGGCCGAAGAATCTACGACAACATCGTCAAGTTCATCAAGTACATCATGACCTGCAACGGAGCGGAAATCTGGACCATCGGTCTCGCTCCATTTTTGGGTTTCCCCAATCCTCTTCTACCCATCCATATCCTCTGGATCAATCTGGTCACAGACGGATTGCCGGCTTTGGCTTTGGCGAGTGAACGGTCAGAAAAGGACATCATGAAGCAGCCTCCCCGACCTCCCAAGCAGAGTCTCTTTGCCAATGGAGTTGGCTACCACATCATTTGGGTGGGGATGCTGATGGCTGGGGTGACGCTGTTTACCCAATACTGGGCAATACGTCAGGGTTGGCACTGGCAGACCATGGTATTTTCGGTCTTGGCCTTTTCCCAACTAGGGCATGTCATGGCTGTGAGAAGTGACCGAACCCTCCTTTTTCAACAGGGTTTTCTGAGTAATAAACCCTTGCTTCTCGCGGTAGGATCCACTTTTCTTTTGCAAATGGGGGTGATTTATCTTCCTTTTTTGAATCCGATCTTCCGAACTGAGCCTTTGGATTTACAGGAATTGCTATTCTCCTTCGGTATGGCCTTAATTGTCTTTCATGCGGTAGAATTGGAGAAAATTATCAGAAGATGGTTTGCTCACAGATTACACAGATAAGCACAGATATAAACGCATAGGAAAAACATCTGTGGGAATCTGTGACATCTGTGAGAAATTTTAAAATGCTCACAGATACCAAAGATGAACACAGATAAAAACTCTCAAATATTACATCCGCGGGAATCTGTGCCATCTGTAAGAAATTTTAAAATGCTCACAGATTACACAGATAAGCACAGATAAAAACGCATAGGAAAAACATCTGCGGGAATCTGTGCCATCTGTGAGAAATGAAAAAGCTCACAGATTACACAGATGATCACAGATTATTTTTCCAGAAAAATTTCTTAAATCGAGTCTACAATTATTAGATAGAAGTTATTCACTTTTCAATTTCTTTTTTATGGATTTAAATGATCTAACTTTCAAAATAAGAGGTGCTGCATTTACTATACACAATGAACTTGGCCCCGGATTGCTGGAAAGCGTTTATGAATCGACTTTAGCATACGAACTGATGAAAATGGGATTGAACGTAAGAACTCAGGTCCCACTTCCAGTTATCTATAAAGAAGTAAAGTTAGACCTGGGTTTCAGGATTGATTTATTGGTTGAGGACTCGATAATTGTAGAAATCAAATCTGTGGAACTTCTTCACGATGTTCACAAAAAACAACTGCTTACTTACCTCAGACTTTCTAAAAAGAAAATTGGGCTTCTAATTAATTTTAATTCCCTCAAATTGATTGAAAAAGAGACGATAATTCGAATAATTAATTGACTTTTTTACTCCGAGGTAACATAGATTAAATACTCTTCAAAAAATACATCTGTGGGAATCTGTGCCATCTGTGAGAAACTAATAACCTCAAAGATACCACGGATGAACACAGATTGGATAAGCCTCAAATTCATCTGCGGGAATCTGTGCCATCTGTGAGAAATGAAAAAAGCTCACAGATATCACGGATGAACACAGATTGGATAAGCCCCAAATTCATCTGTGGAAATCTGTGCCATTTGTGAGAATTAAAAAAAGCTCACAGATATCACGGATGATCACAGATAATTACCTCCTAAAAAAACATCTGTGGAAATCTGTGCCTTCTGTGAGAAATGAAAAAACTCACAGATATCAGGGATGAACACAGATAAAAATCCATAAGAAAAACATCTGTGGAAAACTGTGACATCTGTGAGAAATGAAAAAAGCTCACAGATATCACGGATGAACACAGATTAAAGACTCTTTAGAAAAACATCTGTGGGAATCTGTGCCATCTGTGAGCTAAAAAAAGGAAGCTCAAAGTTTTTTTAAAATATCTGTAGATTTCTATGGCATCTGTAGGAGACTCTTCCGATTTTAGCCGAAACTCGAAAAATGCCCGAAATCAATAAACCAGAAGAATCGCAAGAAAAACTACCCCGAAATCTGGGGCTTTGGGGGGTCTGGATGCTGGTGGTCAATGGCCTGATTGGGGCAGGGATTTTTGGTCTTCCCAGCGGAGCCTATGCCTTGGCAGGGGAATACAGTGTATTCGTTTACGTTTTCTGTGCCCTGCTCATGCTTCCGGTAATTCTTTCCTTTGCAGAAGTCGGGAGTTATTTTCGGGGTACAGGTGGCCCAATACGATACGGGAAAGAAGCTTTTGGCTCTTTTATCGGATTTCAGGGAGGTTGGCTGTACTATTTGGCCCGGTTGATTTCCTTTTCTGCGAATACAGTTTTGCTCACAGACAGCATCGCTTACTTTTTTCCCATTGCCGATTCCGGAACGGGCCGCTTGATTTCTTTGGCATTGACCTGCCTTTTCCTGGCAGGAATCAATATTCTGGGTTCCATGGAATCCATCCGATCCATGACCCTTTTCACCATTATCAAGTTTGGTGTACTGATCGGCTTGGTGATAGGAGGATTTTCCAGTTTGGGGTTAGAAGTCCTTCCCAATCTCGATGCTCCTATACCTTCCGGTTCGGATTTGGGAAAAGCCGCCTTGCTGCTGATTTATGCCTTTGTGGGATTTGAAGGGGCAATCGTTCCGGCAGGTGAAGCCAAACGCCCCGAACGGGATATGCCTTTGGGCCTTTTATTGGGGCTTGGGGTTGTGGCCCTGATTTACATTCTGGTGCAATTGGTGGCCCAGGCTGCCGTGCCCAACTTGGCCGAGTCCAATGCCCCCCTTCTCGATGCATCCTCACAGCTATTTGGACAAACAGGAGCTGTGCTGCTCATGGTCGGCGTAGCCACTTCCGTCTTGGCCAATTTGGTCAGTTCCATGTTCTCTGCCACCCGGGTGACTTATGCCCTGGCTTTGGAAAACTCCCTTCCCCGCTGGTTTGGGGAGGTTCATCCACGCTTTTTGACTCCGGCCAATTCTGTGATTTTCTTCGGGATCGCAGCATTTACCTTGAGTGCGATGGGTTCCTTCCGGTTTTTGGCGGCGATGACCGTACTTTCCCGGCTTTTCCTTTTTATCATGACCTGCGCGGCAGTTCCCAAACTCCGTCCAAGATTCCGCTCGGCAGGTAGGTTTATTCTCCGGGGTGGCTATCTGGTTCCGACTTTGGGGATTTTGGCCTGTCTATGGCTGATGCTGCAGGTGAGTTTTACCTCGGTTTGGCTGACTGCTATTTTGGTGGGAATTGGTACCGGGCTGTATTGGTTGGGAAAAAGAGCAGCTTGATTTCGGATTTCAAATTTCGGATTTCGGATTTGGGATCAAGACACGATACATTTTCAAATGGTATTGATTCATTTAGATCAAGAACCCAAACTTTTCCTAAATATCCCTATTCCATAAAAGCAAACTCTTGGATACGGCGGATGAAGTTCCCCTACCCCTCGTAATTCGAAAATCGTAAATCAAAAATTCAATCATCATCCTTCTTACCTCAGATTTCCTACTTTTACCTTATGCCCGCTCCCAAACTCGCCATACGAACTGTAATTTTTAGCCTTTTGGGCAATGTGGCTTTGGCCATCATTAAGTTTCTGGCCGGAGTATTCGGAAACTCTTATGCGCTAATTGCGGATGCCATTGAGTCCACGGTGGATGTCTTTTCCTCTCTTTTGGTTCTGTTTGGGATGAGCTACTCCCATCGCCCGGCGGATGAAAACCATCCCTATGGCCACGGAAAGGCCGAACCCCTGATCACCTTTTTGGTGGTGGCTTTTCTGATCTTTTCGGCCATCACCATCGCCCGACAGGCCATTTCCAATATCCAAACTCCCCATGAACTCCCCGAGAGTTGGACCTTGCTGGTCTTGGGAGCGATTATCGCCTGGAAGGAAATTTCCTATCAAATCGTCCTCAGGCGGAGCAAAAAACTCAACAGCTCAGCCCTGAAGGCAGAGGCCTGGCATCACCGTTCGGATGCGATTACTTCCGTGGCGGCTTTTATCGGGATTTCCATTGCCTTATTTGGAGGACCGGGCTTTGAGGTGGCGGATGACTATGCGGCCCTGATTGCCTGCGGGTTTATTTTGTACAACTGCTACGGGATTTTCCGTCCGGCTTTGGGAGAAGTGATGGATGAAAACAACCACGATGACCTGATCGGAGAAATTCGCCAAGTGGCCCTGACCGTCAAGGGGGTGAAAGACACGGAAAAGTGCTTCATCCGAA
Source organism: Algoriphagus taiwanensis (assembly GCF_036245645.1). Classification (NCBI taxonomy): domain Bacteria; kingdom Pseudomonadati; phylum Bacteroidota; class Cytophagia; order Cytophagales; family Cyclobacteriaceae; genus Algoriphagus; species Algoriphagus taiwanensis. The sequence goes on along the minus strand of NZ_BTPE01000002.1, from coordinate 26,575 downwards.
AAGCCGGGATGAAATACCATGTGGATTTGCATGCTGCGGTGGATGGGCAGCTGACCGTCCGGCAGGGGCATGATATCGCCCATCTGCTCAAGGACACCCTCCGTCGGGAAATCCCTCAACTCGGACATGTGCTGATTCATATCGAGCCGGCCTGATTTCATTGTTTTTTTCACTTTTGGAGAAAAAAGAAATCCCATCCCAAACAGACAATAGGCTCCTTTTGTTGGTTTCAAAGAAAATCAACCTGTACGTCTACCCCCCATGATCCAAACCGATAACTTTCAGAAAGTAGAAGTCACCTCTGCTGCCGAGCTGCGAAGCTGGCTGGAGCAAAATCATCGGCAGGAAGAATCGGTTTGGTTGGTCACTTACATGAAGGCAGTTCCGGAAAAGTACCTGTCCCGGGAGGAGGTTTTGGATGAATTGATCTGCTTTGGCTGGATCGATGGGATCCGGAGGAAACTGGATGAGCGCCAAACCATGCAGCTGATTTCCCCTCGCCGAGTGCAGCATTGGGCGAAAAGCTATAAAGACCGTGTAGCCAAACTGATCGCCGAGGGTCGAATGCATGAAGTAGGACTGAAATCCATCGAGCGCTCGAAGCAGGCGGGTTTGTGGGACTTTATGGAAGACGTGGACCGACTGGAAGTACCCAAAGACCTTCAGGAGGCTTTGGATAAGGTTCCCGGAGCCAGTGATTTTTTCCATGGCATCAATGACTCCAGCAAGCGCTTTGTCTTACGCTGGCTCAAACTCGCCAAAACAGACAAAACCCGAACTGCCAGAATCCAACAGCTAGCCGAGCTTTCCGGTCGTGGAGAGAAGCTGAAAGGGAGTTAATTTGCCAATCCAGTGGACATCAAGCCAATAGCTCAAAAAAAATTGAATTATTTTTTCAAAAGGCTTGCCATCAAATAGGTCTAGACCTTATATTGAAGAAGTTTTTAAGGGGAAAAGGCCGCCAGGATTTTTGGATTCCACGCTTTTCCGAAAAGCCTCAGGGGACTTGGGAGATCAAAAACTAATTTGGAAATATCCGCAACAGGTTTCGCCTTGTATTCCAATAGGAATGCTTGACAAAAGTGGATTCGCAAAGACAAACGTTGGTGGCAAGCATAACAGACATTCACTAAATAAAAGATGATAGTATAAAATGACAAATATTTATCCGAAAGACTATTTCAGAGAACTCAACAACAAAGTTGAAAGAGCAACTTGTTTTATCATGATGCCTTTTGACCCTAAATTTAATGTCGTAAATGACACTATTAGAAGTACGCTTCAATCCCCTGAACTTAATTTTATCTGTAATAGAGCGGATGATATTAGAGAACCACATATTGTCGAGACGATATTAAAAAGCATTTGGAGAGCAGAATACATTATTGCCGACTTGACAGACAGAAATCCAAATGTATTTTATGAGCTTGGTATTGCTCATTGCACAAAGGATATTGATAAAGTTATAATATTAACTCAAAACATGGAAACAATTCCTTTTGACTTAAGGCAATTTCGTTGTATAGTTTATGATCAATCAAGTGTAGGATTAATGAAGCTTCAGAAAGAGTTAATTAAAACATTTGAAGCAGTTGCCAAACATACTTTCCGATTTAAAGTAAAAGAAGGAAGAACTTTATCATTTGAAAAGAAATTAGCAGGAAAAGACCGAAATTTTTATCAACTCAATTTCGAGGTTCCACATATTGGATATGGAGCTGTTAAATTACTCATCCATTTCAATCAAATTCGTATAGACAGAGAACCAGATAAAAAAGAGGCACAATTTCTTTTTTTGTCAGAAGAAAAATCCACGGAAAGTATTCACAATATTCCTTGGTCAGTTTCCTTATTAAATATTGACGAACAAAACAAAGAAGCGATGTTATCAATAGAAATAGATTAAAATGCCAAACTGTAAAATATTTTAAAATATGGGAGAATTTTCAAAACGAATAGGTGATGTTGGTGAGGATATCGTTAAAGATTTCCTTGCTTTAATCGGCTGGATTAACCCAGTTAGAAATTTTGACATCCCCAGCATTGACCCTGAGAAGCATGAAAAAGATTCTCACGGAATTGATGCTTATTTTCATTACAAAAGTCCGACTATATCAAAAACTCTAGAGAATATTCTCATTTCAATAAAATACAGCAAGGACAAGTATCCTAATGCACCAGTTGAAAAATTTAAATCACATTATCGGGACCTAGGAATGGCTATCGAATCATTCAAGAAGTCAGAACTAAGGGCAAAGAACATTAATAGCCGTTCAGATATTGAAGCAGTTTTTGACAGAGGTATAATTTTCTGGCTAAACAATGTTGATGATGATTCATTCGATTTGCTTGAAAGACTTTCAAAATTAGAAGCTCCTAAGGACTTCAATCACGATGGAATATTCCTAATAGACAACAAAAAGATTGAATTTTTCTTTAATGCCATTGAATTTGTAAAACGCAAATTCCCAGGTAAAGAAATAGATTTTACTTATTTCAGCACAGGGCTAAACAACGATAATGAAACACCAAAAAACGGTAGTGTAATGCCAATTCAATATTTGGGTTCAAACATTCTCCCCATAAGGGTTCAAACAGAAAATGAAAGAAATACTTTAATTCTTATTTCAAGAGAAAACTTTGAAGAAGAAGAATTAATAAAGCTTATAGGGCTTGCTAAAAATATCACAGCAAATTATCAATCAAATACAATTATAGCCTTCCCTGATTACAATCGACTACAACACGAACAACTTGTAGATAATGCAAAATTAATTGTAGAGGAATCATCCTTCACAAAAACTCTTACTGTTGAGAATTTCAATCCAAATTTTAGAAACTGATGGAAAAGATTCAAGAAAATATAAATAGGTTCTTACCTTTTGGCGAATCCCTTAGAGCTATTTTGCAACATGATTCAATAAAGGATAGAGAGCGGAGACAACTTCTAAGAATGAAAGGAATTTTTGTAAATAGCTCTGATGAGGAGAGCACATTTCCAATTCTACTAACTTCATTATTGAGTCCAAATGAATTTGAATTTTTAAAAGATAGACTTCAAGCTAAAGAAGATAGAGATAAAACAATTACAAGAACTCTTGAATGGGAAACTCCGAAAACTCTCATCTCCGCGATTCCAGACAATTTTAATGTTCAAGAAATAATAAAAACGACTTTTCCAAAGTATAAGGTAATTGGTAATCCTAACTTCAAAATGGTTGACAAGGATCCCAATAAAATATCTTTAGAATTCAAGTGCGAAACCAATAATTACAGCAAGCCTTGGTTCAGAGGCAAGAATGAATTTAAAGGCAGTGTAACACTTGAAAAAGTCACTACAAAGGACAATAAAGTTCAACTTCAAATCATACACACTTCACCAGAAACAACCGATATAGCTGAAAAAGTCTCCAAAAATTTGGAAAGTCATTTCAAGGCAAATAATTATATGAATCCCAAAAAAGAAATTCAACGGATTCTAAATCGAGATTTCAGCAATGAAGAACGGATTCAGTTTTTACTTAGTATGACCGAGGGAAATGATGTCTTTACATACACAAAGGCTACTTTTCTTGACATTGGACCTGACCCATCAGAAACATTGCATAGTGACATAAGGTGGCTGGAATTAGCAAAAGTTAGAGAACTTAATATAAACGGGGAGAAACTTCATGAATTACCATTTCTGAAAGATAAGAACCTGCATAAGTATATGGAGTTATCAGAAATGGAAGTTATTTATGATTTCCAATTAACATCTGTAGAAGGAAGTTGTATAATTAGATTTGGCTTTAGTGGTTACGATTTTAAGAAACGAATTGGCAACATTGAGTTTATGGTTGACATTCCTAAAATCTATCCTAAAGAGGAATATGCAACTATCCCTATCCATTCCATTCGCACTCAACTATTTAAAGAGTTTGAAAAATACAAAACAGAAAAATATGAGTGGTGTAAACTTCAGAATCTTAGTAAACAATATACTCCAGCTCAATGACAACTTTAGATTTTACTCAAGCAGGTCTTCAGAATTTAATTACTCATCATGTTGGCAATAAACTAAGAGATGAAAATATTAAACTTACAGATGAACCTTCAGCCTACTCTGATGAAACAAAAGATTTTTTGTTACGATATTTCTTATTACCAATTAAATCAGAGGAGTTTTATGAGTTTACTCACACCATAAAACTCGAAATGAATGACGTTTATTCAATAGTTAAGAATGTGTTTAATGAGACAAAGGAATTCATAACTCATTCTAAAGACCTGGCAAAACTACTTTATGAAAATTCTATGCACCCGAAAATTAAAGGAGGTGAACTCAATATAGCCTACTTTACAAATGTTGTTTTAGATGATGAAATTGTAGATGCAATTGGAATATACAAGTCAGAAACTGATGTTCCTTTTTTGAAAATGAAAATTGGAAAATCAAATTACAGCATCAATCATGAATTTGGTTTTGAGATAAAAGGAGTAGATAAAGGCTGCATTATTTTTAACACCAATCAGGGAACGGGTTTCAAGGTTTTAGTCATTGATAATTCAAATAAATCTGTAGAAGCACAATATTGGAAAGATGATTTTTTGAAATTAAAACCAATTGCAAATGAGTTTCATCAAACAAACCAATTTTTGGGCATTACTAAGAAGTTTGTAACCAAACAACTTGACGAAGAATTTGAAGTAAGCAAAGCCGATAAAATTGACTTACTAAACCGTTCTGTTGAATATTTCAAGACACACGAAACCTTTGACAAGAAAGAATTTGAGGAAGAAGTTTTTCAAGATTCAGGCATCATAAATTCATTCCGCAACTTCGACAGTACTTACAGACAAGAAAACGAAATAGAAATTACAGACAGTTTCGACATTTCACCACAAGCAGTAAAAAAACAGACAAGAGTTTTTAAAAGCGTTTTAAAGTTGGACAAGAACTTTCACATTTACATTCATGGCAATAGAGACATGATTGAGCAAGGAATTGACCAAGACGGACGCAAATACTATAAAATTTACTATGACAAAGAGAATTAAATGACTGAGAAAAATACCGATATAAATAGAATGCCAGCCACCAATCGAGTAGACGGCCCCTACTGGGAGTAGAAAAGCCAGTTAGGACTAGGTGTAGTTTGCAACCCCTACAGGGAGTAGAAAACCTGCATTGGACTAGGTGTAGTTTGCAACTACACCTTTATATACAAACAAATTTGCAATTTGCTTAGGATACTAGGATTGAAGGAATTTAGCCAAATTTAAATTGGTGAGAATATATAGGTGAAGTTTGCAACTTCACCCAACTCATACATAAAAATGATTGATAATGAAACGATTATTGGCCCAATTTGGGTAAACTATAAACTTGAATACAAATATTTCTAATTTAAAAAACCCTATAAAAGAATGAAACAATTAATTTTTTGTCTACTTATTTTTTCCTTCTTGAATCTCCAAGCCCAAGAAATTCCAAAAGAGAACCTTCCTGACTCAGTTACGGTCAATTTTAATTTTTCCCCATTTAGAAAAACCCCTGATACTACAGGTGAAGTCATTTCTCGTTTAAAAATTGGCACCAAAGCTCGCCTATTGGATATTGAAAAGGACCATGTTAAAGTTAGGATCAATAATGAGATTGGATATATCAGCCAGGCATTTATTGATAAACCTTCGCCATTAAAGGAGTATTTTGACCAGTACAAAATTTTCATCGCAGAGCAGGAAAAGCAAAGAAAAATTCGAGAACAAGAGATTAAAGATTCCATTTACCAAGAAAATCTAAAAGTCCAAGATGCTAAACTTAAGGCGTACAGAGAGGCTAGAAAAAAGGAATTAATCAAAAAATATGGACCAACTAGCGGTGAGAAAGTTTTTAATAAACTTATCTGGATTGGAATGACTGAGGAGATGCTGCTTGACAGCTGGGGAAGTCCAAATGATATCAATCGAACGGTTACATCCTCTTTGGTAAGAAAACAATATGTTTATTCTGGCGGAAGGTATGTGTATGTTGAGAATGGAAAGGTAGTAGCATGGCAGGACTGATCCCCTCAGGAAGTTGAAAAGACAGTTAGGATTATACGTAGCTCCCTTCTAAGAGTAGAATTTCAAGTTTTGACTAAGTAAGCAACTAATAATAAGCTAAAGCCAAAATAAATCACATTAAATTGAAAACCTAAAATCAAGAAATAAATTAAAGTTATGAAAAAGTTGATTTTACTCCTTTTCCTTTTTTTAAAACTAAGTATTGGAATATCTCAAATAAATACCCCAGATAAACTTCCAGATTCAGTAGCATGTAATTTAACAAATGCCCCTATTAGACCATTACCCGACCCAGCTTCAGAAATTATTGGGAAAATCCCAAAAGGAGCATATTTAAAGGTAATTGATTATTATGAAAAATATCTGAAAGTAAGATATGATACTATTGAAGGGTACATTAGCTACACATTTGTTAAAAGCTATTCGCCAGAATTCAGAGAATACTATGAATATGCAAAAGCAATAGACGAAAAAGATTTAAAAGAAATCATAGAATCCAAAAACCAAGAAAGATTAGAAAATCTGACTCAAAGATTCGGAAAGTCGGCTGCAGAAAAGATTTTTAAGAAAAGTATTTGGATTGGTATGACAGAGGAAATGCTTTTAGAGAGTTGGGGAAATCCTATAGACATCAACAGAACTGTACTTAGAAATTTGGTGAAAAAACAATATGTATATCCTAATTATAAATATGTATACTTAGAAAATGGTAAAGTAACCGCATGGCAAGACTAATTATATTTAATTTGCTATTTCTCCCCTTCTGGGAGTAGAAAAGCATGTTAGGACTAGGCGTAGTTTGCAACTACGCCATTCTATCAAAATGAATTTGTAATTCTCTAATTCCTGAAGTTCCGATAATGCAAAAAATCTATTTCATAAGTACAGTCCATAAGGATATTGGAAAATGCAATGGATATGAATTGCATAAGATTTTATCCAATCTTAGTCCTGAGGTAGTATTCTTGGAGGCTCTGGAATCTACTTATTCCGAATATGATCGGATGAAATTTCTCTCTTTCGGAATATTTCACAAAAAACTGGAGATCATGTCAATTCAGAAATATTTCTTAGAAAGTACATTTAAATACATACCTGTTCTTGATATTGGCCATTCGGAAGAATTTGAAAAGAAATATGATTTCGTATGCCAAAATTTTGAACATCAAAGGCTTTTGAACAAGTTGAATTCTTTAGCATCTGATCTTGGATTTTCCTTTCTAAACAGTCCCCAAGCCATGGAACTCGAAGATGAATTGAGAAAATTAGAGGAGCAAATTTTTAATAATCCTGAGGAACAGAAAAAAGTAGAAGATCATATTGATGATTATGAAAACAATATGATCAAAAACATCTACTCCTACTGCAGAGAAAATCATTTTAACAAAGCTGTTTTCATGTGTGGAGTGGCTCATAGAAAATCCATGTTGCAAAAAATAGCTGAATACGAAGAAGCAACGGACTTAAAACTTGATTGGAAATTTCCAACCGAGTTTTAGCCTTCATCCCCCTGCTGGGAGTAGAAAAGCTGCATTGGACTAGGCGTAGTTTGACTCCCCTACAACCCGGCCTCTCGCTAAAAAGCTTTACTAAAGCTTTTCTAACGCTCGATCCTGCCTTTCTATTCAAACAAATTTATAATTTGCTTAGGACACTAGGAATGAAGGAATTTAGCCAATTGAAAATTGGCAAGGATAGAAGAGCGTAGTTGCAAACTACGCTCAGCGCCCAATTGAACCTCAATGGTACTGAGGTAAATCAAAACCTGAAAAGAGGGATTTAGCCTGTTGCATCCCGTTAGCTATCGGAACGGTAAGAATACTAGCGCGTAGTTGCAAAGTACGCTCAGCCTCAAATCGAACCTCAAGGGTACTGAGGTGAATCAAAACCTGAAAAGAGGCCAAGATTTATAACTCAAAAAGAGCCGATCTATAAAAACCAGTTGTTAAGCAAGAAGTCCCCCCCCACTGGGGAGGGCTATCCTGACATCTACCATTTTTTTTCAAAGAACGCACCTCTAGTAACATTCTATAACCGCCTTACCAACTCTACCCGACGGTTTTCAGCTTTTCCTTTATCGGTCATATTCGTGGTCTTGGGTGAAGTAGGTCCTGCTCCCCAAGGCAATAAGCGACTTTTGCTGATGCTGTACTTTTCTACCAAGAAAGACACTACAGCCTCTGCCCTATCCTTCGAGAGTTGCATGTTGGTTTCAAATCCTCCTGTATCATCTGTATGTCCAACGATGTAAAGGTTAACTTTGGGATTAGCAGTCAGGTATTCTGATACAGCCTTCAATTCCGCCTCGGATTCAGGTTTGATAGTGGATTTTCCTATATCAAAAAGGATCCCATACAGGGCGATCTTCCCTTCTTTATCCAGTTGATCTTTCAGTACAGTGGCATTTACTTTGACTAGACCCGTTTCCATGGGCTTACTTTCGATTATTTCAAAGAGGATTTTATTCGGATAGGCATCGTACTGAGGATTGATAGCGATCTCCAGGTAATAATCCATTTCTTCCGTAGGAAATTTTGCCAGAAGGTAGCGTTGGTCCTGATGGAAACTTTCAAATGGAAAATAATGGTCTGTCGCTTTACCGGTACGTGCATTATTTCCATAGAGGGTAGCAAAGAATCGGGCGTTGTACCAAGCATCCGTGCCGTCACACTTCCCCCCTGCACACTGAAAGAGGATTTCCCCTCCGATGGCAGAGATCGCCTGTTCAAAATTGCGCATGATTTCCACGCTTGTTCTACTATCGGGTGCCTCATAGACGATGGAGGTATGTTTTCCTTTGAGCACCATGCGCTCTGCCGGTGGTGCTTCTGAAGCTCCTGGCTTGATGGCTGCCTCCACTTCATTGTAATCTCGTTGGAAATAATTGATGATTTTGCTGTCCGGAAAGCGCTCGATCAGAGGATGATCTTTGGCACCGGAAATATCCTGAGCTAAGCCCATTCCTGAGATCAGAAATGATACAAAAATTAAGCATGTCTTTTTCATAGGGATGTTTTTGATAGTTCACTGTCTGCCAGCATTAGCCGGCAGACAATTTGGCGTTCAGATTCACAAAATTTCAAGTTGGAAAGTGACCGTGAGCTTACCAGAGCCATGGGTAAAGGTCAATTTACCCTTGCCGGGGTTGCCACCTTGAACATACTTTGACACCTCATTCAGAGGAATGGTGATTGTCTCTTTGCCCAAAATATCTGAGGAGCTGATGGTATCGTAGTCTTTCAACTCCACTGTCAATACAATTTTGGAATTGCGAAGTGTAGTGGCTTCAGCACTGGAGGCTGGAAACGGCATATCAAAGGTGATCTGCTTGCCAATCGGATAGCTAACACCTACTTTCATATCGGTTTTGATATAGTTTTTTGGCAAAATTTCCCAAAAACGTCCATACCTGTCTGAATAGGTGACATCGAAGGGGTTGACTTGTTTTCCGCTTGCATCAAAGGCCCGGCACCAGGCAATTCCAAAAAGCTCATATCCTGCATAGATCCCTTCAGGACCATCATCTACCGAATGTACTTCGATATCCAACAATTTCAATCGGTAGCGTCTGGTCGTATTAGCCGTGTGTGTCCCTGTCGAAAGCTGGGTGGCTGATAAAGGAGAGGTGCTGGATTGAGCTATCCCGGTTTTGACAGCCTTGGTACCTGTCCATTTTTCTTTTCCCACAGTGGTACCCCAGCCCCAAAGTCCCTCGAAGCTGTCATCTTTTATTTTGAAGGAGAAAGTGCCTTTGCTTCCATTATTGGTAAAGGTACCTTCGAGTATGCCACCGTTTTTGACCGTAGCATTGATCGTTCCGATGTTTCTGTAGGTTCCAGTGACTTGATTCCCGTCTTGTTTGAGAAAAATCTCTCCGTAGGTAGTATTCCACTTGCCAGACCAGAGAGCTTTCTTCAGGTCTGCCGGCACGGTGCGATTTTTATCCTCTCCATTCCATGCTCCACTGTTGAGTGATGTACCCCAGCCATATTTTCCTGTAAATTTCCTTTTGTAATATCGGTCCTCAGTGAAGATCCACTCAAAGCTCCCCTTATCATTGTTATTATAGAATGTACCTTTTACCGTTTTTGTGTTTCCCAGAGTGTAGGTCACTTCCCCTAGCAGGGTTCCTTTACTTCCATAGTCACCGTAGATGACATCATTTTCCTGAACAATCTTAATTTCACCGAAAGAGGTGCTATACGTGCCTGTAAGCCCATTCTGGGCAAAAAGGTTGCCTGATAGCCAGCACAGTATGAATAGAGTTATTAATTTATTTTTCATCAATTTTTGAATAAAATGTTTCTAGGATTTTTTAAGTCTTATCTAAAAAAGGCCTGTCCCCCTGAGGATCCTTTAGTAAGTTTTTGATTTGAAACTGCCCAGATTTTGGACGCCCTGCAGGTTGACGATGTAGCTGTTTTTCTGATCTACTCTGGTCCAATACTCCCCTGTCCAAGTGGTATTCTTGTTGGGGTTGGATGTTTTGCCATCTAGGGAGAATTTTTTGTCCCCGATGTAGAAGTATCCTGAGGCCAGACTGTTGAGGTCAGGTTTCAGTTGGGCTGAAAATGCCTTCCCATCTTCGAAAGTCCCCGTCAACTGCAGGCCCCGTTGTTTAATGCTGAGTTTTCTGGTTCTGACCTTTTCTGTAGATGCCTGAGGAATATGGAAGACATACTCACCTGTCCAAAAATGACTTTCCAGTTGGGGTTTGGTCTTACTACTCAAGCTGCCTTTCCATTCCCCCTGATTTTGAGCCTGACCCATCCACCACCATTTCCCGGTGAAAGATTTGCCATCGGCAGAAAGGACAAAGGAAAACTGACCGATCTTTCCTCGATTGGTAAACTCGCCTCTGATTCTGTTCTGTCCATCTACAGCGGCATCTATGACGCCTAGTTTAGCATAGTCACCATAGATGCGATTGCCATCCTGCTGCAGATGAAGGGAACCAAAAGTAGTGTTCCAGCTACCTTCCCAAGGATTGGATTGGGCAAAAATTTGCCCCATACAGGCTAGCCAAAGCCCGCAGACTACTGTGAATGTTTTCATGATTCGGAGATTTAGTCGGTTAGGTTATTCCAGGTTTTGAATGTTCCGGAGACGTGATAGTCCTGCTTGCCATCTGTGAAAACCCCTTCAAAACTCCCCTCCATATCTACATAGCCGTCGGTCACTCCAAGAGTAGCTTGAGTTACCTTCCCTTCTTTGCTTTTGATTCTTGTGATATTAATAGTTGCTTCTTTGGCTTCAAGCGATGCAAATTCCCCATCGAGCATTTGGGAGATGTTGATATGACTTTTGTAGATACCACGCACCTCGCCTATGGAATAGTTTCCTGGTTGATCCCCATGAAAGGCAATCTTGAAGTTCTTTAGTCCTACCGGAAAGGAAAGGTGCACATGCCTGAATTTTACTCCCTGATCATCTTCCTGATTGGCAAAACTGGCAAATACGGATTCCTGAGGCCCTGTGCGGGTAGTTTCGAAGGTCTTGCCGTCGGAAAGTCGCTCAATGGAAAGGGTAAAGTAATCTTCCCCTGATTCCACTTTGGCAGTCCCCGAACTAAAGGAAACATCATCTGTATTTTTTGAAGTGCAGCCCAGCACTAGCAGTGCCAGGATAGTGAGTTGAAATATTCTTTTCATGGCTTATTGGATTGAAGGGAAGGAATAATTTGAAGTAGAGACTGTGACAGGCTGAGTGTGGATGTCCAGCACTTTGATGGTGACGGCATCTCCCTTTTTCTTACTGCGTGTTTTGATTTCCAGGGCCATCCCTTTTTCATCATCGCCCATACCTTTGAGGATATCTGTATTTCCAAAAAGGTTTCCGAGGTTTTCGGCCAAGGCACTCATTTTCAGATCCAATTCCTGAGTGTACCAAGCCTGAAACTGCATCTCCTCGTCTTCCCCAACCACCTCATAGCAAGTGTACCCAAGAATTTCCTTGGTATTTCCCGTTTTTTGGAAAGTCATGGGTTGAGAATCCATATCCTCTTCTGCTGCATCTTTCATCAATCCAGACATGAAATCCAGCGAAATGGCCATCCCGGATCCATTCTCTTCATTTAAAATCAAAGAAGACCGATTTTCAAAATCCACGATTGTCTTATTGGATGTCTGAGGAAGCGTGGTCATCATTGCTTTTTCTCCATAAAACTGGCTCATCTGCTGTCGCTCGATCTTCTGATCTGTACTGCTAAACTCCATGACAACCTCGGTATGGAAGTGATACTCCTCATCGTAAGAGGCCCGAGTCCCACTCATCATGCCTTCCAGCATAGCCATGGGGTCTTGGTCTCCGTTTGATTCTTTGTTTCCTCCACGCAATAGCGCAAATGGGGCATCCAAAACCTTATCGGCTACCTGATCGGTTTTTTCGACCACTTTTTCCTCTGTCTTTCGCTGCACAGTCTCTTCAGCAGCCATTTTCACCCGCTCTTTTAGCGATTTGATAAACTGGGCTTCAGCGCTGTGAATGAGCAAGACAGTTCCGACTACCAGTAGTATAGACCTTTTCATAGTTATCGGATTTGAAATTTGAATGGAATGACTCTGGGGTATTTGTTGAGCGACTCGCTCAGGCTCTCATCCTTGATCTGCATCTGAATCTGCAGCTCATAGCTTCCCGGACTCAAACCGTCCAAGATGTTTCCGGGAAACAGGATATTGCCCGGGAAGAAAATGTTCCCAGGAAAAAGGGTGTCCTTCACCGGATTGGAGACAAAGACCTCTTCACCTTTTCTCAGAATTTTGGACTGCAAGACCACCGGGATGCCTTCCGGGTACTTTTTTGCCCATTCTTTTTCTTCAAATTCCAAGCGATAGCCAATTAGGTTCCCTTCATCCCAGTTTACCAGAAACTTTTGCGGGTCTTTTTGAAAAGCTTGTAGCGCTTTTGAGTTGATCTCATCCTTGATCAGAACCTGGGCATGTAGTTTATTGCCCAGTTGGAATAGGGCAATTAGCCCGATGATTAGGTATTTCTTCATGACAGTAAAATTTAATTTTTGATGACCCTACCCGACTTTTGCCAGGCAGATTTGCATTCATTTTGAGATTGATTTGGTTTTGAAAAAGTCGACTTTCAGGAGGGGGTAGGGCAAAAAAGAAAAAGGTAAACCCTGATACTGAAAAAAATTTTCCTTTTTTTAAGGGTTTACTTTTTCTCCCTTTTAAGTACCCCTTTTTGTATGAATGCTAGCCAACGGTTAATCCTTGCTTTCCAAACAAATCATGATGCTGGAATCAGACCTTTTTACCAAGCTGTAAAAGAGCGATTTCTAAAAATATATCGAGGAAAACTGGATCGAGATTCCCTGCAGGATGTCTATCAGGAGGCTTTTGTCAGACTATATGAAGCTGCACTCAAAGGCAAACTGGATGCTGTAAGCGGTGATCTGGATGGCTACCTTCTCGGGATCTGCCGACACCTGGTAGCAGGTAAACTCGGGCAGCTTATTCAGCACCGAACAGAAGAATGGAATCCTGATATCCATGCAGAAGCCTTGGAATGGGAAGAATTGGAGGAGGAAGATGAGCGGGAAAGACAGCTCGGAAGTGCCTTTGAAAAGCTTGGTGAGCAATGCCGAAAAATCCTGCAAGCCTTCTATTACCTGGGATGGGACATGGCCAGGATCAGCAAAGAGATGAATTATCCCAATGCTGAAACAGCAAAAAGTCAAAAGTATCGCTGCATGCAGCATCTAAAAAAACAAATGAAATAATATGAGTCAACCTGATTTTGCTGCTATGCTGCCAGACTACCTGATGGGAAGACTGGACCCAAAAACCAAGGCGGAATTGGAACAAGCCTTATCCCAATCCGAAACGCTGAGAATGCAGCTAGAAGATGAAAAACGGCTCCGCCGAATGATTCATCGGCAATCAAGAGAGGAGCTTCGCATCCGAGTCCGAAATCTTGATCAGGAGACTGCTTCCAGCAAATGGAAAACTTGGGTAGCAGCTGCCATGATTCCTCTTCTTTTGGGACTGGGATATCTATTCTGGACACAATCCGCTCAGAAGCCAGCTACAGACTACCTTAGCTATTTTGAATCCTACCCCAATACGGTATTGCCTTTTGTAAGAGGAGAGGAAAAAGAAGACCCGGCTTGGGAGGCATTTATGGCCTATGAAAACCGAGAATTTGCAAAAGCTGCCGAGCTTTTTGATCAACTCAATGAAACTGAGTCCAAAGATGAGTGGGTATTTTACGAGGCCATGTCAAATATGGAATTGCAGGATTGGGACAATTCAATCAAACTGCTGGAAAATCACTCTTGGACTTCGGAGGAGAAAGGATCCTTTGGAGATGTCAAAGATTGGTATCTGGCACTGGCTTTACTCTATTCTGGAAAAAAGGAAGAAGCTCAGCAGCAACTCAGAAACCTATTCCTGCGACAAGGCTATGAATACATCAATGCCGGTAAGCTTTTGGAACAATTGGAAAAGGAAGCCCCAAACAAATGAGAAAGTATAGAAAAGTAAACGGCCTTCTGTTTGGTATTTTTCTTTGTCTAAATGGTGGAAAAGCAATTGGCCAAAGCGCAGAAGAAGATACGCTACTCCTACTGAAATATGACTCAATAGGCTATGAGCTATACCAACAGAATCAAATTGAAGAATCCAACGCATACCTAAAAAAGATCATCGAAATCGCGGAAAGGCAAAGCTGGTTTGATGTCTGGGCAGAGTATATGCTCAATCTGCGGATCATTGAATCATTTGCTGGCAACTATGCTGTAGCGAACGAAATTTTTCTGGAATTGAAGGAAAAAGAAAATTCCGGATTGCTTCAGGATGAAGAAATAAGGCAACAAATCTACATGCATTATGCCGTTTTTCTTCATGAATATGGAGATCTCGAGGGAGCTCAGGATCAATTGGATCAGCTACAGCAACTGAAGAACAAACTGGGGATCTCCACCAAAGAACTCACCGTCACAGGACTACTGGCTGTCAAAACCGGACAGTACACCAAAGCCATTCAACTGGCAAATGAAGAACTCAAAAACCATGAACTCCGGAAAACCAACTACCCGGGTCCTCAGGAGCATTTTGAGTTTCGTAAGGTCGCTTTACAGAAAAATCTGGGACAGGTATACTTAGCTGCCGGACTTTTTGTTCCTGCCAAATCTTGGTTGGAAAAGTCCCAAACTGGATTCCAAATGCTCCATCCAGACTTCAAGCCCAAAGCCTTAGAGCAGAGTATTTTAGGTTCTATTTCTGACCTTTCAGCAAAGAGGGGAGACCTGACCTCTGCCAAAAGTAGTCAACTGAACCGAATCGAAATCCTGGAATCAGACAACCAAATTAATCTGGTCGAACGCATCAAAGCTTACACTGCGATGATTAGGATCACTACAGACCTAGGGGAATGGGATGAGGCTCAAAAATGGGTGGAAAAGGCCAATTCCCAAATCCTAGCCAAATCACTCCACACTTCCGATTTTCCGGGATTTTTGGCCGCAAACCTGGCATTACTTCAGGAATCGGGAAAAGAAAAAGAAGCTAAAGAAGTGATCCAGAATATCTTAAATCAAGCAGTCCTTCCACTACCAAAAGATCCTCGGGGTCAGGCTGAGCTGCTACTGGAGATTGCCAAGCAAGGTTCTCCCCAAGAATCCTTGGAACTATGGATGGACTTTTATGATTTTCTAGTTGATATCTCCCAGCGGCTTGGTATAAGTTTTCTTCCACCCATGGAAGACCTCATCCAAGTGGCAAATTCACTAAGCATTGAGGCAATGCATACCGCCTTTGATCAAAGTCGTGATGAAAAATTTTGGGTGGCAGCACTGAAAGTGATCGAGTTCAATTTAGCTTTTGAATCAAATACCGTACTCATTCCCGAATCCAGTCAATTGGATTTTGGTATAGACAGGAGGATAATCAAAAAAGAAAAAGAACTAAGGTCGAAGATTCTCCTGCAACAATATATTCTTAAAAGTACCCCAAGCAAAGAAAACGAGACTGCTCTTTTGGAGCTATTCTTCCAGCAGGATTCGTTGAATCAGATGATTTTAAAGAAATTCCCAGAATACTACAGATTTAGATATTCTTTTGGGAAAGAGGATCTGAGTAAGCTCACCCAATGGAAGGGAAACTTCCTGACCTACTTCTATGACGAAAGGTTCATCTACAGGATTGGAAAGAATGAAGAAACGATATTTTTCGACCCGGTTCCCATTCAGAATTTTGATCAAAATCTGGTTGATTTCAGCCTAGCCTTGTCTTCTCCCGACAACAACAGAAAACATTTGATCCTTGGAGCCAACCTATATCCAAGTCTAATTGGAAACCTGATGAATGGAGCATCTGCTTTTATGCTCATTCCTTATGGAAAAATTCAGATGATTCCATTTCATGCACTAAACTCCAATCCACAGGGAGATTATTTAGTGGCAAAGCACCGAGTTTCATATCAACCTACAATCGGAAGTCTATTAAAGCAAAGTACGAGTACGACCCGAATTCTTCCTCCTACCCTTCAGGTATTTGCACCCTTTTACTCCAATGATCCAGGTGCTTTGTCTCGCAGAGAATCAGGCAACCTCCCTGGAACTAGCGCTGAGGTGGACAACTTGTCCAAATCGTTTAAAATTAATGCCTTCACAGGCACTTTAGCAGAAAAAAAACAATTCATCAGCATTGCTCAATCCGAAAAGGTGATTCATCTGGCCACACATGCCTTTTATCCGGGGGAACGGGAAACACCCTCTTGGATAGCTTTTGACCAAAACGATTCGACAAAAAACCTCTATTCCTACGAAATCTACAACCTGCATATCCCCTTGGACTTCTTGGGATTGAGCGCCTGTAAAACAGGGTTTGGACACTTCGAGACCGGAAGAGGTGTCCAAAGTCTAGGCAATGCTTTTTCTTTTGCAGGAGTGAAAAGTCTGGTGATGAGTCTTTGGGATGTGAATGATCAAAGCACTTCCGAACTGATGGATTATTTCTATGAAGAATTGGGTAAAGGCCTTGAAAAAGATGAGGCACTGCAATTGGCCCAGCTTAGGTATCTTGAAAACAACAAAGGACTACGAACCCACCCTTATTATTGGGCTGGATTTATTGTTCAAGGCGAAAACACCCCCCTATCCTTACATGGCATAGCTATTTACCTCGCAATAGGCTGCGGCATCTTCTTGGTTTTGATCTGGTTTGTAAGGAAAAGAGTCCGAAAATAAAATTCATTTACTTCTTCACCACCCCAAAACACTGCTTCGCTATCTCCAATTCCTCATTGGTAGGGATCACCCAGATTTGGACTTTGGAATCGGGAGATTGGATAGCCCGAGGACCGGAATTGGGGAGTTTGTTTTTCTCCGGATCGAGTTGGATGCCTAGGAAATCCAGTTGGGTGCAGACCAGGCTTCGGGTTCTTTGGTCATTTTCCCCTACTCCTCCGGTAAAGACAATCGCATCCAGCCCGTTCATCGCCGCAGCGAAGGAACCGATATACTTTTTGATCCGATAGGCGTAGAGTTCGTAGGCCAGAATAGCCTCAGGTTCGCCCGCTTCGTACCGCTTGCCGATATCCCGCATATCGCTGAATCCGGTCAGGCCCAGCATCCCGCTTTTCTTATTGAGAATCGTATTCACTTCATCGAGCGTGTAGCCCAGTTCCTTGACCAGGTGAAAAATCACGCTTTGGTCGATATCTCCGGCCCGGGTACCCATTATCAGCCCATTCATTGGCCCCAAGCCCATGCTGGTATCCACGCATTTCCCATCCTGAATCGCCGTCATGCTGCAGCCATTGCCCAAGTGAATGGTGATGATTTTGGAATGGGTCTTTCCCAACAGTTGGATCGCCTGCTCGGAGACGTACTTGTGGCTGGTGCCATGAAATCCATAGGAGCGGATTCCTTCCTTTTCATACAGTTCATTCGGAATGGCCATGCGATAGGCCACCGCAGGCATGGTCTGATGAAAGGCTGTATCGAACACCGCTACCTGTTGGGCTTGGGGAAAAATCTGCTCCGCCACCTCGATTCCGAGAAAATTGGCCGGATTGTGCAGGGGAGCCAAGGGAAAGAGTTCTTTGATTTTGGCTTTGACTTCGGGAGTAATCACTTGGGTTGAGGCAAACTTTTCTCCCCCATGCACCACCCGATGCCCTACGACTTCCACTTCTGAAGGGCTGTCAATCACCCCGACTTCTGAATCAGTCAGGAGTTGGGCTACCTGCTGCAAACCCACCGCATGCGTAGGAACCGGCATTTCCAGTACCTTTTTCACTTCTCCGCTCGGCAGAAAGGCTTTGTGTTCCACTTTGGCTCCCTCCAAACCGATCCGATCCACGAGCCCGGAGCATTTGACCTGCATTTCAGGCATGGAAATGAGTTGGTACTTAATCGAGCTCGAGCCGGAATTGATGACGAAGATGTTCATGGTTGAAAAGACGGGAGACGGAAGACCGGTGTCAGATGCTTCGACAAGCTCAGCACAAGTGTTCAATGTTTCGTGAGCCGCAGCCTACGTCTCCGATGAAGGGTAAGTGAATAGTTTGAGATTATTAAGTTTAAATCTGTAAATGAGGGTTGGAGTTCAATTGAATCTCGTAAATCAAAATTCGTAAATCGTAAATACTTTGATAATTGGTAATTGCGCCTTGGTCATTGCTCATTGGTAATTGAAAATTGCTCATTGCTCATTGCTCTTGCGCCTGTATCGCCGTGATCACCACCGTATTGAAGATATCAATCACCGTGCAACCCCGGCTTAGGTCATTGACCGGTTTATTCAGGCCTTGTAGCATCGGACCGATGGCGATAGCGCCTGTTTCCCGCTGCACGGCTTTGTAGGTATTGTTTCCGGTATTCAGATCCGGGAAGATCAGGACACTCGCCTGCCCGGCCACTTCGGAGTTGGGCAATTTGCTTTTTCCCACGATTGGATCTACGGCCGCATCATATTGGATCGGCCCCTCCACCTTGAGGTCAGGACGCCGGACTTTCACCAACTCGGTGGCTTTTCGGACTTTTTCCACTTCCTCCCCTTCTCCCGAAGTCCCGGAAGAGTAGGAAAGCATGGCGATTTTGGGTTCGATGCCAAACATCCTAGCCGACTCCGCCGAGGAGATCGCGATATCCGCCAACTGCTCGGAAGTGGGGTTGGGCACGACTGCACAATCCCCGAAAACTGAAACCCGATTGGGCAAACACATAAAAAAGACCGAGGAAACCGTATTCACTCCCGGCTTGGTCTTCACAAACTGCAAGGCCGGACGGATGGTATGTTGGGTGGTATGCACCGCCCCGGAGACCATCCCGTCTGCATCTCCCCGGAAGACCATCATGGTCCCGAAATAAGACACGTCCTGCATCAGATCCCGAGCCATCTCCAGCGTGATTCCTTTGTTTTTCCTCAGTTCGAAAAGCGTCTGAGCATAGGTCTCGTACCGATCGGAAGCCAAGGGACTTTCGATCGCTATGGAATTCAGGTCCAAAGACAAATTCAGCCTTTTGATTCCCAACTCGATAGACTCCCGATTGCCCAAAAGGGTCAATTTGACCACGCCCTGCTTGATCAACTGATCTGCCGCCATCAAAATCCGGTCATCCTCGCCCTCGGGAAGGACAATGTGCTTGATGGAGGATTTGGCCCGCTTGACCAACTGGTATTGGAACATTCTCGGAGTAAGCACCTCTGAATGGAAACCGATCAGCTTTTCTGTTAGCGCCTTTTCATCTATGGCTTCTTCAAAAAGCCGGACGGCAATGGCGATTTTCTCCTTGTCCTCCGCGGCGATTCTTGCCTTGATATTGCTCACCTCAGTGACCACCTCAAAGGTCGCTTCCTCCACCTGAAGGATAGGCACCACCGTCTCCAAACCCTCAATCAGCTGCACAATGGAATCCTCGGGAAGCATGCCTCCGGAAAGAATCAGCCCGGATATTTTCCCGAAATTCTTAGAAATATTGGCCTGCAAGGCTCCGATGATGATATCTCCCCGATCACCCGGAGTGATCACCAAGGTATTGTTTTCCACCCGCTGAAGGAAATTCCTCAGCTGCATGGCTCCGACGATGGTATGGTCTACCCGATTGGTGAGGAGCTTTTCTCCTAAAATCACCTTGGCCCCCATGGAATCCTTGATCTCCTCCATGGTAGGATTGCTCAGCTCCATATGGGAAGGAATGGTGCTGATCAGAATATCTCTGGACAAAACCTCCTGTAATCGGGCTTTGATTTCTTCTTCTTTTCCGCGTTCTACCTTATTGGCTACCAAAGTCAGCACCTGCACCCCTTCGGCCAAGAAGGAATTAACTGTGGCGATGGCCTGCTCGACGATCTGCATCACGGTCTTGTGGGCACAGTTGACGATAATCACCGCGGGAATCCCCAGGTTTTTGGCTACCGACACGTTCCCGTCAAACTCCAGATTGGTCGCTATCCCTGCAAAATCCGTCCCCTCCACGACCACAAAGTCAGAGCTCTCCCGGATGCGCTGAAACTTGTCGATAATCGTATCGATCAGCGCTGCCTCATTCTTTCGGTTGATCTCCTTGAAAGCCCTTTCGATGGTGAAGGCAAACATATCCTCATAGGGCAGAGCGAGCTTAAAGTGCTGCTTGATCAGCTCAAGTCGCCGATCCCGATGATCCTTCTGAACGGTGATGATGGGCTTGAAATAGGCGATTTTGTCGGTTTTGGAAGCCAAAAGGTTAACCAGGCCGAGGGCAAATATGGATTTCCCTGAAAATGGCTCTGTAGTGGTGAGGTAAACTGCGTTGGTCATAATGAAAAGCTGATTGGGAACTCTATGCTAACAAAAGTCCGGAAAACTTCTCCCGAAAAGCCTGATCAAAATCAGGTTCTGAAAGGAAAAATATCCGAATAAATCCCGAAAAGCTTCCAAATTTCAAGCTTCCAGTTGCAGGGTTTCCTGCTTCTTGTCATTTTAGCCAAAGATGAACCAAACACCCCCTCACCTTTCCCGCCAACTCGGGCTGTTGGGCCTGGCTGCAACAGGAATCTGCTCCATGATCGGAGCCTCGATCTACGTGGTGCCCTTTATGATCCAGCGAAATGTACCGGGAATCGGCCCCTACGTGCTTCCTGCCTTTCTCTTTGCAGCGATTCCGGCGGTATTTGCGGCCTTGGCCTATACGATTTTGGCTTCTGCCATGCCCAGAGCGGGAGGATCCTATCTCTATGCCAGCCGGGCAATCCATCCCTATTTTGGTTTTGCGGCCAGCTTTTCCCAGTGGTTTGGGCTGTCCATCGTCATTGGGGTCATCGCTTATGTAGTAGTGCCCTTCTTTCGGGATGTGGCGCAGGCCTTGGGATGGTCTGATTTTGCGGATTTCCTGGAAATCGGAAGCGTCCGGGTTTTGCTTTCTCTTGCCCTACTTTGGGCTTTTGTGGGGATCAATATTTTGGGAGTCAAGTTTTATGAAAAAACTCTAATCCCTCTGATGCTATTGATGTTTGGCCTGGGAGCCATTGTGATTGTTTGCGGTTTGGCTTACGAGCAAAGTGATTTTCTTTTTGCCCTTCAGGAAAAAGACCAACAAACCCAAGACCTATATCCCGGCACTTTCCACTGGAAAACCTTCCTCTCGGCCGCAGCCTTGCTTTTTTCCAGCTTTATCGGCTTTGATGCCATTGCTCAGGCAGGAGGAGAGGCGAAAAATCCGGAGAAAAACCTCCCCCGAGCTATTGGTTTGGCCATTTTCGGAGTGGGCTTATTCTATTTTGCCTTCACCTACGCCGTGTATCATACCGTGCCTTGGCAGTTTGTGGCGGAGGAATCCCTCAAAAAGGACCTCACGGCAGCTGGATTGCTCAGCTATGTTTTGCCTTCGGGCTTGGGCGTTTTGATCCTTTTGGGAGCAGCCATTGCCCTCTTGAACGATCTTCCGGCCATGATACTTTCGGTTTCCAGACTGGTCTTTTCCTGGGCAGAGGATGGCATTTTCCCTTCCCGACTTTCGGCAGTTCATCCGAAATACCAAAGCCCCTATCTGGCCATTTTGCTCAGCGGGCTGGTTTCTACGTTGGGGATTTTGGGAAGCCATTTCGCCGGAGACTTCTTTCTCGGCATAGACATTATGGTCACCTCCATGCTGGTCAATTTCCTACTGATGTGCCTTTCCCTGCTTTTCTTCCCGAAGGTGAACCCCACTCTGTACGAACGGATTATTGTGCTCAAAAGCCCATTCCTTCAGCGAATGGTGGGCTTTGCCGGGGTAATCTTCCTGAGTGGATTTTTGATCATCCATATCGTCAAAGACTTACAAACTCCGCTTTCGGAATGGTACTTTCACTCCACCTGGATTTGGCTTTTGGTGATGGCCTTGGCCACCCTGTATTTCATTTTCCGCTGGAAAAACAAATTTTCCCAAAACCCTGAGCTCAAAAATCAATTTTCCCAATTACCCCCTGAATAAGATGTCAATTTCAAAAACGATAGAACTTGCCCCCGGACTGAGCATTTCCCGAGCATTGATCGGCCTTTGGCAAATCGCAGATATGGAGCGGGATGGCAAAAAAGTGGACCCGGTTCCCGCTGCCCAAGCCATGAAATCCTACGTGGATGCCGGCTTTCATACCTTTGACATGGCGGATCATTATGGGTCAGCAGAGGAAATTTCAGGGGTTTTTCGAAAAACCTACGGGCAAGACCTAGCCCAACACTTCACCAAATGGGTGCCTTCTCCTGGCAATCTGAGCAAGGCCCAAGTTCGGGAAGCCGTACAAACGGCATTATCCCGAATGCAGTCTGAGCGGATCGATTTGATGCAGTTTCATGCCTGGCAATATGCCCATCCGGGCTGGCTGGATGCGCTTTTTTGGCTTCAGGAACTCAAGGAAGAAGGCCTGATCGGGCATTTGGGGTTGACCAATTTTGACACAGCTCATCTGAATATCGTCCTCAATTCCGGCATTGAAGTCGTTTCCAATCAGGTTTGCTATTCCCTTTTGGATCAGCGGGCTGCCGGAGAGATGACCGCTCTCTGCCAAAAGCACGGAGTCAAACTCCTGGCCTTTGGGACGCTAGCCGGAGGATTTTTGTCCGAAAAATGGCTGGGGAAATCCGAACCCAAGCTGGATGAATCCCTGACCTGGTCTCAGATGAAGAACAAGCGATACATTGATTCGGCTGGGGGTTGGGAGCGCTACCAGCAGCTCTTGCAGGTTCTCCAGCCCATTGCAAAAGCAAAAGGAGTCAGCATTTCCACCTTGGCGAGTCATTTTATCATGACCCGACCTGCTGTGGGAGGAGTAATCATCGGCGCGAGGCTGGGCCAAAGTCAACATCTGGAAGAGAATCAGCAGCTTTTCTCCTTTTCCCTAAGTGAAAACGAGGAGGCCGCTATCCAAAAAGCTTTGACCGAACTCCAGAAAATCCCCGGAGATTGCGGAGATGAATACCGAAAACCGCCCTTCCTGACTGCTTCAGGGGATCTGAGTCATCATTTGGATAGCTTTCCAGTCCCTTATCCTACCAAGGCAGGTTCGGACGGAAGGACCAAGGCTCTGAGCGGTACGATTTGGGAAGATATCGCAGGATTTAGCCGGGCAGTGAAGAAAGGCAACCGGATTTTGGTCTCCGGCACCACGGCCACGCATGGTTCTAGGGCCATTGGAGGAAAAGATCCTGCTGCCCAGACTAATTTCATTCTGGATAAGATCGAAGGTGCGATTCTTTCTTTGGGAGGAAAAATGGAGGATGTGGTGCGCA
This sequence comes from Algoriphagus taiwanensis, assembly GCF_036245645.1. NCBI lineage: Bacteria > Pseudomonadati > Bacteroidota > Cytophagia > Cytophagales > Cyclobacteriaceae > Algoriphagus > Algoriphagus taiwanensis. Next base: position 2,821 of record NZ_BTPE01000002.1, on the reverse strand, counting down.
CGAGGATTTTTATCCGAAATGTAGATCAATGGGAACCGATTTCACGAGCTCACGGGAAGCGGTTTGGAGAAATCCAACCTGCCAACACCATGGTCAGGGCAGATTTGATCGGAGATGAGTATTTGGTAGAAATTGAGGCGGAAGCTGTCGTAGAATAAGCCAAGGTTCGGGTTTTTACCGACAAAATAGTCTAACTAGCAGCAAAGCATTTCCTTTCCTCAAGATGAAAAAAATCCACACCCAAACCTTCAAAACTCCCTTTGGGGACCTGATTCTTGGGGCTTTCGACAATCAGCTTTGCCTCTGCGACTGGAAGTACAGAAAAATGCGAAAATCCATCGATGCAAGGATTCAGGCAGGGTTAAATGCCGAGTTTGTCGAAGGAGATTCTCCTGTATTTGCAGATGCTATCAATCAGCTTAAGGAGTATTTTGAGGGAAAAAGAAAAACCTTTGACCTGCCTCTCCTTCCGGTAGGCACTCCTTTTCAAAACCAAGTGTGGAAGGCCCTGCTTCAGATACCCTTTGGAAAGACCGCGTCCTATTTGGAACTCAGTCAGCAATTGGGAAATCCGGATGCGATCCGGGCCGTGGCTTCTGCCAATGGGGCGAATGCGATTTCGATTATCATCCCCTGCCACCGAATTATCGGATCGGATGGCAGTCTGGTCGGCTATGCGGGAGGTCTTGATGCCAAGAAAAAACTGCTGCTTCTGGAAGGAGTAAAAGCATCCGCGGACAAAAACCAAATCGCGCTCTTTTAGCTCTGAAGTATCCACCGCTTCTTCTTTTTTACTATCTTTTTCATGGTTTTAACCTTTTAATCTAATTCTATACAATCATGAAAAATCTTATTTTCTTTCTCTTTATCCTGGTGATCGGCACAGGCAGCCTCCAAGCTCAGGATAAAATCGACCTGACAGGCACTTGGGTCGTGGATGTGAATACGGATATGGGAAGCGGGGCGCCGACTTTTGTCCTCAAGCAGGAAGGCGAAAACATTACCGGAACCTACACCGGAAGTTTGGGAGATGCTCCGGTAACTGGAACTCTCAAAGGCGATGTACTTCACCTTGAGTTTTCGATCCAAGGCAATAAAATCACCTATGACGGAACTGCGACCGCACAGGAAATCAAGGGTTCGGTGGACTTGGCAGGAATGGCCACAGGGACATTTCAGGGAAAAAGAAAATAAACCTTAACCACCGAGACCATGAAATACATATTGATCCTTTTTTTGGGACTCTTTAGCCAAATCGGCTTGGCTCAATCCACAGAAGAAATTGAAAAGGCTGTCCAAAAAATGAAAGTAGCTATGCTGGAAAGTGATGCAGCTACTCTAGCAGAGCTTACTTCCCCGGCGCTGAGCTATGGGCATTCTGGAGGCACTATTGAGACCCAAAGTGAATTTCTTGAAGTATTCTCCTCGAAAAGCGCAGATTATCAGCGATGGGACATGTCAGACCTCTTTATTGTGATTCATAACAAAACTACCGCTATTGTCCGGCATGAAGTGGATGCGGACATCGAAAGCAATGGCACCCTCAATAACCTCAAACTGGGAGTGATGATGGTTTGGGTAAAGGAAAAGGGAAAGTGGAAGCTCTTGGGCCGCCAAGCCTTTCGAAGGCCGTAAAAAATTGTTGAGATTCTTCATTAATTCTTTTTACCCAATTTTCCCATTTACTTCATGGCTAATCGGAAATTAGCCGTTACAAACGATTATTTGATTTAAAAACGAAAATTAGGTCAGTCCGAGCGGAGTCGAGGACCTTTCGACTCCGCTCAAGGTGACCAGCTTTACTATTTATACAGGTTTTTTCACTATTAAAACCTTCTAAACTTTTGGGAAATATTAATTCCAGCCCTTTCTCCCCCATCTTCCTCCTCCAATAAAATAACCCAAGGTAAAGCCAAAATACCTGTTGGTGGCTTCACCTACAATGTCTCCATCAAAGTTTTGAAGATCAGAATTGGGAACAAAGTTGTATTCCAGACCCGCCCGAAACTTACCCACCTCTACCCCGGCTCGGACCATTGGTGCCCAGGCAAAAGAAGCTTTCAACTCATCCAACTGCTCCCAATCGGAGTCTCGACTGTCCACATCCAGATTGCTCAAAACATAGTAGCCAAATCCCGCTCCTACATAGGGTGCCACCCGTGAATTCTCCCGATTGAAGTAGTAATTGGCTGTGGCGGAGAAGGAGAAATTGGCGCCAAGCTCCCCGTCATAGTCATCAGGGATTTCGTAGTAAGTGACATCTTTGGCCATCCCCACTGCGGCAAATCGCATCCCGAGAGCCAGATTGTCTTTTACCAAAATCTGGGGCTCCAAATTGACCAAGGCTCCGATTCCACCTCCACCTGGAGCAGCAGCACCCAAATCCATCTGGAACCGAAAAGAATCTGCCCGCTGGGCAAAAGCAACTTGCACTGTGGCAAAGAAGATGACGAGAATGAATAATCGTTTCATAGTGTTTGATTTTTAAGTCTGACAGCCAACTAGCCTGATTTAAAGGCTGGTCAGACTGTCTCAGGTTTAGTTTTCAGGTATAGGACAATTCAGAAGGATTTTACCCCTATGCCCAAGTGAAAAAAAATATCAATAACCTTGGTGCACCTCAAATTGACCCTAGTTTGGAAGTCAGACTGACTCGTCCTAAAAATAGTTTACAGGTTATTGTTTAAATCCTGATACTGATTGACTATTTCTGTTAGTCCTTTTATTGGTTTACAAGTGTACGGTTTTTGGGGTAATAGTTTTTCCACAATCGATCTGTTTTTTGATTGGTTTGATGGATTTCTTCAGGAGTTTTGTTTCC